>CAIVVZ010000479.1 GCA_903909505.1 uncultured Desulfobacteraceae bacterium
CACAAATCCGCGTACCCTTTCCGCCAGCTTTTGAATTTGCTTTTCCGGAAAAGGCCAGACGGTAATCAGCCGCAGCAGCCCTGCCTTGATGCCCTGGTCCCTGGCTTCATCAACCGCCGCCAGGCTGCTGCGGGCCGAGATGCCATAGGAGACAATGACGATTTGCGCATCCTCCATCCGGTAACTTTCCGTCCGGATGATGTCATCGAGGTTATTTTGAATCTTGAGGGTCAACCGGCCCATCATCTCGATCTGCGTTTCGACGTTCATGCCGGGGTAGCCCCGTTCATCGTGGGTCAGCCCGGTCACATGAATGCCGTAGCCTTCGCCGGCAATGGCCATGGGCGCCACACCATTGGGGCCCGGCTGGAAAGGCTTGAAACGGTCTTTTCTGCCCTTGGGAGCCGGACGGTGGCGCAGCTTGATGGCACTTGCATCCGGAATGACCACCCGCTCGCTCAGGTGTCCCGTGACTTCATCCGTCATGACCAGAACCGGGGTCCGGTAGGTTTCACTCAGATTAAAGGCCGTGATCGTCAGATAGAAAAGCTCCTGCGGCGATGCCGGCGCCAGGGCGATGATTTCATAATGGCCGTGCGACCCCCACCTTGCCTGCATCATGTCCCCCTGCGCGCCCAGGGTGGGCAGTCCCGTGGAGGGACCCGCCCGCTGAACATTGACCACCACGCACGGGGTTTCCGTGCAGATGCCGAGCCCCAGGTTTTCCATGATCAGGCTGAATCCCGGACCGGAAGTGGCGGTCATGCTCTTGACTCCGGCGCAGGAAGCCCCGAGAATCGAGGCCATGGCGGCGATTTCGTCTTCCATTTGCACAAAGGTCCCGCAGACATCGGGAAGACGGGAGGCCATGTGTTCGGCGATCTCGGTTGCCGGCGTAATGGGATACCCCCCGAAAAAAAGGCACCCTGCCGCCAGAGCGCCCTCCGCGCAGGCAACATCGCCCGTCATAAAGTGTTCACCGGTCAGCACAGCAGGTTTCATACCGTCGCTTTCATTATTATATAGGATCCGTCGTAACTTCAGTCGCAAACTCCGGAACAACGGCCTGATGCGGCAATTCCGGCGGAATTTCCAGTGAGTAGATGGCAAAATCCGGACAGATCGTTTCGCAGTAATGGCAGTTCACGCAGTCCTCCGGCTTTTTGACAAGGGGCGGGTGGTAGCCTTTGACATTGTATTTGGGAGACAGCTCAAGCACATCGCGGGGGCAGAAGGCAATACAATAGCCGCAGCCCTTGCATCTTTCTTCAACAATCACCACGATTCCGCGGGAAACCTCAATTTCCTTCGAATCCAGAGGAACTCGCCAATATTTCATATGCGCCCTTTAAGATACTGAATACGGATTGTCCGGCAGATGAAACTGCGGTATCAATCCCACCGGATGGTCATTGAAACAAAAATGAACAATAAGCGTTGTATTTTATGCATCCAGCCAAGCATGTCAAGTTTATTTTGTTCTTGAAGTCATTTTTGTTGGGGTTAGGGTAATAATTTTGCAGGGGGTATCCCAAAAATTGGCCTTATGAATTCGAGATGGCCATTGGATAATGCTCAGGGGCATGGCAGCTTTCGACATCCTTAAAGGTTGACGGACAAAAGCTTTCCAGCATTGATATTTTCTGGATGGCAGGCAAAAAGTGAGGGTTTTTTCAAATGCTTTACCCCGAACATCAATCTATAATGGTTGCAATCATGTATAAAAATGATAATATGTAGGCATAGTCAATGCGCATGAGGAGGCAGATATGCAAGTGAATCTCTATGATTTAAACGCCCCAAAAAAAGCTACAAATCTTAGCATCAACAGCGATCTTCTTCGGCAAGTAAAAAATTGTCGCATTAATCTTTCAAAAGTATTGGAACAACGCCTTGCCGAGATGTTGCTTGAAGAAAAACGCTGTAAATGGAAGGAGACAAATCATGATGCCATTGAGAAATACAACCGAAGAATTGAAGCCTGCGGCGTTTTCAGCGATGGCTTGAGGACGTTCTAATGACACAATTTGATGTCTATAGAAACACAAATCCAGAAACAAATGAGACGATTCCCTATCTCCTTGATATCCAGGCCGATCTGCTGAATGCACTTTCGACACGAGTGGTGGTACCACTAATATCATCATCTATTATGGGAAAAGCCATCACGCATCTCAACCTTCAATTTACAATCAGCGATATCCCTGTATTCATGTCTACAGCAGAATTGGCCGGTATTTCTTTTCGATCTTTAGGAGAAAAGGTGTGTTCTCTCAAATCGCACCGTACTGAAATTATTGCTGCTCTTGATTTTTTATTTACCGGTTTTTAATTCAGAACAAAGGAGGTATTCATGGGTGAAAATTGGCTGTCAAATGCATATGAAGGAATGTCCCGAAGGCAGTTTCTGGCCCGGATGAGCGCAGCAGGCATCGGCCTGACCGGCTTTGCAATGGCCGCGGAGTCAGTGGCGGGAGAAGTCATCACCACTCCCGGCGATGGCATCATCGCTACGGATGGCGTGGTGTCTGTTGAAGGTTTTAAGATTCCCATTTATGAGGCGCGTCCCGCGGCTTCCGGGAAATACCCTGTTGTCCTTGTTATTCCGGAAATCTTCGGCATGCACGCGCATATCAAGGATGTCACCCGCCGCTTTGCCAGGGAGGGTTTCATGAGTATCACCTTTGAGCCTTATGCACGGGAAGGCGGAGTTTTGAATCTGCCGGACATCGATGCGGTCCGGAAAGTGGTCGATCCAATTCCGGATGCACGGGTCATGGGAGATCTGGACGCCATCATGACCTATGCAACAAAGCATCCGGCAGGACAGGCGGAGCGAATCGGCGTGACGGGATTCTGCAGGGGCGGCATGTACACCCTGCTCTTTGCCGCTCACAACCGTGGCATCAAGGCAGCGGTGGCCTGGTATGGTCAGATTCGGCCCGCCATAACACCGGGTGTGCGTTCGTTTGGGCCGCTTGATGTCGCGGAGAAAATCACTTGCCCGGTCCTTGGCCTGTATGGTGCGGCGGATATGGGTATCCCCGTAGCCGATGTCAAGGAGATGGAGGCAGCGCTTAAAGCCGCCGGAAAGACGGCCGAGTTTGTGCTTTACCCGGAAGCACCGCATGCATTCCATGCGGACTACCGTCCCAGTTACCGGCCCGAAGCTGCCAAAGATGCCTGGGGCCGGTGCACGGCATGGTTTGACAAGTATCTGAAAAAATAACGCCGGACATCCGGGAAGACGCCTCATCTATAGAACATCGCATCGCTTACTCGACGCCGCCTGCGGTGAATGCAGCCTTCGCCGCAGGTGTGGCCAGGTGACGCAGGACGGCTCGCGCTGCCTCGGCTGCCGTTGCGCCGCTCATCAGCACGGCCTCGTAGCTCGTGTAATTCTGCATGGCCGCCGGCAACGGCCCGACCAGCCTGATCCCCTTTGGTTCGTACGAATTGTCTCCTCCTCAATTATGGTTCGAATCGCGGTTGCTGTGGGCAGCCTTCAACCGGGTGTCCGCCTGTAGCGTCATAAAATCATGGTTTAAAGCTTTTCAATTGTATCTCTTTAATCTTTTTGAAGTGCTTTACATTACTTGACACCAGGGGCAAGTTATTTTCGACCGCCGTCGCAGCTATTACTGCATCGCCAGATCTGAGACCTGTAGCCGATGTGTATTCTTCGATATAAATAGACGCACGATGTCCAATGTTTTCTGTAAACGGAAGGACAATGAAATTAAACATCGTTTAATTCATCTGTTACGGATTTCTGGGAATCTTGAGTTGACATACCAAAGAAAGGATGTTTAGTCATACTCATATTCTTTTTCTGTGATACTGGGGTCAGAATTTCCGGATCACCCTGCCGTCCGTGCCAGCTTCGCCTTCAGGTGTTTGGCACGGATATCCACGGCCCGTGCGGTTTCCTGAGAGAATTCATCCCATGTTGCGCCCATCGTATTCACTAGAGTCTGTATCGCTGCATGGAATGAATTTCCCGCTGCACCTTGTCTTTGCGGAGAAGCCTGAACCACCTGTACCCGGTAGCCGGAAGCCGCATCGGCTTCATTATAGAGCCGGAGGGATGTGACATACAGATTCTCATCAAACAACACGACGGAAGCACCCTTAATCGGTTCTCTCGTTACCGATTCCACAACCCATCCCCCTGTATTGTAGACATCCACCCAGACCGGATAGCCACCGAAATCCTCATCCTCCTGATAGGGCTTATGGGTGTGTCCGAAAACGAAGGTGATGGCTTTGGGGAAAACCAGTTTATTTTCGTCGGTCTGGTTCTGATCTTCCTTCAGGAAACCGAGCAGTTGACGATGTAGCGGCCCTTCCAGATACTGCCATAACCCCTTGCGTGCATCATCGCTCAAAAGTCCGTCTGTTTGGGAGCGTTCACTCTTTGTCAGATACTCGGCAAGACCGATCAGAATTTTTTCCAGCATCTTTTCTTCCATCCAGTCGCCCCAGCCGGGCAGATCGTACTTTTTGGCAAGACTGGCGCAGAGGTTGGAAATAAGCTTGTTTCTGGCCTTTTCCACTGGCAGGGCCTCGTAAATCGCCTCGACCTTGCTGCCGGCGGAACCGGATCGTCCCATCACGGACCAGAAAAAGTCGATCCAGGCAAAATTCTCTTTCTCGAAATCCCAAACTTCCACCGGCTTATCCCTGTCCGGAAAAATCAAGGACATGACTTCCGTCATGAGCAGATAGATGCTTTCGATATAATGGCCATGGTTAAAGATGACATACCGCTGTTTGCTCTCATCGCGAATCCCCAGGTTGGGATAAACCATCTTGACGCTGATGGGGCTTGACTTGTCGTAGTGACGGATCACGCCGTTCAGAAAATAGCTGACCAGGGGTGGCTTATCTCCCATAAATATATTCGTCGTATTCCAGGGCGACGGAAGCGGGTCAGGGAAATCTTCTTTCAAATACTCGACATACTGAGTCTCCCTCGCCATTTCCCAGAGATGATGATCATGGTTGCCGGGAATATAGATCACATCGGAAAAGATTTCCTCACCTTTCGGCATGAGGCAGTCGAGGAAGCGCCTAAACACCATGGCGGCGTCGTTAACATCTGCCAGGGCCAGCTCCAGAATGTCGCCATTCAGGATCAGTACGGGTTTAACACCGGTACCTGCATTGGCGAGGCTGATTAATTCACGCAAGCCCTTACACAAGGCCTTCAGCACCGGGCTGGCGTCACTATGATCCAAAGCCGCATCTGCCTGAACCAGATTCGTGAGCAGGCTGTTGTCCTGCCCGAGATGCATGTCCGATAAACAAACATAGTTGATTGTCATCATCTCCTCCTTTCCTTGATGTTGTTCAAGAAGCGGCTCGCGACCGGTTAAGCGCTCGGCTGGGCATTAATTTTCCCTGATTATAACGGATTTGGGGGGATCGTTTTGTATCCTCCCAAAGAAGCTGATATCATCAGGTTATGCAGCCAATTTTCATGATAACGAAACTTGTTCAGTCTTTCAGCAGGACTTTGAAAATTTTGATACTTAAGAATC
>CAIVVZ010000480.1 GCA_903909505.1 uncultured Desulfobacteraceae bacterium
AGTACAACCGATACTGCCTTTCATCTAAAACTGAGACTAACAGGTCGCTCCGTATCTTGATTTGCTCTAATATGATTGACATAGATACAGCATATCTCTATAATAGAGAAATAGTCAAGTTGTTTTGTAATGCATCCTTAAGCTGAATGAGATATTTGCCAAAGCAAGGGGTATTTATCCACAATGGAGCATCAGTTTTTGACCACTTAACTGCTCGAAAAGGTTTCCCACCTTGATTGCCTGATAGAGCTCCTTTCTCATAGCATGAAACAGGTTGAGGTGGTTTTCAAAGCCTATCCGTTCGCCGGGAACACGGCTGGGATCATGGACCGTGGCAACAATCCGGCGCTTCTCTTCCTTGCTCGAAAACCGGCGCGTCAAGGTATACCAGCCATTCGGAAAGAGCCATTTGCCTGTTTCCACTGCATCTGCTATTGCATTCGGCTTACGCATTTGCAGGGGCCATCGCACAAAACCATTTTCGCAGTGGACTGCGTAAATCAGGGGAAATGACCCTTCTTCAGGCTCCATGCGTAGATATTCCTTTAGCCGGAAATCAACGACAGGGCCGGTTGAAACTTCGATACCCAGCTCGCGCAACGTACAGGGCAGTAATTTGATACGGCGTTCGACACCAACGGCCCGCTCATCAGGCGTCACATGAATCACCATGTCCGAGTCGTCAGGTTTGACGATCTGGCAGAAATTCGCATGACGAACGGTCATTCCACCGGAGAAATCGGCCTGTTCGGTGGAGGAAATTACGACTTGCCCCTGGGCAGCGCCCTTTGTGAGATGGAAAATGATGTTTTCCTGCAAGACCTCATCATGGGCAAAAGCCTTGTTTCTGGATTCAAAAATATGAATACGGTCGATGGATGCCGTTTTCAAAAGAAATCGCCGAAACAACTTGAAATAGGGGCCGTTGCAAAAGCTTCGCGGTGTGATGGCAACCAGCTCGCCGCCCGGGCGAAGCATTTTCAAGGCAATCGCCACGAAGGCGGCATAGAGATTGCCCGTTTCGATACCGATGGAACGAAGCAGCAACCGGTGCTCACCATCGCTTCGCATTTTCTTGTAGGGTGGATTCAATATGACATGGGAGAAGTGCGGCTGTTTCCGACGCAAGGTAAACAGCGTTTTCTCGATAAGATTTCTGCCCGCCATGATGAAATCGTCCTCGTGAATGACGGACTCAAAAGCGATTCCCGCATCCACGCACGCATCGCCGCAGTGATCCAGCATTTCTCGAAGAAAAGGCAACAGGACCGGCTCAACCTCATAAACCGTTGACTTGATGGATTCCGGTCTTTTCCCTTCCGTGCAACAACGGTTAATAAAAGCCGCCGTCAAAGCCCCGAAGCCCGCACCGGCGTCAAGCAGTTCTATGGCTCCGGAAGTCTCTTTAAATAGAGACGCCATGAATCCGCTTACCGGTGAAGGGGTCATGAATTGTCCCATGGAGGACTTTCGCTTCCTGTCCAGTTTTCCGTTGGCCTGATGGAGCAGATCGTCCGCCACATCCGTCAATGGTGCTTTGGGAAAGGAATCAGGAATATTTTGCACTCTGTTTGGCATGGTTACTTTTCAGTATCTTTTCATGACGGCCATTAATGGGACGGTGGAGCCGAAAACAGACGACGCGCATCTTTTAATAGCAGCAGAAGCTGTTGTTCGCGAAGCGGTGAAGGGATAAAACCAAAACGAAGATAGAATCGGGATGCATTTTCATCGATTGGGTGAGCCAGCAATGCGCGGATTCCTGCCTGTTCGGCAATCACGAGGGTGCGTCGAACAGCATCATGGAGGAGACCTCTGTCAATGCCGCTTCCCTGATGTTGCAGAGAAACGGCAAGCCGGGCAAGCAGAACCACGGGAACAGGACACTGTCCCATGCCCTTGCGGATTCGCATTGGCGCTTCAATTGAGTCCACCTGTCCGACGGTCAGGCTATAGTATCCGACGATCTCATCACTGTCGGATACAACAAATGTCCTGGCCGAACCGCTTGACTGAGCCTGACCGGCATGACGGACCAACCATTCATTCAGTGCCGGTTTGCCACAATCAAAATGCAAAATACGATGACTGCTGTTCAGCAATCGGGGCGCGCTCAGGGACATTGCTGATCCCAGGGTGCAGATTTGGAAAACAGGTCCTGTAGCCCGATATTGTCTTCAGCCGGGCGATCCAACAGATCCAGAAGGTTTTCATATCGACTACCGGAAACCGTGAACAGCCGTTGATTCAATAGTACCTCCTCGGCGGCATGATAGGCACTGTCCAGGATGAATTCTGTCATTGTCTTGTGACACAACTCTGCCGCCCGACGCAGAATGATCTCCTGTTCCGGTGTGGCCCGAAGACCAAATCGAGATGATTTCGCGGTCCGTTTTACAATCGTTCGTGTGGTTGCCATGGATATTCTCCTCATCTGGAATTGATGTGTCAATATGTTAGTACATTTGACACACAATTTCAATACCATAAGTACAACAAAAATGAAGATGCTGGGTTTTGAGACGTTATTCGGGTTATCGGTTTATCGAGTTGCCAGGTAAATGCCGCACGGCATCCATTCGTTCATGCAGAATGCGGAGGACGTAAAGTGTTGTCTTTTCCATACGGTAAAAAATCATGTGCCGTCCCGTCGAGTATACCATCAGACCATGTCTTTTGCGGCCTATGTTCGGATTATCGGCAATGGCGTTCAGGGCATTGTTGATCTTGTTTTTATATTCTATAAATTGCAACTCTCCCCAAGTCTGAAGCGTGAACGACAAAAGGTCTCGGAAATCCGCTTTTGCCGGTTCGGTAAGCTCAAGTCGAAATTCAGGCGCAGACATCGGGATTCGGCTTTCTGCCCTCGGCAGCGGCATGTCTTGCATCCTGTTCGATTTGGTCGAGCAATTGCGGTGTGTAAGGCTCGGTACGTCCTTCCTTTATAGCCCTGTCTCCCTCATCGAGAGCCGTCATTAGGCGAGCATATTTATTGTCGTCGAATTCGCGCAGCCTCCGCACGGCATCGCGCACGAGCTCGGTTGCATTGCTATAGAAGCCGTCATGAACCTTAGCCTTGATGTAACTTTCATCCACTGGCGGAAAGATGATATTCATATATTATGCTCCTTTTATGCTTATCTATTGAATATAAATCGCTCATAACAATAAATCAAATAAATATTGGCCATATCCGTTGTCATGACAGGAAACGGCAAATCATCCTTGGCATGGATATCCGCGCCGGTGACCACAAATCCTGTTTTATAAAGCAGGGCTCCGACAAGACTTCCCACTTTTTACAGTCCCCATACAATGACGGATATAATTTTCATATGCGTTTATTCCGTCTTTTTGATATAATAGAAAGGTCCTGACGGTAGAACGAAGATTGGAACCTCTCACACCATATCTTCCGGCAGCGTCATCGTCAAAGGAAAGTGACTCGAAAACGGGTGCGGACATCAAGATTTTTATGAATGTCCGGATTATTGAGAAAAACGAAAGGAAGTCCTATGCAGTGTTGCTATGGGAGAAAAGAAAATGACTGATCTGATGCCGGCCATCTTCTTCGGACACGGCAACCCGATGAACGCGCTGTCGAAAAATGCTTACACCGATGGCTGGACTTCCATCGGCAAATCGATTCCGCGCCCCAAAGCCGTGCTGGCCATATCCGCTCATTGGTATATACCGGCCTGCGCCGTGACGGCAAGCCTTTTTCCAGAGACCATCCACGATTTCGGCGGCTTTCCGGAAGCGCTGTACCAGGTGGAATACCCGGCACCGGGCAGTCCCGAACTTGCGCTGCATGTCAAAGATCTGCTTTCCCCGGTTTTTGTGGAGCTTGACGAAAGCCGGGGACTCGATCACGGAACATGGGCGGTACTGCGCCACGTGTTTCCGGATGCGGATATTCCCATCGTTCAGCTTGCTATCGATAGAACACAACCGCCGCTTTTTCATTATGAAATCGGAAAACGGCTCTCACCACTTCGGGAAGAGGGCGTTTTGGTGATCGGCAGCGGCAATCTCGTTCACAATCTGTCCGCCTATGCATGGGGAAATCCAGTGGTTGCCCCGTTTGACTGGGCGCTGCGGTTCGAGAAAAACATCCGGGAGTTGATGCTTAAAGGCGATGATGCTCAAGTTGTGGCTTACAAGGGGCTCGGCCCTGACGCGATGATGTCCGTCCCAACGCCGGATCATTACTTGCCGCTGCTTTATGTAATGGGTCTTCGGAAAAAAAACGAAGAGATCCGGTTTCCGGTTCAGGGAGTTGATGGCGGTTCGGTTTCCATGCTTGCTGTCCAAATTGGCTGAAAGAAATCTTGCTTGATAAAATGTCCATCAAAGTACTGGAAGCAGTATAGATAGCGCAACTTTTTAGGAGATATATATGCCTCGCGTAAAACAATCAAAAGGAAAATGTACCCATTGCGGGCTCGAAATCGCCAAGGGCGGCGTCACCCGACACCTTTCGGCTTGTGCTATATGGCAAGCGCTTATGACAAAAGCTGAGCTCAAAAAGGGCAGCAGCCAAACATTGTATTATCTTCGGATACAGGCAGTGGGACAATCGCAATTCTGGTTGGATGTGGAGATGCGCGGGAGCGCAACCCTGGAGCATTTGGATCAGTACCTCCGGGCGATATGGCTGGAGTGCTGCGGACACATGAGTCAGTTTGTTTTCGGCGGCCGCCGGGGCGAAAAGATCTCCATGCGGCGACGCATCGAGGAAGTCTTTGAACCGGGAATTGAATTAACCCATATCTATGATTTTGGAACCTCATCGGAGACGTTGATCAAGGCAGTCGGTTTCCGTGAAGGAAAATCCGTGACTTCGCATCCGATTACACTTCTGGTTCGTAATGTGATGCCTGAGTCGGAATGCATCGAATGCGATCTGCCCGCCGCATGGCTGTGCCTGGAGTGTTTGATTGAAGAGGGTGAATGGGGAACTCTGTGCGACAAGCACGCCAAGACGCATCCCCACAAGGACTATGGTGAGTCCATTGCGTTGGTTAATTCGCCCCGTTTGGGCATGTGCGGTTATGTCGGGCCGGCGGAGCCGCCATATTAATGTCGTACGGATCAGGAGACTTGTAATGAAATCCGTCCGTATTTCAGATTATCATGCAATCGTCTTCTTTACCGGTGCGGGTATGTCTGCCGAAAGCGGTGTACCGACTTATCGCGGAAGCGGCGGAATCTGGCATCAATAACCCGCAAGCAAGGGATTGATGCGATTATTTGAAGATCCGTCATGAATATCTTGGACATCGTCAGTCCAGAGAGGAATTTTGCGATGAAACACAACATGAAGAAATTACTATTTGTAACACTTTTTGTTCACGTTGCATGCTTATCACCGATTCTTGCCAATGCAAATGATCTGCCGATTTTAGAGGAAGTCCATCAGAGAATAAACGAGGAATTCAATAGACTGGATGCAGCCATGAAGGATACGGCCGGGAAACTCGCAGTAACGGGCTTGACCGGAGATGGCGCTCGCGCATCCCTTTCCGAGTTGTGCGAGAAATTCACCTTTGCCGTTGATTGTTCCGCCGTTGACGCAAAGGGGATTCTGATCACTCTGGAACCTTCGCCCTACAGACATCTTGAAGGGACGGACATCCATGCACAGGAACATATCAAGAGAGTAATTAAAAGACATAAACCGGTCATGAGTTCCGTTTTCAAAGCAATTGAGGGCTTTGACGCCGTTGAC
>CAIVVZ010000481.1 GCA_903909505.1 uncultured Desulfobacteraceae bacterium
CAAAAAGCATCCCCCTTTCTTTAATGATGATCTGAAGGCCCACGGGAACACGCTCGCAAATGATCTCAAAAGTCTGTCTGGTACCGGGTTCAAAGGTCTGCTCCATCACACTGGCTACCGTTTGTTCTACCGCCAGGCCGATCTTCTTTCGTTGGTCTTCTTCAAACCCCAGTTTCTTTGAAACCTCATCTACATACGCAACTGCTACGGCCACGTACGAGCCGTCGTTAGGAACTGTCAGTTCCGAGTATTCACATCGGGCTTGCATGGGTTTCTCCCAAGGAATCAGGCCATTTTCTCCCGCTAACCGTTTCAGTTGATCCCCTTATACCAATGAGGGAGAAGATTCAGCGTCCTCTTGCCGGCAACAGGTTTTACTGTTTATGGCAGCTTGTTGGCGAACACTTCTCCATCATCTTAGATTTCTTATGTATTTTATGCTTATCGTTTTGACAAGTATTATTTGCACTTGTATCCGTCAATCCTCTTGCCCGAATGAAAAAATAGCGCTCTGGATGATTTTTGTGACCTTGCATATCTGCTCCGCTGTCATGTATGCCCCGCGAAGCCTGTGAACCTGCTGCCTGTATTCCCTTGCATGTTCTTCCGACCAGAAGAAGACGCTCTGCCTTCAAAAAGCGTTGATGATGTTTTCATCTTCAAGTTTGAGAAGGTTGATATCGGGTACGAAGACGATCGGGGCGCACCCTTTTTCTTTCACATGATGGTTGAGGTCGGTGTCGATCTCTATTTCCATTGATCTGGAGCAGTGGGCGCATTCCGTCCGAATAACGACCGACACGAATTCTTTTCTGAGTCGCCCTTGCACGAAGGGCGTCGCAAACGCGTCGGCTGCTCAGGCTGCGTACAACTGCTCGCCTGACTGAAAAGTCACATGGTGCGGTGTTTTTTCTACCGTCACGGGATATGCCCACTCGATTTCCCCCTGGACGTTTCTGAAGATAAAGGTCATGTGCGATTCCAGATCATTCAGGATGGCAATCACCCGACTGACGGGAATATTCAATGCATTCGAGATAAATGCCGGTGATAACGGTTTCCCTGCAATCGGAAGTTCCCGGACCGCGAAATGGTGTACCAACCGATGTTCCTCGGACATAAAAGCAAGGTGGTCCGCGTATTTCCTTTTTCCCTTGGCAATCTGCTTTTCCCATAAGAACGGCGGGACGCTGAGCATATATCGCCACAATCCCATCATGAGTATATTTTTCATCGTATGGATCTCCTGTTTGTCACTGTGATGTTGTTGTCCAATGGTCATTGTATGCGACGTCATCGTGGCCGCCCTGATTTCTTCGGCACAATGCCGATCGTCGCGAAATGTTTTATGCGCACATCTGATAAACGCGCCCTGGTTGACAACGGTTCCCCCTTTGAACTTGAGTTGCATGTTCTCATGTTTACCTACTGCATCTGATTTTGAACTATATTGTGATAGTCAGGTCAAGTGTTTTTTTAGAGCTGTTTTGTCAAAATATCGTTTGAAATTATACAATTTTTGTCGATGGCGCTTGTTTTGCGACCGGCTTTTTTAGAAGAAATCTCTTTAACCAGACGATGACACATGACACGCGATCAGCAGCTAAATACCCATGCAGTATGGATTCATTGAATTTATTTTCAAATACGCCGAGGGTTGATTCCCCACATATTGCTGATAAAAATGATTTGATTACATTTTCCGGTATGCAAATTGCTTGTATATTCGTTAGCCATAAGCCGACATTATTTGGCGTTGGGTTATCTTTCGAAAAATACCGATAGCTTTTGCTTCTCATATAAGGTTTTTCGCCTAATGCATTTCAACAAGTCATTATTGGACAAATTAACCAGCTTAAAGCATATTCCGACGCTTCCACATATTCTTTTACAGCTGATCAAAACCTGCAACGCGGACAGTGGCAGCCTCAAAGAAATATCCAGAATCATTGAAAAAGACCCGGCGCTATCCAGCCGGATTCTGAGCCTGGTAAACTCCGCGTATTATTCAAAAAACAACAGAATCCGTAGCGTTGATAGCGCCGTTATCTTTCTGGGAACGAATGCCATCAAAAATATTGCCATATGCAGTTCCGTTCACGAAGTTTTCAAGAAAGTCAAATCAGGAGCAGGCTTTAATTTAAAGCACTTCTGGTGGCACTCATTAAGATGTGCGATCCTGGCAAAATCGATCGCAAAGAAACAGAAATTCCACGATCCGGAGGAAGCTTTCTTATTCGGAATGCTCCATGATCTGGGCAAAATCATTCTTTGGGTAAATTTTCCGGAGCAATATGCGGATCTTCTGGAAAAACGAAAGAGTCGCCCCGACTTAATCCTGGCCGGAGAAACCCAGTTGGGCGCCAATCACGCTGAAATCGGAGCCTGGCTGCTGAATAAATGGAATTTTCAACATGATATTGCCAACGCGGTTCTCAGTCACCACTATTCTCTTTACAGTATGCTGAAAGCGACCCCGTTAGCCCAATTTATATACGTGGCAAATTTATTGAGCAATGAATCCGATCAGAAAATCAGAGAAGGCTTAACCGCATCCCAAAAGATATTTGGATTCACTCAATCTGCTGTTGAAGAATTCTTGAGCCTGGCCGATGATGAACTAATTACAATGGCCGAATCTTTAAACATCGCCATAGAGCCATTCAAGTCAAATGGTTTTGAATATTCGAAAGAGGATCGTGAAAAGGAAATACTCCTTACCAAAGAAGTAGGAGATCAGTCGCTTTTGCTGAGCACCGTCCAGAATCTGCTGGGTGCAACCGATGAGGAAGCGATATGGAAAGAAACCTCTCAGGGGCTGCAGATCCTCTTTGAACTCACCGCGATTCTTTTTTTTGTCTACGACCCCGAAAACAACTGTCTCCGGGGGGTTGTCCTTCCGGATGCCGTGAATTCCTTAATGATCAAAGGTATGATTGTCCCGCTGAAGATGGAAGAAAGTCTGTTGGCTGAATGTCTCCAAACCCGAATGATCACCGACTCCTTGAGCCGACCCGCAGTTCCTGCACCCAGCAGATTGGATAAACAAATCATTCGCTTTATAGACAAGGAAGGAATTGCCTGTATCCCCATGGTCGCCTATGGCGAAAAAACAGGTGTGATTGTACTGGGACTGGATCTCATGGAGTTTTCAAACCTTAAATCTCAAATCAAACTTCTGCAAATGCTGGCGGATCAAGCGGCGGTCGCTATTCGTGTTCATCATCTCGGGCGGTCTCAGTTGCAACAAATACAACCGGAGCGACAGAGTGCTTCATCCTCAATGGATAAAAATAATGTTCATAATATCAATAACCCCTTGAGCGTTATCAAAAACTACCTGAAAATTTTATGGATTAAACTTGCCAGAATCGATATAGCCCAGGAAAAAAATTAAGATTATTAATGGAGACATCGATCGAGAATCATTGGGTAACCCTTTATTTTGACATTTCGTGGTTATTCAAAGAGCCATTTGTCAAGATAAAGATTTGACCCCATTTTCTGCCATTTTCACCCCCAAAAGCCGCTTGACATTCTGCGCATTTTATGATTTCTTTTAATGAATACCGTCAATGATACTTGACCAAAGTCGTGAATGACGCTGCGCCAGGGGGGACAATGACCACATTCCTTAAAACAATCATTACGGTTTTTCTTCTCGTTGCAATCAGCTTTGCATTCGCAAGCGCATCCTATGCCATGTCGGTCAATCAGCACTTGGTTACCGGCAACGATCCAACGGGATACAGCGGCTGTGCGACGCCTCCCACAAAGACCACTTTCAGCCCGACAGATCCAAGGGTCTATTCATGGCTGTTTTTATCAAACGCATTTCTCACCGATGTCATAACCTGGAAATGGTTCGCTCCGGATAATTCGCTTTATGTCTCATATCCTTACACTCCGGGCGTAATAGGATCGGCATGCACTTGGGGTTATATAGACATCAGCGGCCAACCCGCGGCGAGCAAGACAGGGATATGGAAAGTTGAAATCTACAACGGCAGCTCGCTTGCCGCAACCGATACCTTTACGATCAGCAAACCGCTTTGCGCCTATATTTATTCTGCTTGGGGGCCCTGCCAGCCCAACGGGACACAGGAAAGGACTATCACATCCAGCAGTCCGGCGGGGTGTATCGAGTGGGTGCCGCAGTTGACACAAACGTGCACTTATGTCCCGCCCGCGCTGTCTGCGCCCAAGAACCTCAGATACACCTTTTCAAATAATATATTGACAATAAACTGGGATTCAGTGGCAGGCGCGGCAGGATACAAGCTTGGATTGGGAGTTCAGTCCGGAAAATACGACAATGTCAATGATCTCGGTAATATTGTCCAGATAGGAACTGCGGATGTCCGGACAGCAGCTCCGGGAACATACTCCTTTTATCTTGCAGTAAAGGCCTATGCAGGCAGCCAGGAGAGTTCTTATTCCAATGAGATTGTTCTGAACATAACGGTTGCCGGACCGAGTATTGAGGCTCCCAAGAACCTTCGATACAGCTCGACGGGGAATATGATGACGATAATTTGGGACGCCGTGAGCGGAGCAAAAGGATACAAAGTCGGCCTCGGGACACAATCTGCCACATATTTAGGACCTTATGACTTGGGGAAAGCTACGCAAATCGGTCCCTTTGACGCCACGACTGTTGCTTCGGGTACGTATTATCTGGCAGCCAAGGCTTACAAAGACGGTTATGAGAGTGCCTATTCCAATGAGATAGCCGTCACCATAGCACCTGCCAAATACACCTTTTCAGATGACCAGAAAAACCTGATCGTGAAATTTGGAAATCCCGAGTACCTTACCATTTTATTCAATTCCGGTGCACAGCGCAGAGAGGAGACATGGGTTTATGCGGGTCAGAGTAAAATGTATACCTTCTGGGACGGCGTGCGTGTTTCTGAAGATCAGGTAACCGTTGATCCTACCATTTACTCGAAGCCGCCATCTCTCGACCCGTCGCTGTTTACAAAAGACTCTACGCTTCAGGACATAGTCCAGCTTATTGGGAGCAGTTATGTCGAGATTGATCAGTCGAGCCTGAGCTCAATAATTGGAACGATTGATTCCAAGTCTTATTACTTTACCGGCAAGGGTCTCTATGTGTCGTTTATTAATAACCGCCTGGTGGTTGTGAAAACAACGGATATCCCCAAGGGAAATTAGATGAACTGGATCGGCCATATGATAAAGACCATCACCCGGATTGTAAAAGGCATCGGATCATTATTGCCACGGGGGCAAGGGGGCGCTGTCGACTCCGCCATCCTTTACTCTCTTCTCCTGACATTACTGGCACTTTCTAATAATGGTTTTGACATTAAAAATTATCCTGAGCTGGGGGATAAACTTCAGACCAAGTGCAGTAACATGGATCAACTAACTGACCCGTCCGCTAAACCGGCGGATGTGAAGGCGTGTGCTGACACAATGATACAGGTGGCGGCTACAGGATTGGCTGATATCAACCCCGTAAACTTAATGTGTGGGTTGTACATTCTTGGCGCGGTTGATGCAGGATTTGAAGCGATGAGTTGGAACAATTATACCATAGGGATTACAGCAGTCCCAGCAAGCCCGCTGCCGAATGCTACACAGACCGTCAATATTCATATTACCAAAAGAGATCCTTCTGGCTCGGAATATTCTGCTTCCTCAGCGGATGTGTCTGTTTCCGTCACGGGTTCGAATGGCTATACAAATAATTTTTCTAAAAAAACCGATTATGCAGGCAATCTCTCTTTTGATATTCCTGGGGCTTCTGGCGGCACCATATTTACGATTACTGTTACAGCTTGGCCCGGTTCAGTTCAAGTCGTAACCAAGACATTTACCACGACTGTCAGCTACCCAACCTATAGTGGGACGTTTCAGGTTCAAGGAGTTGAGAAGCATTTTACTACTTGGCACGATACAGCATACACGTGCTCCTGCACGCTTACACGGAAAGGGACAGCTACGGTAACGATTGAACCGTTTACCACCTCCGCCAATAAGCCTTATATTGGGCATGTTAAGTATACCAATATAACCTCGACATTGTCCGGTTGCTCGACAACCCCCCCAGTGTCTCCGGATGGAGTAAATGTGGATATGTGTTACCCGCATCACTCAGGCGAATCATGGATTGATACCTCGATCGCGAGTATCCCAGGAGTATGGACAATTCCCACCACTGTAACATGGTCATATAACGGCTACGGTGGTCCGTGCAGCCCGATAACTATCTTTTCAGGGACTGTCACCGACACCATGATATCCGGCACTGTCAGCTTGACTCCGGATCCCACGGATAAATTTTGTTCCATGGCTATACAAAGTGTAAACAACCAGTTTTTTACATGGCCGCTCAACAAATAGCAGCGGACGACAAAGAAGAAAAAGTAGGTAACCAGAGGAGGGTAAGCAGGAAGGAATCAGGCGGAATCAGGGGTCAAATCTTTAATTTGACATTTGTTAGTTATTGAATGATCCATTTGTCAAGTTAAAGATTTGACCCCTACAGTTTCTTATCCCCCAGATCGAGATGAAACTTGTGTATGAAACGATGATAGATCGGCGTAAAGAGAACTCCACAAAACGTCAGAAAAGATACCCCGCTAAAGATGGCGTAGCATGATGCAAAAAGCTTGGAAGCATCGGTTTCAAGCTTATCAACCGGTCCCATGCCGGTCAGGATCATCGAGGCGTTTAGAAACGCATCGACCCATGTCAGATTTGCTGTAACGTGATAACCAACGGTACCGAGTCCCAAAGAAAATGCCAAGAATAGGCATCCAAACATCCAATACCACCCCAAACGAACTACGAAATCATGTCTGGAGAGCAGTTGAAACGTCTTATGTTCAAGTTTGGTTTGTTTCATATGGTTTTCTCGATCTGTCGCAGTAGTTTCAGATACCGTTCCATCATGTAATCTTCCATAACCCGCTTGCTGGATCGATAGTACGTTACCTGGCCATGACCTTCATGAATCCTCCCCATGGATGCCAGCATGTTTTTCAGGTTTTGAACCGTTCCCTTGTTCCCATCGACGATGACCGTGCCTTCCGGAAAGATTTCCCGGATATGATCCTTGAAAAACGGAAAATGGGTGCATCCGAGAACCACGGCACCGTAGCAGTTCAGGTCATAATCCATCAAACGCTCTTTCAGATATGACACAATGACGACCCGGTCGAACTGATAGGCTTCCGCAAAGGTAACCAGTTCCTGCAAGGGGAGATAATCGACCGCATTGTGGATATCGACCTGGCTCAGCAATCCGATGAATTTGGATTCGCGAAGTGTCAGGGGGGTTGCAAATACCAGTACCCGTTTGCCGTCAACGGATTTTACCGCCGGTTTTACCGCCGGTTCCATGCCGATGATCGGAAATCCATATTTTTGACGAATATCCTGAATGGCGACGCTGGTTGCCGTGTTGCAGGCCACGACAAGGGCCTTGATATCCTTTTTGGCCAGAAAGTCGACCGCTTCGAAAACACAGCACCGTATCTCTTCCTTGGACTTGTTGCCATAAGGAACATTGGCATCGTCGGCATAGTAGAGATAATCCTCGTGGGGCAATTGGCGAAGCGCTTCATACAGAACACTCAGGCCGCCAATGCCCGAATCAAAGAATCCAATTCGCATAATCACTCAATCAGCATCTTTGCGCCGGTCCACTTTCAGGTTTCGTTATCGAGACGAGACGCGGCTTACCGGTCCAAGTCTATTGAAAGAAACCCATGGGGTCAAGGGAAAACCTCACGGCAGTGCTTAAATCCGGCCAGTTCTTTTAAACGATCAACGGGCGCTGAACAATGTAGGTATTGACAAGATTTTTTGAACATAATACATACCCGGAAGGTCTTTTATCTGTCGGCACGGCCGGATGATTAACGTCCAAAACAGGATATCGGAAAGAAAGAATGCAGCCCGCAGTTACAACAGCCACCTTATCGCCCTGGGAGCCCGGTCTTCTGGCCATGTTGACTTATAGTGCAATGGTGATGGCTCTGATGGCGCTCCTTCTCTTCTGCTGCTCCTGGCTGGGTGAAAAAAAAGGCGGCCGGGAAAAAGAGCGGGCTTATGAAAGCGGGGTTATCCCGACCGGCCTGGCTCTGCTGCGTTCACCGGTGCCGTTCTACATGGTAGCTGTTTTCTTTCTCATTTTCGATGTGGAGGCCGCCTTTATTTTTTCCTGGGCGGTTTCCTTTTACGGCCTGGGATGGGCGGGCTGGACGCAAATGACGTTTTTCATCGTAATGCTGCTCTTCGGGCTGTTCTACGTGTGGAAGAAGGGAGGACTGGAGTGGGGAACAACGGCATCACCGCCTTCCTGCAACGGCAAAACTTCCTGCTGACCCGTCTGGATGCGCTCATCAACTGGTCTCGCCAGTACAGCCTCTGGCCCATGTTCTTCGGGCTGTCCTGCTGTTTTATCGAAGAGGCCGCGGCGTTCACTTCCCGTTACGATATCGCGCGTTTCGGCGCTGAAGTCATGCGGGGCTCGCCTCGTCAGGCAGATCTTCTGATCATTTCCGGAACGGTCTTTAAAAAAATCGCCCCGGTGGTGCTGCGTCTCTACGAACAGATGGCCGAACCCAAATGGGTGATTTCCATGGGATCCTGCGCCAATTCCGGCGGCATGTACGATGTTTACAGCGTGGTTCAGGGCGTGGACCAGATGCTGCCGGTGGATATTTACATTCCCGGCTGCCCGCCCCGGCCCGAAGCGGTTTTACATGCGCTGACCCTGCTTCAGGAAAAGATCCGCACCGACGAACGCCCGGCACGCGCTGTTCTGAATCTGGAAGGCGGCAGCCAAGGCACCCGGCAACCCGTGCGGGTGGATGGCGTCAGCAAGTGCCGCGACAGCCGGGGAACCGGCTATGAAGGTCTGCCGATCCGCGGAACCGCCGCAACCCCGCCGCATTTCTGGCAGAATCGCACCGAACTGATGTGGACCCCGCCGGCGCATCGCATTGAACTGACCTCCGCAGACAGGTCCCTGAAAGCCCAGCTTCTGGAAAGATTCAAGGACGCCGTGCAGCCTGCCGACGACACCTCGGACATGCTGACCCTTCAGGTAAATCCGGATCAGATTCGGGATGTCCTCGGTTTTCTGAAAAATGAGGCCTGTCTCCGTTTTCTTCGAATGGAAGATCTCACAGCCGTGGATGAATCGGCCCGCCGGGAGAAGGGTCGCTATCCGGACTTCACCCTGGTTTATCACCTGCTTTCCTTTGATGGCCCCAGCCGGATCCGCGTCAAGACCCCCCTTTACGGGCCGCATCCGGCAGCGCCGACCCTCACCCATCTTTGGCCCAGCGCCAACTGGTATGAACGGGAAGTCTTCGACATGTTCGGCATTGATTTTAAAGGGCACCCGAATCTGAGGCGCCTGATCATGCCGCACGACTGGAAGGGTCATCCGCTGCTGAAAACATATCCCGGAAGGGCCACGGAAATGCCCCCTTACACGAAGGCGGATGCGAAGTTTCATCAGCCTCTGGACGCCGGGGTGTTTTTCCAAACGCCAAATGGCGGACAGGATATGTTGCTTAACCTGGGGCCTCATCACCTCAGCACACATGGTCTGATGCGGTTTGTTCTGGCCCTCGATGGCGAGAGAATCACGGATCTTGATATGGACATCGGATATCATCACCGGGGGGTTGAGAAAATCGGCGAACGCCAGTCCTGGCACCAGTTCATTCCGTATACCGACCGGGTGGACTACATGAACGGAACGGCCAACAATCTTTCCTACCTGACGGCCGTTGAAACCCTTGCCGGCATTCGGGTTCCGGACAGGGCCCAGTGCATCCGGGTGATGCTGAGCGAATTCTTCCGGCTGAACAATCATCTGATCTGGTTTGCCACGCTGGCGCACGATCTGGGCGCCATGACGCCCAATTTTTACACATTTCGGGAACGCGAACAGATCATGGACATTGTGGAGCTGATCACCGGCGGCCGGCTGCATCCGTCATGGTTTCGCATCGGCGGGGTAGCCGCGGATCTTCCGGATGGCTGGAAGCAAGCCGTTGACGCTTTTGTAACGGCATTCCCGCAGCGACTCAAGGAATATGAGTCGCTCACGACCAAAAACCCGATTTTCAAGGCCCGCACCCAAGGCATCGGACACCTTAGCCTGCGGGATGCCATCGACTGGGGAGTGACCGGCCCCATGCTGCGCGCCAGCGGCATGGACTGGGACGTTCGCAAAAAATTCCCCTATTCCGGATACCAGAATTATGATTTTGATATCCCGACAGCAACCGAAGGCGACTGCTACGCCCGCTACCGGGTGCGCGTCGAGGAAATGCGACAGAGCCTTCGGATCATCCGCCAGGCGGCAGACAAGATGCCGGACGGCACTTATGTCAGCGAAGACTGCCGATACGGCATTCCGCCAAAAGCCGCCACGCTGCAGGACATCGAAACCCTGATTCATCATTTCGTCCATACGACCCGCGGCCCCAAAATACCTGCTGGGGAAGCGTATGCGGCCATTGAATCCCCGCGCGGAGACCAGGGGTATTACGTGGTCAGCGACGGCGCAAATACTGCCTACCGGATGCGGATCCGCACGCCTGCCTTTGCCAATGTCCAGGCCATCCCGCTAATGGCCCGGGGCGCATCCATCTCCGATTTCGTGGCCATCATCGGCTCGGCGGACTACCTGCTGCCGGACATTGACCGGTAGATGAGAGACTTGATATGATACCGGACGATCTCAAGGAAACGCTGCAACGCCAGATCGCCGCAATCGATCACCCGCGGGAGAAGGTCATGGATGTTGTCTTTACGCTTCAGGACCGGTTCGGGTATCTCAGTGACGCGCTTCTGGAAGAGGCGGCGGCGCTTTTGGGAATGACGCCCCTGGAATTGGAGGAAATCGCCACTTTCTATGAATTCATCTACCGCAAACCCGTGGGCAGATATGTGATCCACGTTTGCGACGGCGTGGTGTGCTGGATGCAGGAATATCAGTCGGTCCTGGATTATTTGCGCAAAAAACTGAACATCGATTATGGACAGACCTCGGCGGACGGCCGCTTCACCCTGCTGCCCACCTGCTGCATCGGTTACTGTGACCGGGCTCCGGCCATGATGATCAATCGCAAGGTTTACGGGAAACTGACTCCGGAACGGATTGACGAAATTCTTGAGGGGCTGGAAAGATGACGACACAGGTTTTGTTTCAAAATCGCCGGCCCAATCGCATCGCCACGCTGGAAGAATATTGCGCCAGCGGCGGTTATGAAGCCCTGGCCACGGCTTTGGGAAAATACACCCGTCCCCAAGTACAGCAGCTCGCCCTGGACGCCGTCCTTCTGGGCCGCGGGGGCGCGGGTTTTCCGGCGGGGAAAAAATGGATGACCGTGGCCGAAACCGCGCCGTTTCCCCGGTACATGGTCTGCAACGCCGATGAAATGGAGCCCGGAACCTTCAAGGATCGCGTTCTGATTCATACGGACCCGCACCAGATCATTGAAGGGATGATCATTGTGGGATATTCGGTTCTGGCTGAAAAAGGCATCGTCTTCATCCGTTCCTCCTATGAAAGCGCGGCCCGGATCCTGGAGCGGGAAATCGCCCGGGCAAAAGAAGCGGGGTTTTTGGGAAAGAATATTCTGGGCAGTGACTTTTCGATGGAAATCGCCGTCCATCGCAGCGCGGGCCGCTACATCTGCGGCGAAAATACGGCACAGATCAATGCCATCGAGGGAAAGCGGGCCAATCCCATTCAGCCGCCGCCCTATGCCACGGAAAAAGGCATCTGGGAGCTTCCCACGGTAACCCACAATGTGGAAACCCTGGCTTGCGTACCGCACATTCTGCGCAACGGCCCGCAATGGTTCAAAAGCCTGGCCGCCACCCCAACCGGAGCCGGCACCAAGCTCTACTGCGTGAGCGGCCGGGTGAACCGACCCGGATGCTTTGAGTTGCCCATGGGAACCCGGCTGAGCGAAATTATCGAAAAGCATGCCGGCGGACTGCCCGAAGGCTGTGAGTACAAGGCCTGTCTTCCAGGTGGCGCCTCCACCCGCTTTCTCCCAAAATCATTTTACGATATTGAAATGGATTTTGACGCCATGAAACAGGTTGGCCACCGCATGGGAACCGGATCGATCATCGTGTTCGATCACAAGACCTGTCTGGTGGGCGCAACCCTGAACATGATGGAATTCTTTGCCCGTGAGTCCTGCGGCTGGTGCACCCCATGCCGAGAAGGTCTGCCGTATATCCGGGATATCCTGGCCCGCATCGAGGCCGGAGAAGGCAGGGAAGAATTCATTCCCATGTTGCGCCGGATGAGCGGATATCTGTGTAATTCCTACTGCGCCCTGGCGCCTGGCGCGGCGTCGCCGGTGGAAAGCCTGCTGACCTATTTTGAAGATGAAGTAAGGGAACACATCAGCCAGCGCGGGTGTCCTTTCAAATGAAAGAACGACCATGCCGAAACTGATCATTGATGACCAAAAAATCGAGGTTGCCCGGGGCGTCAAGGTGATTGCCGCCGCGGAGCAGGCAGGCATCATGATTCCGCGCTTTTGTTATCATCCGGCCCTGGGTTCGGTCGGGGCCTGCCGGATGTGCGCCG
>CAIVVZ010000482.1 GCA_903909505.1 uncultured Desulfobacteraceae bacterium
CATCGTCATATTGGAAGATGATATTTTATTTGACGGATTCAGCCCGGAAGGCCTTAAACAGTGTATCGATTTTATGAGGGATAACTCTGACTGGAAAGCATTTTTCTTCGGATGTCTGGTTTCAGGAAGCAGAAGAACGCATAGCAAGGGTGTGCTAAAAATTAAATATCGCAGCTTAACCCACGCTTATGTTCTGAATCGCGGTTTTGCTGAATTATTAGTAAAAAAGCCCTGGCGGAAGATCGCTTTTGATTCAGAGCTGAAATCTTATAAAGACGGTTTATATGCTATTTCCCCTTCATTTGCATTTCAGAGTAATTCCCCGACCGGGAATAGCAAGTATTTAGGATTGGATAAATTCCGGCGGTTATGCGGCGGTCTTCAGCGCATTCAGAAAAGAAACGAGTTATTTCATCGCTACCGGTTGATATTCATCGTCTTGCACGTTCTCTTTATCCTGCTGATCGGTTTCTGGTTTTTTAGATGAAGGGATATTCATGTTTTCAGCATGTTTGAAAATCGTTTCTGTCGCCGGTTTGGGGTTTACCCTCTTTCTGTTCATATTCTTTATATTGCCGCCAATGGTTGAATATTTGCTTTGTAAACGAAATGAAGACCCCACAGAGAATGGGAACCCCAGCGAGCGGGTTCTGTGGCGGTACCGGAAGACGGGAGCATATCAGAGGCTGTTTTCCCGTTTTAAACTGCGCCTGGATCCGATGTTTTCGGAGCTGCCGTCTCTTTTATCGAATTCAGACATCCGGACAGTCGCGGATATCGGGTGCGGCTATGGTGTGCCGGCATGCTGGATTCTTGAGCGGTTTCCGGACGCGATGGTTTATGGAATTGATCCCGATCCGAGGCGGGTCAGTGTGGCATCCCGGGCGGTTGGAAAAAGAGGATTTATTACCGTTGCCGGTGCGCCGGATATTCCAAAAACGTCGGGTCCGGTAGATATGGCCACGATGTTAGATATTATTCACTTCCTGGATGATGATCAATTCAGGCTGACATTAAAAAGACTATCCGTTATACTCGGGCAAAAAGGGCGCATTCTTATCCGCGCCACCCTGCCGCCGGCATATCCATTTCCTTGGGTGTGGTGGATGGAAAACTTAAAATATAAAGCGGCAGGAATTCAATGTTATTATCGGATTTTTGATGAAATTGAAACTATCATCCTTCAGGCAGGATTTGATATTGAACTTACCGCCCCGTCCGGTTCCAAGGGAGATCTGGTTTGGTTCATACTGAATGTCAGAAAGTAGCGTTTCTCTCCATGGCTGAATGGACCGGCCTGGTTTCATTTCTGACAGCAATCCTGCTTTCTTTTATAGATGTACGATTCTCCGTCGTTCCGCTGGCGGGATTTGTCCTGCTATGTCTGGTTGCTCCCTTTCTCCCCTTTCTGGGGTATTACCTTCCCATCATCAGTCGCGGAAAATCGCGCGAACAGGCGGTCTCGCTTACCTTTGATGACGGCCCGGACCCACTTTCCACTCCGGAACTGCTCCGGTTGCTTGCAAAGCATCGGGTCAAGGCAACTTTTTTTGTCACAGGGGAAAAAGCGTCCGAGCACTCTGAATTGGTAAAGGAGATGGTGCGGCAGGGTCATTCTATCGGGAATCACACCTATACCCATGACAATCTGATGCTGCTCAAAGGCAGCCATCACCTGTTAAACGAAATCGAAAAGACACAAAATGTATTGTGGGAATTGGGTGTGATACCCTTTGCCTTCCGCCCGCCGGCAGGCGTTACCAGCCCTGGGCTGCATCAGGTTCTTCTGCATTTGAATCTGTATACCGTCAATTTCAGTTGTCGCGCCTTTGATGGCGGCAACCGAAGAATCCGGAATCTTTCAAAAAAAATCCTGAAACGCGTGCATCCGGATGATATTATTCTTCTTCATGACACGAGACCGAAGAATAACCATCTGTTTTCCTGTTGGCTGAAGGAAACGGATCAAATACTGACGGGCATAGGGGAAAAAGGTCTTAAGGTGCTTCCGTTGGCGACCCTCATTGGGAGACCCGTTATGGATGTCAGCAAAATCGGGTTATCAAGTTTTCAGGCTTGAAAAATACCATTTTCCACTTTTGCCAAGGTACTTGGATCAAGTATATGCGAATAATTGACAAAATTATATCGATCGTGATATCGTAGTACAAAATATATCGATGGAGGTATTGGCATGCAATCAGTAACCGTATCACCAAAATATCAAGTCGTTATACCAAAAACAGTCAGGGAGGCATTGAATCTTCGTCCGGGCCAAAAAATGCAGATTATGGAATATGCTGGACGTATCGAACTTATACCGGAACGTGATATCAAAGAACTCCGTGGATTCCTCAAAGGCATCAATACGGAATTCAAACGAGAGGAAGACAGAATATGAATATCGTGGATTCTTCCGGTTGGCTTGCATACTTCGCAGATGAGCTCAATGCCAAGCATTTTCTGCCCCCTTTGAATGATTCCACTAAACTTGTCGTCCCAACGGTAACGATATATGAGGTTTTCAAGGTAATTCTTCGGGAATCCTGCGAAAATGACGCACTGCAAGCAGTTATGGCCATGCAAAAGGGAACGGTTGTGGATCTAAAAGCACCATTAGCGATCGTCGCTTCTAGGCTAAGTTTGGAACATAATCTTCCAATGGCAGACAGTATTATTCTTGCAACGGCTCAGGAATTTAATGCCATCCTCTGGACTCAGGATGCAGATTTTAAAGATATAAGCAATGTGAAATATTTCCCCAAGAAATAAGAAACAACCAACCCATAAGGTCTGATCTGACTGATCGCACCCTGACCTTGTCAAGATTCACCTTTCCGTAAGAAAAATCAAATACAGCAAAGTACCACTGTTGCCCGCCGTCTTTCCAATGCATGGAATTACAGCAAAGTGCTTGTTATTTCAGTGCCTGGATAGATATTCGTTTAACTTGCCGGACAGCGTTATCATGTCGGAGGGCATCAAGACGACGGTGGTCGTGTTCTTGTCCGCGCCGATTTCCTGAACCATCTGCATGCGGCGCAGTTCGAGAGCCAGGGGATTGGCCGCGATGATTTTTGAAGCTTCGGAGAGTTTTATCGACGCCTCGCATTCGGCATCGGCCTTGATAAGACGTGCACGTTTTTCGCGTATGGCTTCGGCTTCCATCGCCATAACGCGCTGCATGGAGTCTGGAATTTCAACATCCTTCATTTCAACAATTTCAACCTTGATGCCCCACGGCTCTGTCGCCTCGTCGATAATTTTCAGCAGGGTGCTGTTGATCGTGTCGCGTTCTTTTAAGACCTCATCAAGCAGATGCTGACCGATAATATTGCGCAGACTGGTCAATGCCACCTGATAAACAGCCGACTGGTAATTCTGCACGGCAATGATAGCCTTTTCAGGATCACATATTTTGTACCATAAGACGGCATTGATTTTTACGGTCACGCTGTCCTTGGTAATGGTTTCCTGCTGTTCCACTTCGACAGTGACCGTACGCAGATCCACTATCGCCTGCCTTTCAACCAGAGGAATGATCCAATAAAGTCCGGGACCCTTGAGCGTTTGATAGCGCCCTAGACGGAACACGACACCGCGTTCATATTCTTGAGCGATTCTGAAGCCGGAAATAACAAACACAACAATTACGATGAATATCGGCAATAGCACCATATGGTAACCCCCCCTTGTTTAAAATAGGTCTTACATAAACGGTTTAATCGTCCGTATTCAAGCCCGTAAGTAGTTTATCGGCGGAACCGGACCAGACAAACCCGCCGCGCTGCGCGGCTCTCATCGCTTCAATGATTTCGTCATTGCGCCACGGTCTCGACCGTAAAGACCTCACGCACCACTGTGTACTGGGATTGCGTTGTTAAAGACCAGCCAGGCATTGCCGGACAAGCTCCTGCAGGTCGTTGATTTCCTCTCCGTTAAGCGTGATGCATCCTGACTTGTCAAGGCTAATCGTTCCATAAGAAAACCCATTGTCAGGATTTTTTTCAATTGCTATAAAGAGTGCTTCTACCGGAATCCGGTTGATTTTTTTAAAAACAGGGGGGGGGGCTGGGTGGCAGATGCCGCACAGCATCTTGTCCGTATCTCCGCAGGCGATGGCGTTCAAAGCCAGTTTGAGACAGGTCAGAGCCGATGCGGATTTTTCGTTAATAACGAAGCTTGCTCCGGTAAGTCCGAATCGGATTGCCACGTCCCCCATGAAACTGCTGGGCAGGGTATAGGAGAATAATCCCGGGCTGGCGCCGATGCCGTCATCCGGCAGGACCGTATCGAAATAATCAAAGTCCGTATTCAGGCAGCCGTATTCCGTGGAAGTGATGATGCCGATATTGCGTTTTTCCGCCCACTCATCCAGGCCCGCATCTTGTAGGGCAAGCGAGATGGCGGTCATCCCCAGCCTTGAATATTTATCCATTCGCCGGGAGGACGGGTATGATCCGTCAAGGGGAATATCGGGCAATTGTCCATCAGCCGTCACTTCCGACATGGCATTCAGCATGGCGGGGGTCTTGATGTCCTTTCCGCGCCACAGGCCGGTTGAAGCGATCCAGCCAATTCCAGTAATGTCTGCAATGTTGATTGTCATGGCTTCCCAAGGATAAGGGCGGCGTTGATGCCCCCGAATCCCGAATTTGTCGTCAGCAGATTCTCTCCAGGAAAAGATATCGGCTCGGTGTTGACCCAGCCTATTGCCTCATCCATTGGATTGGTTAATCCGATGGTCGGGGGGACCACCTGGCAGGACAGGGTTTTCAGTCCCACAGCCACTTCGATGCCGCCGGCAGCGCCCAGCGTGTGCCCGATGGCGCCCTTGATTGAAAATGCCGGTACCTTTCGATTTCCAAATATCTGCTTGAATGCGGTAAGCTCCATCATATCGTTGTAAATCGTGCCCGTGCCGTGGGCACTGACGGCATGGATTTTATCTGCCGGAATTCCCGAACCATGTATCGCCTGAGAAATGGCCTGAACAAGGCCGCAGCCATTTCTGGCAGGGGCCGTGATATGCGTGGCATCGTTTGCGATTCCCCAGCCTTCAATGGTTCCCATGGGAATCCGGTGCTCCTGGTTTGCCCGCTCCCGGCTCATCATCATCAGCGCTGCCGCGCCTTCTCCCAGAGACAGGCCGTTTCTGTCCCGATCAAAAGGACGGCAAGGCAGCGGTGAAAGGGCTCTTAATGCGGAAAAGCCGGAGAAGATGAATTCGGTGACCATGTCCAGACAGCAGACCAATACTACATCGGCGCACCCGGAGGCAATCCATGCGGCTGCCTGCGCCACGGCGATGGTGGAAGAAGCACAGGCAGAGCTGATGTTAAATCCCCTGTGGGTCAGCCCCAGTTTTTCGGAAACGATGGCTGGAAGTGATGAAAGCAACATATCCTGGATATCGGAAGATTTGCCGGTGCTGAATTTTTCCAAATTATCAATGCCCGCCTTTGTAGTTGCTGTGATCAGAAACGCATCGGGAGGGACTGGGCACCAGTTGTTGAAAAGGCGATCCAGAAGAGCGTGCAGCATGGACCTGCTGCCGGATGGCTTTAAATCCTTGATGCAGGCAGCAACTCGCGCGCTGTAATTTTTCGCCGGAAAACGGCTCACCGGACGGATAGCGGTATTTCCGGCCAGCAGTCCCTGCCACAGGCCATCGAGACTGTCCGACATGGCGGTAATTACAGCCGTATCCGTGATGACAGGGATGCGATGATCAGGTTTTCGATTTATTGCTTTCAAAAATCAATAACCAGTTTTGAGTTGTTACGAGTCCATCATTCTTCAACCTTCAGCCGGTGTGAATGTATCCATCCGAAAAAAGCCGGCGTTACCATCAGCGCGGCGGGTATTGCGGCGCCAACGCCCAGCATGACGGCAATGCCGATGGAATGCATGGCCGGATGGCGGGCCAGAATCAGCGCGCCAAACCCGGCCATGGTCGTAAGGCCGGATACCAGCACGGCTTTCTCTGTTTCATGGGTATATCCCCCGGTCAGCTTGCAGACGATAAATATTCCATAGTCAACGGCCAGTCCCACGATTAAAATCGCGGATAATATATGAAAAATATTCAAGGGATGTCCCCTCCATCCCAGGACGCCCAGCATCACAAAAACCCCGGTAAATCCTGGGATCATGGCAAGCAGGGCATTTATGATATCTCTGTAGAGAAGATAAACCAGTGCAAAATTAAGAACCACGGCCCCCAGGATCA
>CAIVVZ010000483.1 GCA_903909505.1 uncultured Desulfobacteraceae bacterium
AGATTCCGAACTTCAGGGAGCTCAGATCATATTTCTGTCTGCTGGGGTCTGTCAGCAGGATCTGATAAACGGCCGGAACCGCTGACCAGAAATTGACCCTGTAGCGATCCACAACTTCCCAGAATTCGCTGGCGCTGAAGGATTTCCGGAGAACGAGGGTCAGGCCGATACCCAGGCTGAAGGTGCAGGTGAGCATGGCATTGACATGAAACAGGGGAAGAAAACACAAAACCGTCAGGCGTTCTTCGAGCCGAAGCGCCTGAGTGACGCCGTCAACATCCGCCAGCACGTTGCGGTGGGACAGCAGCACGCCTTTGGGGTTTCCGGTGGTTCCGGAAGTATAAAAAATATAGGCAATGTCCTCATCGTCGCAGGGGCAGATAACCGGAGATGCATTGTCGGCCTGGAGCAATTTCTGAAACGAAATGTGATCGGGATGTGAACAGGCGCCGACTTCAATGACGGTTTCAAGATGTGGGCAGCGGCTGCGGATTTCATTCAGCATCGGAACGTACTGGTCTTCGATGATCAATCCCTTTCCCCTGGAGTCGTTCAGCAGGTATTCGATTTCCGGGGCTTTCCACCAGCCGTTGACGGGGCCGGCCACCGCACCGATTTTCTGAATGGCGAAATAAGCAATCAGCGTGCCGGGGCTGTTTTGCACCAGGACATGGATGAAATCCCCTTTTTGAAATCCCAGAGACTTCAGGCTGTTTGCCAGAATGTTGACCTGATTTCCAAAGGCTTCGTAAGAAATGGTTTCATCATAAAACTGAAGATAGGGTTCGTTTTGATAGCGGCTGACAGCCGTGTCAAGATAAGTTCCCAGGTTCATGGGACCTCCCATTATTAAATGATAATTGTCAGATTTCGATAGAAAGAAGTTGAGAAAATCATTCCAAGTAGCGTTCATGATGGCACCTTGGTAGGAGCGGGTTTGCCAAGATATTTTTTGGCCGCCCCTACGGATTTTCCGGTTTCCCCGGCTTCTGGTCTTCGTTCGGTTGTTATCAGGGGATGCCGCGGGTCAGCAGAAACAGGACGGTCCACATGGTACCGCCAAAACCCGAAGCCATTGCCTGATTCACGGTTTTCGGGACTTGATGATCGCCGGCCTTTCCCATGATCTGAAGCGCGGCTTCGGCCACGCGAACCATGGCGGTTGCGCCAATCGGGTTTGAAGCAATGACGCCGCCCGAAGGGTTGACCGGAAAAGTGCCGGTGACGGCAATGTCATGATTTTCCACCATCCGTATGACGGCGTCCCCTTCCAGCAGCAAGAATTCCCGAAGCCAGTCCACGCCCCACCAACTGGACGGGTCGTACATTTCAAACACGTCAATAACCTTCAGTGGCTCTGTGATGGCGTTTCGCTCAAAAAGCTTCTGCGCGGCGTATCGGTGTGTGGTCAGAACCGGCGCATTTCCAAAAACCCCGAACATTTCCTCCCGGTGAACCGTGATATGATCCTTGATCCAGGCAGGCTGAGGGCAGAGTTTTCTGGCCCTTTCCTCGGAGGCGAAAATCATGGCGCAGGCCCCATCGCTTTGCGAACACATGTGAATCATTCGAAGCTCTCCCACCAGGGCCGGCGAATTTTTGGCCAGATCATCAGCCTGGTCAAATTCCAGGCTGAG
>CAIVVZ010000484.1 GCA_903909505.1 uncultured Desulfobacteraceae bacterium
CAGAGATGTTAATATTATCAAGCATTATTTAATTGTATCTTTAAATTCTTCATCGTATTCAGTCAAGGCATCTCGTAGCATTTTATCAATATCGTCGGTAATGACTTTTTTATCCGCCAGTTCCGTAAAAGCCTTGGGATGTCGCTCTTCGATGAACGTGTAAAGACCAGCCTCATATTTTGCCAGAACATCTATGGGGTATTTATCCAGAAAACCCCGCGTCCCTGCAAACAAGATCGTTACCTGCTTTTCCATGGCAAGGGGTTTGTACTGTGGCTGTTTCAGGATTTCAACCAGACGGGCACCACGGGTAAGCTGGTTCTGGGTTGATTTATCCAGATCGCTCCCGAATGCTGCAAATGCTTCAAGTTCTCTGTATTGGGCAAGATCGAGTCGAAGCGTGCCGGCCACCTGTTTCATGCCTTTTGTTTGTGCTGCACCACCGACGCGGGATACGGAAAGCCCGACGTTGATCGCTGGCCTGACGCCCGCAAAAAAGAGTTTGGGCTCCAGATAAATCTGTCCATCGGTAATGGAAATAACGTTTGTGGGAATATATGCGGAAACGTCACCCGCCTGGGTTTCAATAATTGGAAGGGCGGTGAGAGATCCGGCGCCGAGTTCATCGTTCAATTTACAGGAGCGCTCCAGCAAGCGGGAATGGTTATAGAAAATGTCCCCGGGATAAGCTTCGCGTCCGGGAGGACGTCTAAGCAGCAGAGAGACCTGACGGTAAGCGACAGCCTGTTTGGAAAGATCGTCATAAATTATCAGAGAATGCCTTTTACTGTCTCTGAAATATTCCGCCATCGCGCATCCGGCATATGGCGCAACATACTGCAGCGTTGCAGGATCACTGGCGCACGCGGCAACCACCGTGGTATAAGCCATTGCCCCATGTTTCTCCAGAATGGCCACAATCTGAGCAACCGTGGACTTCTTTTGGCCGCAGGCCACATAAACGCAGAAAACATCCTGACCTTTCTGGCTGAGAATGGCATCAATGGCAATAGCGGTTTTACCGATCTGACGGTCGCCAATGATCAGCTCTCGCTGCCCTCTACCCACCGGCGTCATGGCGTCAATAGCCTTCAGGCCGGTGACCATGGGTTCATGAACACTTTTTCTGGCAATAACGCCCGGGGCAACCATTTCAACGCGTCGGAATTCCTTGGCGTTAATGGGTCCTTTTCCGTCCAGAGGTTCGCCAACAGCGGAAACCACGCGGCCAAGAACCGCCTCGCCGACCGGCACCTGAGCAATTCGGCCGGTTCGCTTGACGATATCCCCTTCCTTGATGTGAACATCGGATCCCATAATGGCGATACCCACGTTGTCTTCCTCAAGGTTTAGGACAAGCCCGAGAATACCACCGGGGAATTCAACCAGCTCAAGGGCCATTGCTTTCTCAAGGCCGTAGACTCTGGCAATACCATCGCCAACCGACAAAACGATTCCCGTTTCACTGAGTTCAACCTTTTTGTCGTAATCCTTGATTTGATCGTTAATGATCTGACTTATTTCTTCAGCTTTTAATTCCATTATACGCTCTCACCCCTTTTTAAAGATTCTCTCATGTTGAGCAATTGTGTTTTGATGCTGCCATCCAAAACAAGATCCCCAATTTTGGTAACCACCCCGCCGATGAGCGTCGGGTCTGTTTTGATATCCAGGACAATATCCTTGCCAGTTTTCTTTGACAATGCCTTGCGTATCTTTTCAACAGCTTCGGATGAAAGCTCATTAGCCGAAACCAGGCTGGCGCGAGCTACACCCTTGAGATCATCTGCCAGCTTCTGATAAAATTCATTGATTGCACTTAAAAAACCGAACCTCCCCTTATCAAAGAGAAGCTTCAAGAAGGATGCCATCACCTTGGATAGATTCAATTTTACAATAAGGGCCGACAGTACTTTTTTGCGTTCATTTGCATTGTACAGCGGGTTATTGATTACCTGTTCAAGCGCCATTTCTTTGGCTATCAGGCTGGCAAATCCATTCAATTCATCCTTATAGTTGTCGGCCATGCCATCGGTCTTGCCAATCATCAGAAGTGCCTTGGCGTATCGCCTTGCTATAGATTGATTTTTCACTATGCCACCACCTTGTCGAGATATTCATCTACCAATCGGTTCTGGTCATCTGCGGTAATGTTCTTTTTAATGATTTCTTCAGCCTTGATCATTGCTTTTTCAAAGATATCCTGCTGAAGGCGCAGCTTTGCCGCTTCAAATTCGTTCTCGATATTGCGCCTGGCCTGCTCTTCCAGTTTGTATGCAGACAATTCGGCTTCTTTAAGGATTCTAGCCTTGGCTTCATTGCCCTGCCGAACATACTCCGCAACAATTCCTTCGGACTCCTGACTTAACCGGGCAATCTTGGCATTATACTCTGAAAGAACTTTTTCAGCTTCGGCCTTTTTGGCTTCAAGATCTTCCATCTGTGCCTGAATTCCCTTGATTCTGGAATCAAGGGCCTGCGAGAGCGGCTTGCGCAACAAAAACACCAGCGCACCGGCCAGCACTGCAAAATTCAGCACCCGGTAAGTATCCGTTGCTACCCATCCTTTTGCCTTGACTTCACCGTGCGCATCACCTTCGTGCGCATTTCCGCCGGATGAAGCAAACGCCAATCCGCCCCATAGCAGCACCAGCATTGACATCGCAAGCAGCATACCTCGCCGCCGCCCCCTCCTCATAACCGGAATTTTCATTAAACAGCCCTCCCCAATATTTTATGACCTATTGCATTGACAAATGTATCAAGTTCTTTTTGAAGGGAAATGCGAACTGATTCTGCATCCTTGGTGATTTTTTCGCGAGACTTGGTAAGTTCGGCCTGAGCCTTTTTATTTATGTTTTCAAGTACAACTTTTTCTTCGTCGGATCCGGATTGTATCAACGCCTGTTTTTCTTTCATTCCATTGGCTCTTGCCTCTTTGATTCCGGAAGCAAATGCATTTTCTTTTTCCTGTGCCTGGGTGTTGAAATCGGCAATACTGCGTTCCAAACCCGACACTTTTTCTTTTCGCTGAAGAAGCGCCTTACGTATGGGTTTATACAAAATCATGTTCATTACCCAAATCAAAAAAATAAAATTGGCGATCTGGATAAAAACCGACCCATCAACATTAATCATACGTTTGCCCTCCATTTTGATTGAATTTCAGTTTGTAAACAGCGATAAAAGAATAATAATCTTTGAATATCATGATCTGGACTGGGGGTCTATAACATCTGCCAGAACGTGTTGTCAAAAGTTTTTTTGATTTTTTTAACCGCCAGAAAATAGTATTCAATTTTTCTGGTTTATCAAATGGTTATTTGCCTGTTTTCAACTCGAAAAATTCCAGCTGATTTATTTTCGGGGTCTGTACATAAAAAAAATTCCGCTGGATCAATACGGAAAACTTCATTTACTCTACCAGGTATTTGCGCATGCTGATATTCATGAGGATCCCCATGCACAGCATCATGCTGAGGATAGCGGAACCACCGTAACTGATAAACGGCAGAGGTATACCCACCACCGGCATCAGTCCCATTACCATTCCAATGTTAATAAAAACCTCCCAGCCGATCAATGCCGTGATTCCAATTGCCAGAAGCGCGCCAAAAGGATCCCTGCAACCATGGGCGATATTCAGGCTCCAGATTATCAACATTAAAAAAAGAATCAACACGGCCGCGGAACCGATAAACCCCCAGTCTTCCGCTAGAACTGAAAAAATAAAATCAGTGTGATGCTCTGGCAAAAATGAAAGCGCATTTTGTGTTCCCTTTAAAAAACCTTTCCCTGAAAGCATTCCCGAACCTATGGCGATTTTGGACTGAATGATATGATATCCCGCACCAAGAGGGTCCCTGTCAGGCTCCAAAAAAGTCAGAATTCGCTGTTTCTGATAGCCTTTCAGCAATAACCAGATCATGGGAATGGCCACAGTTCCAAAAGAAACGATGGCAATCATCGCTCGCTTTTCGATTTTGATCAACACCGTCAGGGTAGCAGCAATCAACAGAATCATCACAGCAGTTCCCAGATCAGGCTGTTTGACGATGAGACCAAATGGAATACCAATCAACAACATCGGGATTACCAAGTCTCGAAGACGCATTCCTTTTGTACTGGCTGTCCTTGAATAATAGCGCGCAAGAACTATAATCACCGCAACCTTTGCCATCTCGGAGGGCTGAAGGGAAATCTGGCCAAAAACCAGCCACCGTTTGGATCCAGCGACCAGTTTTCCCACCAGCAACACCGCTGCCAACAGGAAAATGCATACGGCGTAGGCAAAGTAGGCATATTGATCAAATTGCTTGTAGCTGATGAGAAAGGAGGCGATCATAATCACAAAGCCAATTCCATACCACATGAGCTGTTTTACAAAAAAGGCTTGAGTAATGGGCAGCCCTGCCCGTGCCGCGCTGTAAAGGGTTATCAGTCCGGATGCAGCCAGCAACAGGGTGATGATCAGCAGCATCCAGTCGAAATTTTGGACCAGTCGGCGGTCAAACATGATTTCCTCTTATTCTGACGTTGACCTTTCGGTCGATGGTGAATCGTGTAGATACGCCCGGATCAGCTCCCTGGCAATGGGCGCTGCGGCGCTGGCGCCATGCTCACCGTGTTCAACAAGCACAGAAACCGCAATTTTTGGATTGGCCGAGGGCGCATACGCCACAAACCAAGCGTGAGATTTTAATTGTTGAGCTCGCCTTGATTCATTTTCCGAATCTGTTTTACGGCTGAAAACCTGGGCTGTTCCTGTTTTTCCACTGACCTCAATCCCCGCAATGTTGGCGATGCGGCCGGTTCCGCTTTTGCCGTTGACAACTTCCCAAAGTCCTTTTTTAATGATATCCAGGTGTTTGGGGCTGACCGGAAGATACCCCTTGATTTCGGGAAAAAACTCCTTGATGGTTTCACCGGACGCATTTTGAATTTTTTTGACGATCATCGGCGTAAACCGGGTACCGCCATTTGCGATGCTTGAGATCATGGTCGCCAGTTGCAGGGGGGTTACCAGATTATACCCCTGACCAATCGAAAGCGACAGGGTTTCTCCTGCCTGCCAGGCAACCCCCAATCTGCGTTTTTTCCATGCGGCGGTTGGAATCAAACCACCGGACTCCTGTTCGAGCTGAATCCCTGTCAACACCCCCAATCCGGCGCCATTGGCATACGACGCCAGCCGATCCACTCCCAGCCGGAGCCCCACCTGATAAAAGAACACATCACAGGATTCCGCAATGGCCCTGCCAATATTGATCGAACCATGTCCGCCCTTTTTCCAGCACCGGTATTCCCGATCTCCATATTTATAAGAGCCCGGACAGACCAGTGTGGTTTTTTCATCAATCACCCCTTCTTCCAGGCCCGCCATGGCCGTGATAATTTTATATGTAGATGCCGGAGGATATTCGGCCTGAATGGCTTTGTTCTGAAGCGGATGGGAAGGATTCTTGATGAGGGCTTCCCACTGATCACGACTGAAACCATCTACAAACATGTTCGGATCATAAGAAGGACTGCTGGCCATTGCCAGAATATCTCCTGTCGTGGGGTCCATTGCCACAACCGCACCCGTAACATCCGACAGCAAGTCTTCGGCTTTTTTCTGCAAGTTCTGATCAAAGGACAGGAGAACATTGTTTCCAGGAACCGCATCAACGGTTTTCAGAATACGCACGAGTTGTCCGGCCACATTCACCTCAATCTGGCGTCCCCCCCGTTCTCCTCTCAAGTAGTTTTCAAAAGACTTTTCAACCCCGCTTTTCCCAATTAAGTCCCCGCGCTTATACCCGGCATATTTTACGGATTTCAGCTCATCACTACTAATCTCACCGACATAGCCGAGGATATGGGCCGCGCTCAGGCTTTTCACATAAAGCCTTCGCAAACGGATATCCACAATGGTCCCGGGTAATTCAAAACGTTTTACTTCGAGAGCTGCCAAAACATCCCTGCCAATATCCTGTTTCAACAAAACCGGTTTAAAGGAGGGCTGATTATGACTTTTCTCAACTTCCCCCCATAACAATTCCAGCGGAATTCGCGTATATTGAGACAAATTCTGAAGCGATGTTTCCAGCGGCCTGGCATCTTTGACCACGATACTCAAATCATAGGAAGGGCGGTTGTCCACCAGAAGCTGCATATTTCGATCAAAAATCAATCCTCTTGGCGGATCAATGCTCTGCAGGCGGATGCAGTTATTTTCTGAAAGTCTTCTGAAGTTTTCTCCGTCAATAATCTGCAGATAAAAGAGCCGCAACAATAAAAAAACGAACCCGGGAATCACAAAGCATAACAGCCCGATAATTCGGCGTTTATACCAGTCGCTGTCTGGAGTTTGATTCTTAAGAAAGGAGTTCGGGGAAGGTGCATCTGTCATAATGAAAGGTTATTTCGATTGCGCATTAACTTTAAAATGGCTATCCATGGCATTCAAAAGTCTGATGAGAAAAGGACCCAGAGCCAGGGTCCAGAACAGCTGATAAGCCATTGCTCGAAAGGATTCGGATGAAAACACAATTTCCTGTTTCAGGGCAACCGTTCCAATAAATAACATCAGGTTCTTAAATCCAATGGCGATCCCCAACAGCAACCATAACGTGTGAGTATTCTTTAAATTCAACAGCGTCACAAAAGGCCTCAGCCCGACAATTATCCAGAAATATATGGACAAATACAGGCCAAAAAGCCCTCCGGTGATACTGTCCATGAGCGCTCCCAGCACCAGAATCAAAACGATACTCTCCAGAAAGGGCAGAAAAAGCCCGGCGTAAATGGTAAAAGTAATCAGCAGGTCTACGAAATGATTCAGGGCAGGAATGGCGTAATAAATCGTTGTCTGAAAAATGACCAAAAACAGAATCAGTCCGATTCGCGCCATGGGATTCATGAAAGTACTCGAAAAATAGAATTTGTTGGATGCGCTTGCGAAAAACCCATGGTTCCAGTCTTAATCAGCGATATCTGCTCTGTGATGGCGGACTGAGAACTACCAGAACTTCTTCAATTTTATCAAAATCAACGAAAGGAGAAACCTCGATATCCTGAAATATCCCGGACTTGTTTCGAATGATATCGGTCACCTTTCCGATCAGAAGTCCCTTGGCAAAAACGCCGTCTAGCCCGGATGATACCACGGCATCTCCGATATTGACAATCTCCTTTCGGGAAACGTAATTCAGCAGACAGCGGCCTTCGGAATTACCCTTAATAATTCCATGGGCACGGGTCTGTTGAACCAACGCATCCACGGCGCTGTTTGAATCGATGATCAACAGGACTTTTGCATAATGGTCTGAGGCATCAATCACCTGACCCACGATCCCTTCCGGAACTAGCACAGGAAGCCCCTTGGTGATTCCTTCGGAAACGCCTTTGTCAATGACCAGCGTTTTATACCACTGGGAAGGGTCCTTGCCGATCACACCGGCGGAAAGGGAATGAAGTTTACTGGCACTTTTAAAATCAAGCAGTTTACGGAACCGGTCATTGGAAAGCTCTGTTTCCTTGCACTGGTTGACGTCATAAATAGTCTTGGCCAGCATTTTTTTTAGGTTGTCATTTTCTTTTTCCGTGGAAACCAGAAAAAAATAATGCGTCCAGATTGACCTGAGCGAATGGATAGAAACCGTAACGGCTTTTTGAAGCGGAGAAACGATCCCCATTCCCATATGCCGGGAAGGCGATGAGGAGCTGACATATCTGGCTGAAATAAAAAGCGCGATGATATTGACTACAACAAAGCCAAATACGCCAGCGATTACCATCATTTTTTTTGAAAACATAAAACTTAGGTAATTACGACCTGTCTAAGGATTTCAATACTATCCAGCGTTTTGCCACATCCTAGCGCGACTGTTGACAGGGGATCATCCGCAATCCTCACCGGCAGGCCGGTTTCCTCCATCAACAGCTTATCCAGATTCTTCAACAAAGCCCCGCCTCCGGTCAGCACAATCCCTCTGTCCACAATATCGGCCGACAATTCAGGCGGCGTTTGTTCAAGGGCTATTTTTACGGTTTCCAGTATTGCGTCCAGCTGTTCTGAGATGGCGATACGGATCTCTTCCGAATCTATGGTAAGAATCTTGGGAATGCCCGATACCAGGTCTCTTCCTTTGACCTCAATGGTTTCAAGGTTCTGGGGGTCCGGATAGGCATTTCCAATCGTGGTTTTTATCGCCTCCGAGGTTCGCTCTCCTATCAGCAGATTGTATTTGCGTTTGACGTACTGCATGATGGCAGAGTCCATTTTATCTCCGGCCACTCTCAGGGACCTGCAATATACGATACCGGCCAGAGAAATGACGGCGACCTCGGTCGTCCCACCGCCAATATCAACAACCATATTGCAGGTGGGCTCGGTGATGGGCAGGCCCGCACCGATAGCAGCGGCCATAGGCTCTTCGATTAAAAATACTTCCCGCGCGCCCGCGGATTCCGCTGATTCCCGGACAGCCCGCTTTTCAACCTGGGTGATGCCGGAGGGCACTGCAATGATGATTCTGGGTCGGACAAAGGACCGCCTGTTGTGAACCTTGTGGATAAAGTGTCTGAGCATGGCTTCGGTGACTTCAAAATCCGCGATGACACCGTCACGCATGGGCCGAATGGCAACGATGTTTCCCGGGGTCCTTCCCAACATATTTTTTGCTTCAAGTCCAACAGCCAGCACCCGATTTTTGGATCGGTTATCGGTTCTTACCGCCACCACAGAAGGCTCGCTTAGCACAATGCCCTTGCCTTTCACATAAACCAGGGTATTGGCAGTTCCCAAATCTATGGCCAGATCGCTTGAAAAAAACCCTAAGAATCCATTGAAAAAGCTCATAATGCCTCATTTACAGCTTAACGTTAACAGTTGTTCCTGGAAAAAATGGAAAATCAGACGGGTTTGAACCAGATGGTTATTACAAATGATTTTCTACCAGATTAAATCGTTGAGGTTACCAGATAATCCTGGCATTCTCAAGGGAAATATTAAGTTTTAAACCGAATCACAATATCAACATGAAGAAATTTTACATGATATTTCAAATTGATAAACCCATATTTATCATGATTTCATTATGGATATGGGGCCTGAACCGACGTATTCCGACATTATAGCGGGAAGGGTGAACGCGATTGGTCAACAAAATAATAAAGATCGATTGCTCCGGATCAATCCAGAACGAAGTGCCGGTATACCCCAAATGTCCCACACTGGTTTTGGAAAAAAAATGACCGCAACTGGCGCCATCAGATGAAGGCATGTCGAACCCCAGCGCCCTCCCCGATGGCGTCTGCCGGGACCAAAAATCCCGAATCAGGTTTGAGTTGAAAAATGACTGACCGGATTGTCCCCTGTAGTCCGACAACAAAAACGAAATCAGTCGTGCGACATCGGCGGCTGCCCCAAAAAGCCCGGCATGGCCATCAATACCGCCCGTGATAAAAGCATTGTCATCGTGAACCTTTCCCTTGAGCAAGGTGTTTCGCCAGGCACAAAGCTCGGTGGCCGCGATATTGTCATGGCATGCTTGCTGATTCAGGTCAATGAAAAAAAGGCGTTTCAATCCCAGCGGATGATATAGAAATTCAGACAGGAAATGATCCAGGCGTTGTCCGGATATCGTTTCAATAATCCAACGCAATATCATAAACCCCATGTCGCTGTAAAGCACCTGTTTGCCCGGAACACAGGCCAGGTGTTCCCGTGTCAACATTTTCTCTAATTGTTCTTTTCGCTCTTTCAAAGGAAATTGCCGCAGATCCAGGTAATAGGGGCGATAATCCGAAAGACCTGAACAATGTGCAAGGAGATGTCGAACGGTTACCCGGGGCATCCGCGGATCCAGGAAACGGGGCAAAACAGATACAACCGGCTGATCCAGGCTCAGCCTGGATTCCTGAATGAGCTGCATCACCGCAAGTGTGGTTGCTAGCGGCTTGGTTAAGGATGCCAGGTCATAAAGGGTCTCTTTTGTTACCAGTGCGCCGGAAAACAGATCCGCACAGCCATAGGCTTCGAAAAACTCGATCCGGTTATCCCGGGACACCAGAAGAACCCCTCCGGGGAATATCCGATCCTCGATGGCCTGATGCATCAGGCGGTCCACGCGCTTCATATCCGCTATCCTGCAATAAAGCGGCGATACGTCAACAACTGATGATCCGCATCCAGAACCGCTTCAATGCCAAAGGGAACCGCAATATTATCGGGTCCATGTCCGATATCGAATCCGGCAAGGATGGGAATGTGGATTGGGTTAAATATACGGGCAATGATTTCAAACAGTTCATCCGCTTTTCCGCAGTTTTCAAACGAGCCGATCCCCAGGCCGCAAAGCCCGTTGAATACGCCGGCAAGCTTCATCTGGGTGAGCATGCGATCGATGCGATAAGGTTTTTCTCCCGTATCTTCAACAATCAAGATGTGCCCGTTCATTCTCGGCTGAAAAGGGGTTCCGACGAGATGACACAATGTCGTCAGATTGCCGCAGATGACCGGACCGGACGCTTTTCCCGGACTCAGCACAATTCCTCTTTCCAGCTCAATTGCGGGCAGTTCATTTAATGTCAACGCATTGAATACGGACTCAAGGGTTTTTAAACCGGCGCTCTTTAAAGTGGTGACTATCGGTCCGTGGCAGGAAACAAGACCGGAGTGCTGATACAGCGAACACAGCAGCGCCGTAATGTCGCTGAATCCCATCAGCAGCTTGGGATGCCTGCGGATGGCCTCATAATCCAGATATGGCAGGATCTGCATGGATCCATAACCACCCCTTGCGCAGACAATCGCCTGAACAGCGCCGTCCGCAAAAGCCGCGTTCACCTGGGCCGCGCGATCCATATCCGATCCGGCAAGATACCCGGATCTTGAAAATATCCCTTCGGGAAAACTCACCCGAAATCCCATGCTCTCCAGTATACTGACCCCCGTGTAAAAATCCGTTTGTTCAAAGGGACTGGCCGGGGCCACAATGCCAATGCAGTCGCCCGGTTTCAGGCGCATGGGAATTCTTTTATCGATATCATTTGTCATGTCCCCTGCTGTAGACCGGTTGATTTGTTTTGTCAACAGTTGCCATTGAGTCGTCTTTTTAAGCTTGATAAAAACTCAAATTGGATTATTGTTGAGTGCTTCTTGAGCACTGAAAAGAAATTGAAAGGAAGGCTTAATGTCCATCAGGCTGCGCACGATCGCGGGATTAACTCCAGGCACTACCTTTACGGTTACCAGAACATTTTCCGAGTCACAGGTCGAACAATTCGCCGATCTGACCCGCGATTACAATCCCATTCATTTTGACTCGCGGTTTGTAGCGGTAAAGGGATTAAAGGCCAAAATCTGCCACGGACTTCTGGTCGGCGGCATGGTCACGGAAGTGGGGGGACAAATTGGATGGCTGGCTTCCGGCATGAATTTTCGCTTCAAACGCCCCGTCTATATGGGCGAAACCATCACTTGCACCCTGACGATCACTGAAGTTGATGAAAAATGCCGCGCCCGGGCAGAAGCAGTTCTCGTCAACCAGGACGGAGAGGTGGTCCTGACCGCCCAGTTGACCGGCCGCATCCCGGGAAAGGCCGAAATCCAGGTTTTGAAGCAGATGGTTGAAGAAGGCGACCCTACCAATGGCCTGCGATAACGCATCAATGCCGATTTTTCCGGGGGCTGGGGATAACCTCTTTAGAATGGAACGCAACACTGAATGACAATTTTTCGTGATACGGCTAAATCCGGCATTATGGCCGGTATTGAAAAAGGCTGGAGCGGTTATGTCTGGCTGCTCAGAATTCTGGTCCCCATCTCGTTTCTTACGGTCCTTCTGGATTACAGCGGCCTGATTCAGCAGACGGATTTTTTACTTGCGCCCGTCATGAAACTGATCAACATGCCGGCTGCTGCTGCAATTCCCCTGGTAGTTGGCATGTTAACGGGAATCTACGGCGGGATTGCCGCCATGATCGTACTGCCTTTTTCAGTAAACCAGATGACTTTGATCGCCATTTTTCTGCTCATATCCCACAACCTGGTTCAGGAGGGAATGGTGCAGGGCAGATCCGGATTAAGTCCGCTGAAAGCCACATCGATCCGGATTGCAGCCTCTATCGTCACCGTGATCGCGGTAGCCCAGTTTATGGACATGCAGCCAACCGCATCCACTGCGGTTGCTTTTGGCCCGCAGGTTCAGAAATCCCTGTGGGAAGTCATACAGAAATGGGGAATTTCCACTTTTTTTCTCGGCATCAAAATCTTTCTGATTGTAATGGCGCTGATGATCGCCTTATGCCTGATGAAGGCTTTTGACATTATTCCTTTTCTGGTAAAGATATTAAAACCTTTTCTGAAAATCATGGGGCTGGATGAGCGGGTGGGGCTGCTGTGGTTGACGGC
>CAIVVZ010000485.1 GCA_903909505.1 uncultured Desulfobacteraceae bacterium
ATCATGTTACGGTTGAAACCATTCAAAACGAGCCGGGGTTTTCCGTGATCAGGGCGGTTCAGACCCGTCAAATTTATCTGATTGATGAAGTCCTGGTTTCCAGGCCGACCGTGAGGCTTCTTGAAGGCATACGAACCATTGCAAAAATCCTCTACCCGGACCTGATGTTAAGGGCTCAGGCATCGGTGTTTTTACCGGCTCCTGAGCCTTCAAAGGGGGTGTCCGATTAAAGGTATCGTCGTTGCGGGAACTCAGAGCGGATCCGGGAAAACCACCCTCACGCTGGCTATCCTGGCCGCGCTGAAGCGCCGGGGATTCCGGGTCGTATCGTTCAAGGTTGGCCCGGACTTTATTGATCCCGGCCATCATACCCGGATTACGGGTACCTCCTGCCGCAACCTGGATGGATGGATGCTTTCAAAATCTTGCAATCAGCATATCTTCAGCCGCCATGCGGAATCCGCGGATATTGCGGTCGTTGAAGGCGTCATGGGTCTTTTTGACGGGTATGACGGAAAAAGCGAGGCGGGCTCAACCGCGCAGATGGCCAAATGGTTGAACCTTCCGGTGCTTCTGGCGGTCAATGCCAAAAGCATGGCCAGAAGCGCGGCCGCAGTGGTCCAGGGATTTGAAAAATTTGATCCGGATCTGCGGTTTAGCGGTGTCATTTTTAACCAACTGGGCAGCAGCCGGCACCTGAATTATCTAAAGGATGCCCTTTCAGGACATGTTCACATGCCCTGCCTGGGGGGCATGCTTAAAAATCCGGACATTGCCATTCCGGAAAGGCATCTGGGGCTGCTGACCCTTCAGGATCATCCCTTGTCGCCGGAAGCCATCAACCGACTGGCGGATTTTATCGAATCATCCGTGGATATGGATGCATTGCTGGCCGGCTTTTCGGACATCGATGCCGGTCCGGAAACGGCGCCCTCTCCTCGCCCGCCGCAATCCGGAAAGGTTAAAATCGGGGTGGCCATGGATCAGGCCTTCTGTTTTTATTATCCGGACAACCTGGATGCCCTGACCGCGGCAGGCGCCGAGCTCGTTCCATTTTCTCCAGTAGCGGATTCCCGTCTGCCCAAAGGACTGGGCGGCATCTATTTAGGCGGCGGTTATCCGGAACTCCATGCGGAAAAGCTGGCGGAAAATTCGCGGCTCCGATCCCAGGTTCTGGCATTCAGCCTGAAGGGAATGCCCATTTATGCGGAATGCGGGGGACTCATGTATCTTTGCAGAGAGTTGACGGATATGGACGGCCGGATCCACCCCATGACCGGATGTTTTTCATTTTCCACCCGGATGCTGCAGCGCCTGAAAACCCTGGGGTATCGGGAAATCACCCTGAAAAGCGATACGATTCTGGGGCAGGCGGGCCAGAAAATCCGGGGACATGAATTTCATTATTCGGAAATCATTCCCCCCGCGGAAGTTCCGGGCGTGTATGCGGTGACATCCCGATTCGACGAAACCAAGGTCGAGGAAGGATTTCAAGTGAATAACACCCTGGGAAGCTACATTCACCTGCATTTCAGCAGTCAGCCAAAAGCCGCCGCCGCGTTTGTTCAGGCGTGCCTGGCGTATCAGAACCCATAACAGACATCACTCAAAAGAAGCACAGCAACTACAGGAACCACATGACGCCCAATGAAATCGAAGCCCAAAGCTTTACGATCATCGATACCGAGACCGGCCCCCATGCCTTTTCTTCGGATGAATGGCAGATTGTCCGAAGAATGATTCATACTTCGGCCGACTTTGACTATATAAAAACCGTCCGTTTTCACCCGAATGCCATCTCAAAAGGGATTCAGGCCATCCGCGAGGGGAAAACCATCATCACCGATACCACCATGGCCAAGAGCGGCATCAATGCCGCAGGCCTTGCGCGACATGGATGCCGTGTGATCTGCTTGATTCAAGATGCTGATGTGTGCCGGATCGCTCAGAACGAGGGAAACACTAGAGCTGCAGCGGCTGTGGACGCTGCACTGGCTGAAATGGAAGGCGGCATCTATGTTGTCGGAAACGCCCCGACCGCCCTTCTGCGACTGATCGAGCTGATTAAAGCGGGCCAGGCACTCCCGGCTCTTGTTATCGGGCTTCCGGTCGGCTTTGTGAACGCGGCAGAATCAAAAGCTGATCTGCTGTCCATGGACTATCCCAGTATTTCCAACACAGGCAGGAAAGGCGGGTCCACGGTTGCCGCCAGCGTGGTCAATGCGCTGGTTAAACTGGCAACCGCAAAATTATTTTAATAACTTAAAACATAAAACCTTTATACAATTTGTCATAACCATCAAGGTATTGGAATGAAACAACAAACAGGAACATTATATGGTATCGGCGTGGGTCCCGGAGATCCGGAATTGCTGACAGTAAAATCAGCCCGGATTCTCTCTGAGGTTGACGTTGTCTTTGCCGCAGCATCCACCAAAAACGATTACAGCCTGGCGGTCAATATCGCCGGCCCACATATCCCCAAAGGAACAACGGTGCGGATGCTGCAGTTTCCCATGACAAAGGACAAGGAAGAAACCCGCAAGGCGTGGAAAACCCATGCGGAAACCATCATCTCAGAGCTGGAACAGGGGAAAAATGCGGCGTTTCTGACCCTCGGGGATCCCATGACATACTCTACCTATGGGTATATCCTTAAAAATATTCAGAAAATCGCCCCCCATATTCCGATCACAACCATTCCCGGCATCACGTCTTATCAGGCAGCGGCAGCCTGCATCAATACGCCGCTGGTGGAGGGCGAAGAATGTCTTCTGGTGGTTTCCGGAGTTAATGGCGGGGATCGTCTGCGGCAGATGGCAATGAAACCGGAGAATGTTGTTTTCATGAAGGCGTATCGGAACATTAAAGATATCAATGCAGCCATCGAAGGCGCTTCCGGATTTACCCGATGCGTCGGCGTTTCCAACTGCAGCCTTCCGGATCAAAAAATTTATCCGGATACCCGGGAATTCAATGACCGCAGCCCGGAGTACTGGACCCTGATCATCGCAAAGCAATCCAAAAACCATGCGTAAAGCCAGGCTGATCGGAACGGCGGTTTATGTCATCCCGATTTGGATCAGAGATCAGTGAGCAGTGAGCAGTGAAATGGGAAAAAAGACAACACAAACACCGGCACTGAAATCCGGTTTTACCACCGGAACCGCGGCCGCAGCCGCGGCCAAAGCCGCATTGACCCGGATTGTTACCGGCGCTGATCCGGATTCCGTGGATATTTTGCTTTTGACCGGTGACAGGATCCGGATTCCGGTTCATTGCTGCAGGCAGATTTCCGGCTGTCGGGCCAGCGCGACCGTCATCAAGGATGCCGGCGATGACCCGGATGTCACACACGGGGCGGAAATCGGCGCGATTGTAACACTTTGCATAGCCAATGACCTTCAGGAAAGCCAGGTTGTTGAAAAGAACAAAGAACCTCTGAATATCACGATCACCGGCGGTGAAGGCGTCGGACAGATCACGCTTCCAGGTCTCGAGATTCCGCCAGGAGAGCCTGCCATCAACCTGGGGCCCCGAAAGATGATCGTTCAGGCCATTAATGACGTTCTGAATACACAGCGAACAAATCACGTTGACAAGGTTGAGGCGGTATGCGTTGAAGTCTTTGTGCCCCAAGGAAAGGTTCTGGCTGAAAAAACCCTGAACGCCAGACTTGGCATCATCGGCGGCATCTCCATTCTGGGAACAACAGGCGTTGTCCGGCCCATGTCCCATGAGGCCTATGAGGCAACCATTGCCTCATCGCTGTCGGTGGCGCGGGCAGGCGGCTGCATGCAGGTGGTCCTGACCACCGGCAGAAGAAGCGAGCGCTTTGCCCAAGGGGCGATTCTGGATCTGCCGGAAATTGCCTTCGTCCAGATAGGAGATTTTTTTAAAATTTCACTGGAAGCAGCAGCCCAAAAAGGCTTTGCCACGATTACGCTGGCTGTTTTGTTCGGAAAAGCGATGAAAATGGCCCAGGGCTTTGCCCATACCCATGCCGCCAAATCCGATCTGTCTCTGACCGTCCTGTCCGAATGGGCAATGGCGGTTACCAGCGACAGAGATTTCAGCCGACGCCTGAGTCTGGCCAATACGGCCCGCGAAGCCTTATCTATGATCATGGAAACCCACCCGGCCATGATTTCGGGTGTCGGCAGACGCATGCTATTGTCTGCCCGCCGGTTTAGCGGAACGAATGTGGCGCTTCAGGGCATGATTTTTGACTATACCGGCAAGGTGTTATATACTTCCCGTAAAGCATGAAGCGGTTTTCGTGAAGCGCAAACAAAGAGCTGTCACTTAACATTGGATTTCAGTCTGCTTATGGACGATTTATGACCGATTTATCTTCACCGGACTCCGCAAAAGTCATTGTCATCGGGATGGGACTGTCCCCGAATGACCTGACGGCAAGACACCTGGATATCATCCGCGGAGCGGATATCCTGATAGGTGGCAAACGCCATCTGGCTTGCTTCAAGGATCATTCCGGGATTCAGAAGGCAATCACTCGGGATATTCCGGAACTGACGGACTTTATTGGCCGGCATTACAAGACACATCAGGTTGTCGTGCTGGCGTCAGGGGACCCCCTCCTGTTCGGCATCGGATCAACCATCATCAATGCGCTGGGGCCGGATCATGTGGAGATCCATCCCAACATCTCCTCGGTCGCGGCCGCATTTGCGCGTATCAAGGAGCCCTGGCAGGATGCCCGGTTGATCAGCCTGCACGGGAAACAATCTGAAAACGGCCTACTAACCGCCGCTACGGAATCACCTCTTGTGGCGGTTTTGACCGATCCGATCCGAAATCCGGCATGGATTGCCGCGCTTTTGCTCCGTCACCAATTTCACCGGATCAATCTCTGCGTTCTGGAGCAACTGGGCACGCCATCAGAGAAAGTATCCTGGCATTCACCGGAAGAGGCAGCGGAAAAAACCTTTTCCGAACCCAATATCGTTGTTCTCAAACGGACTTCCGTCACGCAAACGTTGCCCGGCCTTCACCTGGGCATGCCGGATGATGCTTACGATCATGAAAACGGACTCATCACCAAAGCGGAAATCCGGGCCATCAGTCTGGCCAAGCTGAAACTCCTGCCCCATCACGTCCTGTGGGATCTGGGCGCGGGCAGCGGATCCATCGGTATCGAAGCCTCGCTGCTGGCACCCCTGGGAAGAATCGTGGCCATTGAAAAGCATCCGCAAAGAATACGGAACATCGAATGCAACCAACTGCGCCACGGCGTCCGGAACATGGAAATCCGGCAGGCGATTCTTCCCGACGGGCTTCAGGATCTCCCGGCTCCGGACCGCATTTTCATCGGCGGCGGCGGCAGGAAGCTCGAAACCATCATCCGTTCGGCCGCCGGATATTTGAAACCTGGCGGCATACTGGTTCTGAATACCGTTCTGATGGATAATCTGACAGTCGCCCTGACCACATTGAAAGAACTTGGCTTTTCAACCGAAACGGTCCAGATTCAAGTCAGTCGCGGCAAGGATATGCCCTGGAGCCAGCGGTTTGAAGCCCAGAATCCGGTGTGGATCATCACCGGAATTATTCAACGTTAAACCTGCTTTGGAGGATGTTTCTATGCAATCCGTTTCAGTTGTTCGATATCCGGTTCAGTTTATCGGCGCAGGACCGGGAGATCCGGATCTGATCACGGTCAAAGGCCAGAAGGCTTTGATGTCGGCCGATGTCGTCATTTATGCCGGATCGCTGGTTCCCGAAGCCCTTCTGAAATGGACCCGGCCGCAAACCCTCTCCATCGACAGCGCCTCCTTGAATCTGGAGCAAATCATCGATGTTATCGCCGGAAACTGGGAGACCGGCAAGCAGGTGATCCGCCTCCATACCGGAGATCCCAGCCTTTATGGGGCCATTTTCGAACAGATGTCGGCCCTTGATGCCAAAAATATCCCCTTTACCGTTGTTCCCGGAGTCACGGCGGCTTTTGCCGCAGCCGCGGCCATGGGCCTGGAATATACGCTTCCGGAGATTTCCCAGACCCTGATTCTTACGCGAATGGCCGGCAGAACCCCGGTTCCCGAATCGGAAAACCTGGAAGCGCTGGCCAGCCACCAGGCATCCATGGCGATTTATCTCAGCATTTCCCTGATCGATGAAGTGCAAGCCACGCTATCGCGGACATACGGTCCCGACGCAACCTGCGCCATTGCCTATAAAATCAGTCATCCGGAAGAGCGAATTGTTTATACCCGGATCGGTCATTTGTGTGAAACCGTCCGAAAAGAAAACATCACCCGGCAGGCCCTGATTATCGTCGGCAAGGTACTCGAAATCACCCTGGACAGCTTGAAACACCGCTCCAAACTCTATGACAAAGCCTTTACGCACGGGTTCAGGGAAAAAGATCCGCAGTGAACTTACCCGACCCCCGACAACTTGCCATCTGGGCAATCACCTCCGAAGGCCTTTCCCTGGCCCTGAAGCTAAGGGATACCTTCCCCGGAATCCTGCATGTTCCCGAAAGCCTTTTGCCCTGCCCTGCCCCCTATTTTTCGTTTTCACGGCTGGCGGACTGTGTAAGGGAACGCTTTTCCCATTTTAAAGAACATGTGTTTATCATGTCCACCGGCATCGTGGTGCGGGTCATCGCCCCCTGCATTGTCTCGAAGACCAAAGATCCGGCGGTAGTTGTCATGGATGAAAAAGGCAGGCATGTCATCAGCCTGCTTTCGGGCCATATCGGAGGCGCCAATCGCCTGACTGTGGCCATTTCCGAAAAACTCCACGCAACGCCGGTCATCACCACGGCAACGGATCTCCATCGGGTTCCGGCCATCGATGTGATTGCGGTTGACAACGACCTGTTCATTGAAAATCCAGAAGCCATCAAAATCATCAGCATGGCCTTTCTGAACCAGGCTCCCGTTTATCTGCATGATCCGTATCATCGACTCGAAAAAAGTGCAGAGGCTGGCAAAATGATTCCTCTGACTACTGAAAGCATGGTGCCGGGAAGAGCTGAATTGAAGAAAAGCGGCCCTTCGGATCTTCCTGACTTTCGATCCTCCGACCCGTCTGCGGCTGTAGTCGTTATTGACGATCGCCTGAAGCGTTTCCCAGACTCCAGCCTGATCCTGCGTCCCAAATCCCTGATCGCCGGAATGGGGTGCAACCGCAACACCTGCGCCAATGAAATCCGGGAGTTTCTGGTTGATAAACTGATTCAGTTCGGGCTATCCCTGAACAGTCTGAAATGTATCGCAACCATTGATATCAAATCCGATGAGGCAGGACTTCTCGATATCGCCCGAAGCCTTCACATTCCCATTCGGTTTTTCACAAGGGAGGAGCTGTCGGCAATAGTCAGCCCGAATCCCTCGAAAATCGTTAATCAACACATAGGAGTACCCAGCGTATGCGAAGCTGCAGCAGTTCTGGCATCGGAGAAAGGGGAACTGATCGTTCCCAAGCAGATCAGCCCGAATGTCACCCTGGCCATTGCCCGAATCGACTTTTCGTTGTCGGATTAGGACCCGGCAATCCGGATTATCTGTCAAAACGGGCCTGCGATGTTCTGGAAGCCGTTGATACGGTTGCCGGATACACGACATATCTTGACCTGATCCGACCGCTGATCCAAGGCAAGCGGATTATCAGCTCCGCCATGACCCAGGAAGTGGACCGGGTTGAAGCCGCCATTAATGATGCCCTATCGGGCAAATCCTGCGCCATCGTATCCAGCGGCGATTCCGGAATTTATGCCATGGCGGGCCTGGTCCTGGAAATCTGCGCCATCCGCGGGATTCCGATCCTGAAACCGGACACCCGGGCCGCCATTCATCCGCAAACGCTTCAAGTTGAAATCGTTCCGGGAATTCCGGCGGTCTGCGCCGGCGCTTCTCTCCTGGGCGCACCGCTGACCCATGATTTTGCCTGCATCAGCCTCAGCGATCTGCTGACGCCTTGGGAAGTGATTGAAAAGCGTCTGAATGCCGCAGCTCTTGCGGATTTTGTAATTGTCCTTTACAATCCCAAAAGCAAACGCAGATCCACCCAACTGGAAAGGGCACAGCGGATCATTTTAAAGCATCGGGATAAACATACACCGGTCGGCATCGTGACCAGCGCCATGCGGGAAGAGCAGGAAATCGGCCTGACCACGCTTGAGCATCTTCATCTGGCCAAGGTCACCATGCTCACCACGGTTTTCATTGGAAACAGTTCAACATTTGACTATCAGGGGCTGATGATCACCCCGCGAGGCTACAGCAAGAAATATGACATCCGGTAGATCTCCAGCCCCTTGCCTGGCAGTGCTCGGAACCGGCTCCGATGTGGGAAAAAGCATCGTGGTGACGGCCCTGTGCCGGATTTTTGCCAATCGCGGCATTCGGGTAGCCCCCTATAAAGCCCAGAACATGTCCAACAATTCCGGCGTCACGCCGGAAGGGCTGGAAATGGGCCGGGCTCAGATTGTTCAGGCAGAGGCCGGCCGGATCGCTCCCCATGTGGACATGAACCCGATTCTGCTGAAGCCCACCAGCGATGTCGGCTCCCAGGTCGTTGTGCTGGGAGAGGCCGTGGCCAATCAGTCGGCGCGTGAATACCATCAGCAGAAAGAGGCATTGTTTTCTACGGCGTGTCTGGCGCTTGACCGGCTTCGGGAATCTTATGATCTGGTTATTCTGGAAGGGGCCGGATCCTGCGCGGAAGTCAATCTCATGCCACATGATATCGTGAATTTTCGAATGGCCGAATATGCCCGGGCGCCGGTGATACTGGTCGGCGATATTCACCGGGGCGGCATATTCGGCCAGCTCATCGGCACACTGGCTTGCCTGCCCCCGGACTGCCAGGACCGGATCGCCGGTTTTGTCATCAACCGGTTTCGCGGGGATATCTCCCTGTTTCAGGAGGGTACCAGGTGGATTGAATCCCGGTCCGGGAAGCCCGTTTTCGGCGTTCTTCCCTGGGTGAACGATCTTGGGGTGGAGGCGGAAGATTCGGTTGTCATTGAAAATCCAAGAAAACCGGCGCTTGACAAGGATTCCGGGCCGGCCATCGCCATCATTCGCATCCCCCACATCTCCAATTTTACGGATTTTGATCCCCTGACCCGAATTTCCGGCATTTCGGTCTCATTTATTGAACAGCCTCAAGAGCTGTCACGCTTTAAAGCCGTGATCCTTCCCGGGTCCAAAAACACCTGTTTTGATCTGAAATGGCTTCACCGGAGCGGATGGTCTGCAATCTTTAAAACATACGTTGCCAACGGCGGCCATGTTCTGGGAATCTGCGGCGGATATCAGATGCTGGGAGCCCGAGTGCATGATCCGGACGGTCTGGAAGGCCCTCCGGGTTCAACCGACGGCCTTGACCTGCTGCCGGTGGAAACGGTATTAAAAGCGCCCAAAACCACAACCCTGAGCACCTTTGAATGGAAGGGCGTTTCCGGAAAAGGCTATGAAATCCACATGGGACAAACCCGACTCTTTAAAAGAAATCCCCTGTTGACCATTACGGAACGAAACGGACAGGCCTGCAATGAAGCCGACGGCGCCCATGCCGGTGATTTTTCGGTCATGGGAACCTATGTCCACGGCATCTTTGATACCCCTGGAATTACCCGGCTCTGGCTCGATCAGATCGGTCTTTGCCATGTTCCGGTTTCTGTCGATCAAGGTCCTGTGGAACGGGATCAGGCATATGACCGGCTGGCAGAACATTTTGAAACCCATGTGAATGTTGAGGCCATTTTGTCAACCCTGAAAGCCGCGACAGGATGCAATATCGGGATTCAGTTTAAGGCTTCGCCGCTCAGATAAATCTTTCAACCGAAACATTGAAGATTTCCGACAGTTTCCGGGCAATATTGATACTGATGGATCTTTGGCCTCTTTCCATATTGGAGATGTGTTGTCTGGGAATTCCGCCAAGTTCTTTTCCTAACTCAGCCTGAGTCAGTCCCTTGTTCTCACGATATATCCTGAGAAAATCGCCTGGAAGCGTTTTCGCTTTTACCGATTTATACCAATCGGTTTCGAACACATTCAATAGATCATCATCTTCATTCTCAACGATATTAAACGCACTGCCGTATTCTTCCATCAAGGTTGACAAGACTTTTTCAGAGATATTTCCCTTGATGATAATCTCAGTATGGGGCGTTTTCACGACTGCCTGCATAGAACACCTCTATTGTTATCGAATCTTTTTCACATTGCCAGCAAGCCACCCATTTTCGCGATAAATGACAATTATATTGATTTTCTCCAATCCGGCTGAAATTTGGCCACTCATACTGTTGTGGCCCTGTTTCTCTCAGGTCATAGAGAAGCCCCGCAAATTTCTGTTGGACAGAAAAGGGAAGTTTGACAATGTTTTTTAGGATCCGATTTTTGATGTAAATCTGATACATACTCCTTTGTAACCATTTTTTTATTACATGTCAAATCCTTCCTTAATCAATTCGGCTGTCAACTCCGAATAAATGAAGATCGCTGTTGCAGTAACTCAATACGTGTTAAGTTACTGCGCATTCTCAACTGCATCTTTGCAATGAGTCATGTCACAAACTCAACCGATCTTCCATAAATCCTCACATTGTTTGATCATCACAATGAAATTATTACTTTTATCTTAAAGAATCAATCCTTGGCACACAACTTGTATGATTTGCCGTGAAAATGATTTCCCCCCTTTTCCAAAGGGGAAAGAAGTCATTTCATGTATCTGAGAAAATAACGGTCATCGGCTGATTATATCGATTGAGTCGAACAATCATTTGTGATAGGGCTTTTTTTCTTGCTCGGCGAATCTATTACGCATCTACACCGGACATTGGACCTGTCATGAACGCATTTACATGAGGAGACAATCTGTCAATGCCATAAACGTAACCGGGAGAAATCATGAAAACATGTCCCAATACCGCGTGTCATCAGACTCTTGGAGAGACCATCACCATTTGCCCGGCCTGCGGATACCGCCTGGATCCGGTGCCTGTCCAGGTGGATGACTATACATTGATTGAAACAATACGCGAGACTTCGACCGGTACTCTCTACCGCGCACGTCGGAGTGCGGATGACCACGATGTCATGTTACGTCTGTATCCTGCAGAAACAGCGTTTTCACGGGAAAAAGCCGATCAGCTCAACCTGGAACTGATGGCCGTCAGTGCCCTGTCCCATGATGCCATGGTCCGCCACATCGATCTGCGACAATCACAGGATGGCCGATGGTATCGGGTCAGCGAGTGGATTGAAACAGTCATCTGGGGCGATTTGATGGCAGCGCGCTTTTTTCGGGACCCGCGCAACAAAAAAGAATGGATCGGGCTGTTCATCCAGATGACATCGGCCCTGAACGTTCTTCACAAAAGCGGCCGGATCATGCCGCATGTGTCGCTCAACGATCTGTTACTTTTTAAAGGACCGGTCGATCAATGGAAAATCAAGCTCGATTACAAGCTTTCCCCCATACCGGCCGATCCCCAACAAGCCCGGCCCGAGCAGCATTTATTTCTGTCCCGGCATCCCGATTTTGCAGCTAAGCAACCGCTGGATTTCCGAAGCGACATCTGGACCCTGGGAAGACTGATGCTGGAGCTATTGGTCGGAACGGATGAAATCGACGACAGCCAGAAACTACTGGATCAAATCTACCAACAATTCGAACCCATTGTTCTGCATCGCAAACTGAGCGGGCTGCTGCGCGCCATGATCGAAGATGATCCGGACAGGCGGACTTCAACCATGGAAACCGTCATAAAAGCACTTGACGCCATCACCGACGAAGACATCGCCAAATGGAATGAATTTGCCAAAGACCCCACAAAGACGAAAAAACTGGGCCGGAATATCCGGTTTTATGCAATTGCCGCAACCTGTATCGTTATCGGGATTGTCGTTTCCTTGACAATCTACCAGCGATGGCAAACCAACCGGGAACTGGAACGGGTCGCTGAGGAAGCCACGCAGCAGGCCAGCCGTTCGGTTCAAAAAATAGAGGCAATGATCCAGGGCGAAAAAGGCTATTTTGATCAGGCCATTTCAGAACAGCTTGCCAGAACGCTGGTTTCGATGAAGGAAATGCTGCCGGAGCAGAAAATAACCACTTTGACGGAGAAGTATCGCCGCTCGGTGGCGTTTGTTCTGGTGGAGTGTTCATTGGAATTGAGAGGCAAACGAATCCCGGTATCTCAGTCATCCGGGACCGCGTTTCTGGTATCATCCGATGGTTTTCTGCTGACCAATCGCCATGTGGCCTGTCCGTGGCTTAAAAACAGCGAACTGGAAAAAGTCATTAAAAAGGCAAACACCGAAAAGGTTCCCATTAAATTGAAGTACAATCACTATGTGTGGTTTGATGGTGATCAGGCTTTTCGAACAGTGGCGGGTGTCCTTACCGATAATCTGGAAGACCAATACAAGCTTTCAACCGCTTACCGGAGTGACGGCCAAAATGGCAAGAAAGTCGAACTTCTGGGCGCGATGCAGGAGCCGGTGGAAATATTGGAAAATATGTATGGGCTTCAGGATGATGTAGCCGTTCTCAGGGTTTATCCCCCGCCTCCGGATGCCGTACCCATACCCTTGGGGGTGCATGAACCCGGCAAAAGCATGTCCAAGGGAACTTCGGTATTTGCTTTGGGCTTCCCTCATGGACGAAAGAGTATCGAGGGAGATACGGTGGTATCCCGCTGCACCGATGGAACCATTTCTCGTGTGTTTGATAATGTTCTTGCCACGAATGCGGATTTACATCCGGGCAACAGCGGCGGTCCGGCGATCGATCTGGATGGGTTTGCCATAGGAATTACATCGGCATGTTTTGTTTCCAGATCAGGATCTAATACCCCCACGTCTCAAAACTCCATGGGCTGGATTTATCCCATCCAAAATGCCCGGCTTTTCCTGGACAGTGTGCGCGTGGGCAATCCGCAGTGGAAGGGCATGCCCACCTATACGTTTGAAGCCGCACTCGATAAAGCCCGATCAACAGCACTTGCCGGCAATTCGGCGGCAGCCACGCAAATCATGGACAGTTTAATCGCAGAGTCTCCCCACCCTGACCTGTATTTCTGGGCCGGTATTCTTTCGGCCAAAGGAGACTATCTTACCGACAGCGGAAAATCTCATCTGAAAAATGCTATAAAGCTGGAGCCCCGGAATATGCTCCCCAGATTTCTCCTGTACCGCGCGGATTTCCTGGCAGGTGTTCCCGAAACGGACCGAGCCTGTCGCGCGGATCTTGCGGCCCTGGACTGGCGTCACTCGCAGGATTTGATGCGATACCTGATGCAGATCCTCGAAGGTGGCGTACCGGCCGAGAAAGCCGCCGAAAGCGCGAGCACGCCGGAGGAAGAGGCGTTCATTCATTGGACGGCCGCATCACTGGATAAATTGCGCGGCAATCAAGCCAATTACCACCGTCACCTGCTGGCGGCCCATGCCGTTGCGGAACAGGGCTCGCCCCTTGGGTTTCTTATTCAATCCGAACTGAAGCAGACCCATATCCATCCGAAAATTGACAGACAGCCACCCTCCGCGACGGAAACTGCCGGTGCCGTTTCTCTTGAGGCTATGCTGAATCAGCTTCTTGAAGAAAACCAACCAACACCGCAACAGCCTGAGGTTTCAAACAGCCGCGCCGCGATGATTCAAGAAGCCTTCGATTTTACAACAAAGGGACTTTGGCAAAAAGCTCTTGCCAGGGCAGATCAGTACCTGGCCATGCCAGGTCGGGAATCGGCCAACACGCTGGGCATGGGACTGCTGCGATGCCAGTTGCTTTATTTGATCGGAGATATACAAAAGGCGGAAAATGCCCTGAAGGAATACAGCCAACAGATCCATGACCCCTGGTATCGAAGGCTGGCAGACGGCCTGTTGGGCTCGGCGAGTGAAGAATCACTTCGCGCGGAAGCCATGAACAGCCGCGAGAAAACGATCACCCTGGCAATTGCGCTGGGATTGAAGGCCGATGCGGACGGGGAAAAGTCAAAGGCCATCGAGTATTATAACGACGCACTGGATACCGGTATGATCAACTGGCTGGAATTCGGGCTTGCCAATGCACGCCGCGAAAACATTCGATCGGCTATTTGATAAAAAATGATAGTCAAACCAGCTCGAACAATGAAAACACACCCTCCTCACCCGATTCCCGTCGTCCGTCTGATTGTCCCCGATGACACCGGTCGCGTGCTGATCTTGCGCCGAAACCACATCGGCTATGCGGCCGGTGACTGGTGCCTGCCGGGCGGCAAAATCGATTACGGCGATACCGTGGAAGAATCCGCCCGCCGGGAGTTGTTTGAAGAAACCGGACTGACCTGCACAGAGATGAAATTCCTTTTTTACCAGGACAGCCTGCCCATGGAAGCCGAGGAAATGCATTGTATCAACTTCTATATAGAATGCCGGTGCTCGGGAGCCATCACCATGAACGAATAATCCAGTGAATTCGAATGGATACGTCCGGTTGATTTTGCAAAGTATTCACTGGCTTTTCGAAATGACGAAGCTTTGCAGTGGTACGGGCAATACCACAAGGATTGGCGATCCGGTGAAGCATATCATTAATAGATCAACGTGGTAATTACCTGCATTATGAGGAGACGAATATGAATTATTTCTTACTATTTATTTGGATTGTATTTATATCGTTTGTTTTCATAAGATTTGGAACTTTGTATGGCGTTTTAAGTATTCTCGGATCATTTATTCTTAACAAAATGTTGATGATGACCCCGTTTGGAAAAAGAAGAATAGTAATGAGGAAAATATTAAAGGAAGTGAACAGAGAATTCCCAGGAGGAATAATAAATTCAGGTGGGCGACAAATAAGTGTTTGGGAGGTTGGACCTCCAGATTATGTTTGGACCAGATGGTCGAATCTTGAGCGAGAAATCTTTGAAGAAATAGCCGCAAAACAAAGTCATCAAAGGTCTTATCAGAAGGCAGCAATTAAGTATCTTAGGAAGAGGAGTAGTGATTCCAATGATTGAAAGAAAATTTACCACTGGCTGGAGCATGGAGATCGCTGGACGGGTTTTCTGTTCCCGGCCAGTACAATTTCTCACTGTTCAAGATGAAGTTTAAACCTAATGAGAGAGGAGTAGATCAATGGCTGAACATGCAAAATCTCAAGAACAGGTGCTGTTGGTTGGTCTCGATGAGAATTCTATTGGTGCTCTTCGAAATACGGCAGCTCGGTATCCGCTATCTGATTGTGGAATTAATAATATACAGGAGTTTTTTGGTAGCGCGCTGGATCAAAGCTGCTCATTGTTTGCAAACTCTTGTGCGGCTGTGTTCGTTGTGAGTCCGGAAGCGCTCGATTCCAAAGAATTTAGACATTGTATTGAGCAGGCAGTAACAGAGGTTCGCCAGCGAATCGACTTTCGATTGCTGATTCTTCTCCAAAGGATAGACCGGGACATGTTTTTTCATACTGAGGGGTCGGGGGCTAAGACAGTGAAGATAATCATGCGGAATGTACACGTCACCGGATTGCAAGACCCTGAAGACGTAATGCGTGAGTTAGTCAATTATTCTCGAACGCTACCCTCACGACGAAACATATACTCGGCTCGTCTTCGAAACCTTCGAATCAAAACAGGTATCTTCCATACGTCTCAATGGCTCAATCGTGCTTTGATTTTTGGTCTATTTATAGCTCTTGCCTTCAGCCCGGGGCCACTGTTTCGCGAAGGTTACCACCTGAGGCAGGCATTGGTGGTTATGTTGTTGATGGGGCTGGGCGTCGCCAAGGCAATGCCTGCTGTGTTGAGTCGAATCACATGGGGGCGTGGCGCATATTGGAATTCAATACTCGAATTTCGCTTTTGGTGGTCTGTTGCTACGCTTGTCATTGCTTGCTGGCTGAGCTTCCACAACTCGGCTTACTTTGGCTAACTGGTGGTCGGATTCCTTGGCTGCGGGTTATTATCAATGATTCGGCGCGAAAATACTAATGCAGCCATTGAACTAAAAAGTCTGAACAATGCTGCAGTCGATCAGTTTTCGCCAACAAATATTTCACGGTCTTGTAAGGCTGTCGACCATTGGGTAAACGGGGCAGCTCACGCGAGATCACAGTTCTACGAGAACTGTCCTTTGTTGACCCAGCCAGCGAAGAAGAAGTCGGTTTTAATCAGTTACTCCCACCACGGTGAATGGGGGCCATCGACGGCCTGCGAACTCTCGCGGTTCTGCGCTCAACATGACATAGACTATTTTATTGATGAACACACGATTCCCGAGGGTAGCGCCTGGCCGTTTTGGGTGGAGTTTGCAGGTATTCGCCAATGTGGGCTCTTCGTCTTACTGTTGGATAAATACAGCGCTTCCAGTGGCTGGACAGCAACAGAAACCGAATTCGCACTTCGTTCTATCTATGAAGTCGGCAGCCCGTATATGGTTGTCGTTTTCGAGCCAAGCTACCTCGAAGACAACGATGATCGCAGTGAAACACTGCCGGTTTTTCACGCTATTTGCTCTCGCCTGATCGGCACTTACTACGGTCAAGGGGCCACAGCACTACCTATGTACGCACCACAGCCATGTTTCGGTAATAGGGAAAGCCTCGAACACTTGAAGAAGCAAATCCGCGATATGACCTTTGGTACCCCTGGACTTATGGGATATAGTGTATTTCGGGTCCTCTGCAGAATCAGCGTCGTAATGGAACACAGTGTTGCCCTGCTAACAGCCTTGGGAATGTTCCTGATCTACTTGAAATTTTTCCAACCAGATGTCCTGCTGGCTTATTTATCACCGAACTTGGCCATCGCACTATCGAGCGTTTTTTTGTTCTCCTTCGGCTATCAATTGCGTGTTGGCTGGATTGTCTACACAACGAGGTGTCAGACTGCTGAAACTACTCCGCTTAGGCATCGTATTAACGCTATCTGGTCTCCATGTGTCCTTCTGATTTCCCTCCTATCCACCAATATTTTTCAACAATTATCATGGGCTGCACGGATCGCGTCGTTGCTCATGCCTGCTTTTGGTTGGTTTGCAAATCGATTTAGCGCCAGGGAAGACAGACTCGCCCCTGTCTGGTCGATAGTGTCACATAGCCAAGCGGTTTATGGTCTGAAGAAAAAATAGAAAGTTGGAAGTAAGTTATGTAAGTGCAACAGATATTACGGCACTCAAAACATGCCTTAATGGTTGGTTTTTCACCGACAAGGCCACCCGGCAGGCATCACCGTATGATATGGATGCTGGAGCCATATGAATTAACAATAGATAATCAATTTACTCCTGCTGGATGTCTTATTCTGCAAAGCCTTGCAGTCCGCCGGATGAACAAACAATCTCCAAGTCTATCTAAAAAGGAATCGACCATGAGCACTTTTATTGATCCAAAATGGCACGATAATCAGATACAACACTTCACCAAGGTCCTGCCCCACTATCAATCTTATGCCCGGTTGATGGAAGACATCCTTTCCGCTGCCTGTAAGCTCTATGCCCCTTTGGCCATTGTCCAGGCCCGGGCCAAAAACCAGTCCAGTTTCGCGGAGAAGGTAGTGCGCAAAGCTGGCAAATACCTTGACCCGGTCCACCAACTCACGGATCTGTGCGGCGCCAGGGTGATTACTCAGACCCAGGTCGAGGTGGATCGCATCAGTCAATTTATCCAGGACAACTTTATCATCGATGTGGCCAACAGTGTGGACAAGCGAGCAACTCTTGGCGTGTCCGAATTCGGATATCTTTCTGTTCATTACATTATCCAGCTTCCCAGCCGGGAAGACGGCAAGATCATGGGCGTTCCCATCCCGACCGAGCTGATTACCGGTGGATTCAAATCAGAAATCCAGATCCGGACACTGTTGCAGCATGCCTGGGCCGGCATCAGCCATGACAGCCTGTACAAGAACATGTTCAAACCGCCCGACCAGTGGCAGCGGGAGATGAACCGTCTGGCTGCCACACTGGAGGAAGCGGACCAGAGCTTTACCCGCTTTGTCAATCGGCTGGATACCTATGCCGCCAACCACGGCGCCTATTTACCGGCTGAAGAGCGCCAGGCTGAAATCGACACCCTGAAAATGATTCTTGAAAAAGAACCCCAACCTGAGTTGAAACCCCGTCATGCCCTGCGCATCGCCGGGATTTGCCGGGCTGCCGAAAACTGGGCCGAGGTGGTGGACGTGCTGACCCCTTTTGACAAGGAGGATGATTTCCAACTGCTGCGGGAACTGGGTTATGCGCTTTGCCGGGCGAACAGGCAAAATCCCGGCGGCGCCGATTACCAAAGGGGGTTGCATTTGCTCGAAAAGGCAGGCAGGCTTGACCCTGCAGATGCCCAGACCCATGACTGTCTGGCCTGGACCTTACGCAATGGCCGGCAAGCCGAAGACAGTCAAAGAGTCCATGAGCATCTGGCCAGAGCTTACGAACTGCAACCCGCCAACCCCTACTATCTGGCGGCCTATCTGGAAAGCGAGATTCTTTCCCACCAAACTCTCTCCCATATTTCCCTGATGCGCCCCACCCTCCTGAAAGCCATCGACACCTGCCGCGCCCATGTTGAGGCAAATATTGAAATTCCCTGTGCCTGTTTTACCATGGGCCGATTCTACCTGTATCTGAATATGCCGGATGCGGGTTTGCTGGCCTATCTGGACGGGATGCGCCTGTGCCTCTGTGAACAGGGGCCGGCCCAGTACGAGCTGCTTCAGGCAGAGCTTGATTTCCTTTACCAGTTGGAGCGGATCAAAAATTTGTTGCCCGGCTACGATGCGGCGATGCGGCTGTTGACCATCGCCAGATTCATCAAAGCCGGATGCCAGGATGTTGACCAGCAGCGCGCCTGTTTACCGGTTGCGGAAAGAAAAGAGGCGGCGCCTGAATCAAACACGGCTGAGCTGGACCCAGCTGAGATCCAGCGGCAGGAAAAAGCGCGCAGAAGTTTGATAGCATTGATGACGCGGGACATCACGTATCAGACGCCCGTGGTGGCGGTTGCCGGGTCCTGCGCCACCGCCGAGGAAACGCACATGCAACAGTATCAGGACATGCTGATCGAGGCTTTCCGCAATTACCAGGGGATCATATTTTCAGGGGGCACCCTGAACGGCATCGGGCGACTGATAGGGAACCTGATGGAGAAAATGCCTCCAGACGCCTCCAAACCGGCCAGTGCCTTTGCCTATCTGCCCCGATACCTGCCGGCGCATGCCAAGCCGGATGCCCGCTATCACCGGCATATCCACACACATGGCCAGGACTTCAGCCCCCTGGAACCGCTTCAGATGTGGATCGACCTTCTGGCTTCCGGTATCGATCCCCGGCAGGTGAAACTCCTGGGAATCGGCGGCGGAGCCATTTCGGCCTTTGAGTATCGTCTTGCCATTACACTGGGTGCGCAGGTCGGCATCATTCAAAACAGCGGTCGCGAGGCTGATGCCCTCTTGATTGATTCAAACTGGAAAGCTGCTGGCTGTCTGCTGCCCCTTGCCGAAGACCGGATGACCATCAAGTCGTTTATCACCGACCCGAATCCGATGATTGCACCAGACCGGATAGAGGAAATGGCCATCAATGTCCATGAAGCCTTTCGCCAGCAGCGGATGAAAGCTCCGCGCAAGGAACCCAATCTCCAGCCCTGGGAGAAACTCTTGCCGGATTTCCAAAATTCCAACCGGCAGCAGGTTGTCTACGCGGTGGAGATCTTGCGTCAGGCCGGGTTCAACATTGAGGTGGCTTCAACCGGAGAAGATTTTATGTCCCCTGATTTTACCAAAGATGAAATCGATTTTATGGCCGAGATGGAGCATGGCCGCTGGAATGTGGAGCGTCTCCGGTCCGGCTGGCGCTATGGCCCTGAAAAAGATGAGGCAAGCAAACTCAGCCCCTATTTGATCCCCTGGAAATATCTCAACGATGAAATCAAAGGATACGATCGCGAGGCGGTGTGCAATTTTCCCGGTTTGCTGAGGCAGGTCGGGCTGAAAGTCGTACGAAAAAAATAAAACCAGTTAATACTGGTTTTTCATCCCCCCATTTCAAAAGCACGATTTTTTAATGGGATGGTGTAGTTGCAAATCGTCTATTATTGAATGGCGTGGGTAAGAAACATGTCAAACGAACCACAAAAAAAGGTAAGAATGAAGAAAGGAGAAGATCATGAATCCATTTTCCTGGCTACGAAGGCGCAAAGATGATAGGCATGACGCCGCCATGGTTACACGGCTATCGCAAGCCATTCACCATGGTGAGTTGGGTGAAATCAGGCGCCTGCTCAGAGAGGGGGTCCGTCCCGATAGTACCGATGGGTCAGAAAGACTACCGATATGCATCGCGGCGGAGATTGGTAACGCACAGGCTCTGGAACTGCTCCTGGTAAATATCAGCCCGAATGCACTGGACCATGGGCGTCCCCCCTTGTTCTTCTCTGCAGCACGACTCCATATAGACTGTATCAAGCTTCTCCTCGAATCAGGGGCAGACACAAATCTTGGGACTATCCAGCACAAGCATTTGAATCGGGAATTTTCCGAAATAGGCTCAACGCCTTTGCATGCTGCAATGCTAGCATATAGCCCTCCATATCGAACTACTATGGACCGCTGGATACCTGAAACCCACTATGTCTCAGATGATATCCTCAGAAGAAAACACCAGTGTATTGAGCTTCTGCTCAAGGCGGGTTCGAATCCCGCGATTCAGAATGACGAGGGAGTCTCCCCCCTGGAGCTTGCACATGATCACCAGAGAGACTTATTATCAAAACATGCTGAACAATGCCAAACGGATTGCATCCTTGTCAACCCCCACCGGGGGTGGCCAGTATTCATCGCCAGCCGCCTCAGATCTGCGGGTTTGAAGGCTTTCGGGATCTGCTCAGAAACGCCACTTGTTGACTGGAAACATGAATTGCTTGAGCACTGTAGTCCACGAACTTTAATTCTGGCAGAAGGCGATGGGATCGGCGATCTGTGCAAGCGTCTGACCGGTCAGAGCATGATAGACCTCCGTCACGATCTGAAACCGGGCATCTCAGCCTTCGAACAACTTGAAAACACTTGGAGATTGGTTTTTCGCTATCTCGATCTCACAGGCGACCAATCAGACTGTCTTTTCGGATTACGAAATCGAGACAAAACGTTCGATATTTTTGTTAGCTATAAAAGCCAAGATGTAAGAGCTGCCCGCAAGTTGACAGATGCCCTGTTGCAGCTTGGGCTAAGTGTCTGGATGGCTGAATATGAGGTGCTATTGACCGGCCAATTTGCCTTCCAGTCATCCATAAATGAAGGGTTGGCATTATCGAAACGTGCCGTGATTTTTAGCAATTCACGGTTCTCTGAGTCAGCCTATTGCCAGATGGAGGTCTTGCTGGCATTGCAGCTCATTCCAAGTTCGAACGTTCTTGAAATCAGGATGCCAGACGAGCGGCATCGTTTCTCGTCGCTGTTTCAGGAAAGGCCAATCCGAAGGATCGACTGGGACAACACGAGGCCCGATCTATCCGTTAATGCCGTATGTGAGCTTCTCGACCTCCCAGAATTCACCTGCGCTGGCACTGCCAGTGACCCTGTTGATTCATCTCATATGGAACTGACCTACCGCGACATCTGTGTACACTTGCAGATCGGTAAATGGCAGGCCCAGCCGAGTGAGCTTAATCTTTGGGAGAACATCTCCACCACCGCTGCAGAATTCACTATTCCATCCACAGACGATTCTCTGACAGGCCGACTGATGATTATGGACGCTGGCTTCGGAATACCAGCAGCAGAAGATGGCTCCTTAAAATTCCAGATCTCCCTTGACGATGATCGAGAACTCGCCCGGATCACAAGACAGTGTTTCGCTAACCACCACCGCTTCACTGCGCAGTTCGAATGCAGGGGAGTTCACATCTGGTGTTGGAGAGGACTAATGATGCCTGCGTTCACTTGGTTTCAGTCACCGCTCCTTTTGGAACCGGGTGAGTTCCGAGATGCGGCAATAGACACTTCATGGGATTTAGTCCGGCAGTACTCGCTATTTGTTGAGCATCCAGTTTCTGGCAGACGACTGGAGTGCCGCTTTATTTTTAAGCAGCGAGGTGGGTCGGACGATGCGGATGAACGCTTTCGCAGATTCCTCGAACACTCTGACCAGATGGAGCAGATCGTATCCTCAACAAATTTGTCTCAACGACAAGAGCTGCCCTCTACAGACTTGGATCGCCCTATACATGTCGTTGAACGAGCAATCCGTAGAGCTATAGCTCTGATGGTTCTTGTTGGGCGAGCCTCTGATGAAGAGGAATATGCGGCTGCGGACGCTCCTCTCAGAAGTAAACTGACGGAGCGACTTAAGTCCATCGACGCTTGGATAGAGAACGATGAGATAGCGCGTTTTCTCTCCCCGAGGGAGAGAAATCATCTATCGGAACCGTTAGGCAGTTGGCCGCCATATGTCCGGTTGGTCATGAAGCGAAAGCAGGCTCAGGTACCGGTTCTCCTGTGGCATGCGGGGATCGAACAGCGTCCGGCAGTCGCAACACATCTCCTTGCGGATATTTACAAAACAATCCATTTCGGAGTGATGGACGGATGGCAAATCCTGGTAGACAAAGCCATGGTCGCCACAGCACCTTCGGGAGGTAGTCTGAGCGATTTTGCAGTTGTCTGCATTATGACGATTGCCCGACTTCGAAACTTCCGCCAAGGAGTGAAGCATAATCCGAGATTTATTGAGGATTTTGAAGAGCATTTGGCGATGCACCAATGGAAGCGGCCGCTTGACGCGACCCTGTTTCGGAGGAGCAGCTCCGGCGATCTGTATCTGTCACTGTTCAACCGGCCAATTGAGCAGATGTCGGATTACGAATGCATTATCGTCGAAGGTTATTCACAAAATCAGCTCATCGCATGTGATAATTTATCGATTCCATCTCCCGGGAGGGATTTCCGATCACAGTATACTGCGGACGACAACCTGAACCGAATTCTACCAGCGTTCGCAACTCAGTACGCCGCTGCATGGCCGGAGGAAATGTGGATATAAAACATTGAGACAGAAGTGTGTGGTTGTTTTTGGGGACAGGGACACCACCCAAAAGACGGACGCCACGTTTGGAAAAATCACTTCAGAAACTCCTCTTGCCCTTGTGTCACAGATGCCCGAAAACGGGGTCATATTCAGTGATGGCATCGAATCGGATTTCCTGCAGTTCAATTCGGGAACCACCGCGACCATTGGCGTAGCTGCGAAGAAAGGACACCTGGTCACATGAAGGAAACAGGCAAAGCGGGCGGCATAACCTTCTGGCATCAGAAAGCGTACGCCACGGCATATCAGTTCGCCGCCGAGGCGCACAAAGGTCAGTTGCTGCCGGGGAGTGATCTGCCGTACATCGTGCATGTCACTCTGGTCGCCATGGAAATCATGGCGTCGCTACAGTTCGAGCGGCAGCACGACGGCGAGCTGGCTATCCAGTGCGCCCTGCTTCACGATGTGATCGAGGATACGGCGGTTACCTATGAGCAGGTTGCCGAGACCTTTGGGAAGCGGGTGGCAGATGGCGTTCTGGCCCTGAGCAAGAACAAATGCCTTGAGAAAACAGCGCAGATGGAGGACAGCCTGCTCCGCATCCGGCAGCAAATGCCAGAGATCCGGATGGTCAAGCTGGCCGACCGGATCATCAATCTGCAACCACCATTTCCATCCCACTGGAACAAAGAGAAGATCTTCCGATATCGGCAGAAGGCCATCACGATCTACAAGGCGCTGAAGGATGCAAGCCCATATCTTTCCCTGAGGTTAAGGATGATGATTTCAGCGTGTGGGTAAATTGCTGTACAAATGGCAACAGGGCCTGGCGTCCCCTTAATGATAATATGTGAACAAGGCGACGGAGAGACAGAGGATGCGGACTCATGCCAAAGCCGTCAAAGTCTTGACTTCGGCATAAATAAGTGTACACTTCAAATATACACTTATGAAACATGGAGGTTGTAAGATGAAAATCACTGCAAAAGAATTACGGGGCAAGCCCGGACAGATAATCGAGATGGCATCTCGCGGAACTGAAGTCGTGATAACGATTCGCGGGAAAAAGCTTGCCAGAATTATCCCTTACGCAAGCAAAAAAGGAAATTACTCAGATAAGGGAAATGAAGATGAGATATTCGGTTTATGGCAGAACAGGGAAGATATCGAAAATGTCGATGACTATATGAGGAATATGCGGAAAAGGAGGGCATTTTGATTATTGATACGGATGTTCTCGTCTGGCATTTGCGCGGGAATGAGAAAGCACGGGATACAATTCACAGCAGCTTTCCTTTCGGCATATCCGTAGTCACCTACATAGAGTTGATTCAGGGTATGAAAGACAAGAAACAGATGAACAGCTTCATAAAGCAATTAGCCAAATGGAATATCGAAATCGTTCAAATAAGCGATGATATATCCACTCGGGCCATGATCTACGTGGAACAATACCATCACAGCAATTCAATGGAACTGGCCGATGCCTTGATTGCCGCTACCTGTACAAACAAGGCTGAAGTATTGCTGACAGCAAACGATAAACATTACAAGTTTGTACCAAATATCCAGATCAAGAGATTTATTCCATAACTCAGCGGAGCTTGATTTCCTTTACCAACTGGAACGACTCAAGGATCAGTTGCCCGGTTACGATGTGGCGATGCGTCTTTTGACCATCGCCAGATTTATCAAAGGCGAAGGCTTCCCTTGGAGTCGGCAGCGGGACCATTTCGGCCTTCGAGTATCGTCTGGCCATTACACTGGGTGCGCAGGTCGGTAGCTCATAACCGATGCTGGAATCCAATCGCTAAACATGATATCTCAACTTTCTTGAATAAGTGGAGAATAGAACGTTATGAAAGAACATTGGACAAATGATCACTGGTACGATTTCCTTGACGATCTGAGTTCGAACTCCGGCAGGTACGTGCCAGTCGTCGGGTCCGAATTGATGGTGTATCAAGAAGCAGGGAAACGCATTAGTGTTCACCAAAAGTTGGCAAAACGACTGGCTGCTAAACTACGAGTCGATACGAAGGAACTGTCGGAACCATTTGGGCTGATTGAAGTTATACGCACTTATCAATTGCGCCGCAAAGATTTCGTTTCCGCCAAGCCTTACTCCTCTATCGTGGAAATTCTTAACGAAGAAAAATGGCCCATTCCCGAACCTGTGCGCAAACTGGCATCCATTCGGCATTTCAATTTCTTTTTGAACGCCAGTTGGTTGCCGTTTCTTAAGCTCGCGCTGGAGCAGGAACGGCAATTCCCAGTGTTTGAGGCAAGCAATATCGTGGGGAAGCCGATGCAGGACTTTGATGATGAAAGTATTGGTGTCGGTCTCTGCGTATTCAACTTGTTTGGCAGTGCATCGGCATCATCTTCGGCCAATTCAAACACATTTTCGGTCACCGATGATGACTTACTTGAGTGTATGCATCGCTTGCTGTCCAACCCTCCATCGAGAACGAGTGCCCACCTACTCGAAAAGAACCGTGAGTTACTTGTTTGGGGATGCAGTTTTTCCAGTTGGTTGGCCCGTTTTTTTCTCTATAGCCTTGTCAGGACAGTTCCCCTCCAAGCCGGCCAGGCGCGCCGCATGCGGGTGGTTGCAGACGGGCGCTGCACCGGTGATGATTCCTTGCAAGCGTTTTGGACCAGTCTCAATGCTCCCATCTACGACGGAGAATCCGCAGTGGATTTCATCGATGAGCTTTTTGAACGGTGGCACAAGGAGTTTCCCGCCGTACCGGACCCACTGGCGGACGCGCCCCAGTCAATCCTCCTGGACCATAATCCTTTTTCGACCGGAGAAATCTTTATCAGTTATGCGCGAAAAGACGCAGAAGCGGCAAAAGAAATTGCGGCATGCCTCAGAAATAATGGATTATCGGTCTGGTTGGACTTGGACTGCCTTCAGAATGGTGACCTCTACCGCGCCAAAATCCGGTCCAACATTCAATATTGTTCTTGTTTCATCCCCCTGATCTCCTCTGAAGCCATTGGAAATGTCGTGGAACTCGGCTTCATGTACAAAGAGGAATGGCTTTTTGCCAAGGAGCAGGCCGAGTTGAGGCGTGATGGCGGCATGGCGCTTAGCGAATTCATCCTGCCGGTCTGCATCGATCCGAGTATTGATCTCTACGATCCTCGACTGCCCGACTTTATCCGGGAGCGGCACATCGAGTCATGGGCGGACGGCCCCCCGTCTTCGTGGACCGGGCGAGTGCGAGAGGCCCGCAAGCAATTTGCAAGAGCAAAAAAGGGGCAACCAAGAAAGGAACAACAATGAAGAGCACGGGAGCATGCTCAACCGAACGGCCATGGCCGGGTTTATTTTCTTACACCGAGGCTGATGCAGGCTTTTTCTTCGGCAGGACGCGGGAACTGACGCAGGTCTCATCCAGCATTCTTGCAAATCGCACGACTGTCATATTCGGCCCTTCCGGAACCGGGAAAACATCTCTACTGCAAGCCGGGGTGTTTCCTGGTTTGCGAGAGAAAGCCATGTTGCCAATTACCGTGCGCCCTCTCGAGTTCAGCCGCTGCGCGAACTCCCTCTGTACCTACGTCAAGAGTCATTTGCGCGCTAACTGCCTTGAAGAAGGAATCGAACTCGACGAGGAAAGACTTCCGCCCTTGACCTCCGAAGCAGATGAGTCGCTTTGGGAATACCTCCAACGTGTTGAGATGTGGGGCGCATCTCTCGAACTGGTTGAACCCGTCCTCGTTTTTGATCAGTTCGAAGAGTGGATGCGTTTGTTTGCCATCGACGATCCGGCCACGCATGAACTTGCCGATGTGATCGAAAACTACGTCCCGCATGCCATCGAGTCACTTCCCCCGTCCACAGCGTGGGGGCAGGTTATCGCATCCCGTAATCATCCCTGGCGCGTTGTCTTGTGTCTACGCGAGGATTGCATCGGCCAACTGGAAGACCTCAGCAGACGCATGCCTTCCGTCATGCGCAACCGGATACCCTTGCGGCGGATGACCCGCCAACAAGGGCACGAAGTCATCCTTGGTCCTGGTGCTGACATTATCCACAAAGAGATGGCAGAACGTCTGCTCGATTTTGCCGTCACCGGCGGCCCGCCAAACAGCGGATCCAATTTGCCGTCGATGCAAGACAACCACCCGGTTGAACCGGCTATCTTAAGCCTGATCTGCCGGGAATTGAACGAAAGACGCATCACAGAGGGAACCCCACAGATCACAGCTCCCGATATGGAAGAAGCGGGGGGCCAAATCCTGCACAACTTCTACAAGCAGTGTTTTTCATCGTTCCGCTCATTAACTGCCCAGTGCTTTGTTGAAGATTACCTCATCGACCCCTCGATCACGCCGGGCCGAACCTTCGCCACAGATGCTCAAGCGATCAACTCAGGGGTGCGCCCGGACGAAATCGAACACTTGATCGGGCAACGTCTGCTCCGACGGGAAACGCGTCAGAGCGGCACGCACCTCGAACTGAGCCATGACGTACTCATCCAGCCCGTCAAGGAGAGTCGCGACAGCAGGCTGGAACAGCTTGTCCGTGAGGAGGCGAAACGGACGGCCCGAGAACTGAAAAAACTAAAACGGCAGCGCCAAGCTATTGCCTACATTTTTGCGATCACCGTCGTTGCGCTGGTCATTTCGGTACTTGCAGTTTTTGCTGTGATCCAGCGAAAGGAGGCGGACCGACAGCGCCGCTTGGTCGAGCTAAAGCTGGATCTGGTCCTTGGTGCCATAGACAAACTAATTTATCAGATTCCCGATCAACTGGGCAAGCTGCCGGGCAGCATCCCCATCATCTCCCGCATTCTGGAAGAGAATCTCGATCTCATGCAGCGCCTTCTGCAGTTCAATCCCGATTCGGGTTCGCCACGTGCCCAGCGCAATCTGGCCGCCAATCACCTGAAACTCGGAGACCGCTGGCTGCTTATCGGCGACACGAAACACGCCATATCCGCCTATGGCGAGGCGGAAAAACTGCTTCAGACGCTGGACCAACAGCAACAGAGCGCCCGATCGCAACGAGACATTGCCTATCTCAACGAACGCATGGGCTCGGCACTGCTACGGCGGGGCGACATCGAAGATGCCCGGCAGCGCTACCAGACAGCGCTCTCGATTGACACGGCGCTGTTCAGTCAGCACCCGGATGAGGTCGAAAACCTGCGCTCTCTGGCGGTGGATTATCAGCATTTGGGGGACGTGGCAGCGCGCGTGGTGGACCATCCCGGCGCCCTGACATTCTATACCCAGTTCCTATTGGCAGCCGAACGGCTTGCCGACCGACCCGGCACTCCAATGGATCGACGCTACCTGGCCACATCCCAGGACAAGCTGGCCTTGGTTCATGGGTGGCTCGGGAATCTGCAAGCGGCGCGTTGGCATGCATCCAACTGTGTCGAGCTGACCCGCAGCCTGGCCAACGACGTTCATGATTTGCCGTTTCGACGAGATTTTGTCACGGCGCTGCAGAGACTGGGCAATCTCCAGAAGAAAATGGGTGATCCCGGCCAGGCACTGATGACCTTCCGGGAGATGGAGGCCGTTGCCAGACAACTGCCGCTGGATCCAGCCAACCTGGACACCCGATTCAACCACGCTTTGGCAATGCGACAAAGTGCCGACTGTCTGGTAGACCTTAACCGTGTCGAAGAGGCCCTGGCGGTCTATGATGAAACCGAACGGGTTTTTCGTGGCGCCATTCTTGGTGCGGATCCTGAAGACCATACCGTCTATCTGCAGTTGGCGGAGATTTTCGGGGGGCGTGCCTGGGCTCATGCTTTGCGGCAAGAACTGAATCCGGCCATTAAGGATTATCTGCGGTGCATCGATACACTGGAGACAATCCCTGAGATATCACGTGACAAGGTAGTACAGAACAAACTCATGGCCGCCCACACCCGTGTGGCAAAGTTGCTGGACGATCTCGGAGACGTGCCCGGGCGCAACACCCATTGGCAAGCAGCCGGACACCTGTTCCGCCAGCAATACGGGGATACTTTCCCGGTTGAGGCATGGACGCCCGTCACGCGGGGCCTGCTCTTTCACATCATCGGCGAAAGCAACACCACCATCATCGCCGACCTGCGAGAGGATGAGGCGGATAAACACAAGGCGGTACAGGCATCCCGCACACGCGAATCTCTGCGGGCCTGGAATATGACCTGTGCAAGCCTGGCCACAGCGCTTGCGGATGCGGGCCAATTGCAGGAAGCGGCGCAGATCTACGCGCAGATGCTGGCCACTGCCTCGGATTACCTCAAAAACAACGACGATGCAGTGATCCGCGGCGATCTTGCCTACAGCTATCTGAAACAGGGCGAACTCCTGAAACGCGCGGGAGACCGGAATGGGGCGCTACAGGCACTGACGAGCGCACACGCGCTGTTTAAAAAAGTCGCGGCGGGACAATCCAGGCAGTTCAACATCGTTTACGGTCTTGCCACCATCCAGCGCGCCCTGGCGGATGAATGTCTTCACCACGCCGCGTCTGGAGACAATCTGCCAAAACGCCTTGAACTTGCCGAAACCTGTCTGGGATACGCCAGCGAGCTGATCGGTCTGGACGGCGCTCTGCTAAAAACGGGAAAAGCACCCGGAATCAGCGGCATGACGATCCTCCAGGATGCCGAACGCATCGCCCGTCTGTGCAGCCTGATCCAAAACCGGGAAGAAGCGGCAAAATCGTGGAAACACGTGGGCGATCTATCGCTAACACTCTGGGGGGACGAATCGACCGTTCCCGCAAGAGCGCTGCTCTTGCAATATGCCAGTACCGCCGCTGACGGTATGTGTGCCGCGGGCCAGCCTGACCAGGCGGTTTCCCTGATCGAGTCCGTGAGCCAGCGCATCGAGAAAACCATCTCCGGTCCGGCCGACTTCGCAGGGCACCAGCACCTGGCATCGGCCCTTGGTAACCTTTGCTGGCTGCAGCTTCTTGCCGGAAACGGTCAGGCTGCCATGACTACCGGGTCCCGCGCCGTTGCCCTGATCCCCAATGAGCGCCCCAACCCCGCACGTTTGAACCTTGCCCATGCCTATCTGCTGAGCGGTTCATTCGACCATGCGAAGGGCCTCCACGAAAAATATTCCGGCACGGTCTTTGAAGACGGCCGACACTGGAACAGCGAGGTGCGTAACGACTTCAGGCTGTTGCGCGAGGCGGGATTTGACCACCCGGATTTCAAGAAAATCGAGGCGATGCTGAAGGATATGGATTAATACAATATTTTGCAATTTGAATAACCCCTTACAGGTTTAGAACCCAATGTGATAGGCTAAGGCGATCAAAAGGAATCATCTTGAAATCGATCAACAACACATCACCAGTCTACCAGCATCCGGCTGCGTTACTCCAGCACCTCATTCAGTTCGATACCACCAACCCACCCGGCAACGAGGCTGAATGTATCACCTTCAGTAATGGCCTGCTGAACATCCCGGGCAAATTGGGCAAACAGGTTAGTTTCTTTGATCCGCTTTTACACAACACAGTAGATGCTACCGTTTTGCACGGCAGCGATAAATGCAACGCGATACCGGGCGAAATCTCCGTGGAACTGGACGGTCGATTGCTGCCGGGTTATCGCCCGGAAGATATGATCGCGGAACTTCATCAAATTGTCGGCAAAGACATAGCGTTTGATGTGATGATGCACGATCCAGGGGCATCTGAGCCAGATATGGGGCTGTTCGATACATTGGCCGGCATTTTGCGCAAGGCCGACCCAGATGCAATACCGGTCCCGCTCCTATGGAGTAAACCATGCCCCACTTGATTCATCGCCCCAAATGCGATAAACATCTTACGATAGTTGGCAAGTTTCTGATCTGTCCAGAGCATGTGCAGGTGATTTTGGTCAGGCCCTTCGTACCAATGTGGATCTTTCTCAGCTATGGCCACGACAGCAACGAAGCCCTTGTCAGGCTGGTCACGACTGAACTGGTGAAACGCGGACACGATGTCTGGTTCGACAAGGCCGTTTCTTTACATGAGAACCATTGTTCATTCTGAAGCCTGGAACCGCCTGAGAATACATTGCCTTTTCACTGCTATAGTTGAAGGCCGGCAACACTGGTGGAAAAATCATCCTTTAACATCTACAATCAATTTGCCTTACATGAATAGCCGGGGATCCTGTTCGAGAAGTTGGTGATAACGGAATTGCTTCAGTATATCAGGTTTTATTTGCGTGGTTTGACTGGAAGAAGTATGAAACATTTCGATAAATAATATTTTGCTGCTCACTCAAAAGGAGGCGTTATGACCGTAAAACAGATTCTGGTCACAGGCGATTTTGTTCACGACAACCATATCTATGAAGGACGGCGTTCCCATTACGGTGACAATACGAGTGCAGGCGTAAATCTTAAATCGCAACTCGGCGGGGCGGCCCTGGTGCATGATCTTCTGGATCAGCTCTTGATGGTTAAGAATGAGTCGGAGCGGAAGTGGAAATCAATCTGTGCGCTGGAGCATACTGCAAACAGCAGCGAGGACTGCCATCTCACCCCGGCAGAGCAGGCATTTGCCTTCTGGCGCCCGTTTCAGAATGCAGCGACTGATAAACAATTCTGGCGGGTCAGCGAGGCTATGGGGTTTGGTCCCGCCGAAACAACGCCGATGTGTAAAGTATTGCCCCCAGTGGAAACAACCAACAAACCTGAAATTTTGGTTTATTCTGAAGGGGGCATGGGTTTTCGGGAATGCAGGGGGAATTGGTGTGAAGACATGCTATCGGATGCCAAATGGATCGTGCTTAAAACCACTTCTCCCGTGGCAACCGGGGCTTTATGGATGCACCTTTCGGAAAAATATCATAATAAACTGATCGTGATCGTTTCTGCCCGAGAACTCCGCAAATCTCCTGCAAGAATGAATGCCGAGCTGTCGTGGGAAGAAACCATTGAGGGACTTATCCGGGAGGTCGGGCCGGAAGGTACTTTACATGCGTTATCAAATTGCCGTCACCTGATAGTGGCATTTGAATCGGAGGGTGCTCTCTGGCTCGACATAAAAACTGGTTTTTCTGATGCAAGCGCCTGCCTGATTTATGAGTCCGGTTCAATTGAAGGTGAACATGCTTACGTGACCAAAGGGACGGCCTTCGGTTATCTCTCCTGTCTTGCTGCTGCCGTTACCTGGGGATTAACCTCCGACTCCACCAACTTAGATCTTGCCGCGTCCCTTGAGGGAGGGCTTTCTGCGATGAGGGACCTGAGGGAAAAAGGCCACGGACCTGCCAATGACAAACCTGATGGTTTCCCAGCCAAGCGTCTTGCAGACGAAATAAAAAAGACTTCATTGCGTTATTCGCGAGCTTTTTTCCGAACAACAGACCTGGCTGCTAATGCTAGCCCCGGCTCGGTTTCCGAATGGAGTTTTCTTCGCCAGGCGCAGCGCAACGATGGGCCGGCCTATGACCTTGCACGGCTTGTTCTTCTCCGTGGCCCCATTGCTCTTGATAACCTGCCGCATCTGAAAGTAGGCAACCTTTTAACAGCTGACCGCATGGAAATTGAAGCCTTTCGCACCCTTGCCCAGGTCATCCGAAGATATGTGGAGAAGGATTCCGGCAAGAAGCCCCTCTCCATCGGCGTCTTCGGCCCTCCCGGAGCTGGTAAATCCTTTGCGGTTGAGCAAATTGCCAAAAACCTTGTAAAAAATGTTGAGTGGCGGGAGTTCAACCTTTCTCAGTTCAATGATCCAGTGGACTTAATTGGAGCCTTCCATCAGATCCGTGACCATGTTTTGCAAGGTAAACTCCCTGTAGCTTTTTTTGACGAGTTTGATTCACAAAATTTTAAATGGCTTCAGTACCTCCTTGCGCCGATGCAGGACGGAAAGTTTCAGGAAGGGCAACTTACCCATACCTTGGGAAAATGCCTTTTCGTTTTTGCCGGTGGAACCAGTCCTACGTATGATGCCTTCGGCCCCCCGGAAACTTCGGACAAAGATGGCATGGAGACTGAACTTCGACAAAAATTTCGTCTTGCAAAAGGTCCTGATTTTAAAAGCCGCATTGAAGCCTATTTAGATGTATTAGGGCCGAACCAGCGTCAAATCCTCCAGACAGTTATACCCGAAGACAAGAGGCTTGTTGAGAAAATTAGTGGTCGCGATTTCATCATCGACCAATCTGACATCGTTTTTCCGGTACGCAGGGCTTTGATGATACGCGCTCAGTTAAAGTGCGGAACGGATGACAAGCTGGAAATGGACGAGGGGTTGATTCATGCCTTGCTACATGTTGAAAAATATATCCATGGCAACAGGTCCCTGGAAAAAATTTTGCAACCCTTTGCAGCGGCCCAGACCAGTAGCCTGCACAGCTCCCTCCTCATGCCCTTAACCCAGCTCTGCATGTACACTGATGGAAAAGCATTTATCTCGTTCTGCTCAAGTGCACCGAAACTGTTTTCCCCTGAAGCGCCTCTGACCAAGGTGCAAATTGAAAAAATCGCTCCGGCAATTCATGAAACTTACTGTGAACTTGAAGATAAAAAAGATGAGAAGAAGCCGAAGACAAATAAGGATTTCGAGAGTCTTAACGAGTTTTTCAAGAATTCCAATCTCGCCGCTGCAACACGAATGTTAAAATTAATGGCTATTGTGGGACTAACTTTAGAGAATGGAATTGCAAGCGAAGAAGAGGAAAATTCCGTCAGACACTATCTGGAATATTATCTCCTGGCACTGGCCGATGCTGAGCATGAAGAGTGGATGGAGTGGCACTTCTCTCAAGGATGGCATTACAACAAAGATCGAATTAATGAAAAGAAACTCCACCCCTGCTTACTCCCGTTTTCAAAATTGACCGATCCGGATAAGGAAAAAGACCGGAATGCGATCCGGCATTTCCCTGATTTTGTCCGCAAGGCGGATATGAAAATCATATTCCAAAAACAGCTCTGAAATGTCCAAGTTTGATAACCTGGGAATTGAGGCGGAAGTGCATAGAAGGTTGCCGGAGTTCCGCCTCATCACAACAAAATTGTTGGGACTGGAGGCAAAAATTATGAAATCTTATCGAGTTTTCGTCAGCTATTCTCATGAAAACAAAGACGAAGCGGAAAAAGTTCGCAAACACCTGAAGAACATTGGCACAACGTCTATGTCGGATCATAATTTGGCGCCCGGCATGTCTTTCACCGACGAAATCAAGCGCTACATAGCCTATTCTCATCTTTTTATCCCCATCCGTTGGCGATTGGTTCCTTGCAGAAGCAGTCGTTCCGCTGAAAGGTGACTCCTATCGCCTGACCATGTTCACGCGCCATGGACCGACGGTTATCGATCGCGTAACGGAGTTTGACAATGAACTTGAAGACCTGCTGAAGATGACCGACCTCAAGGGAAAATCATCGCGATGTTTTGCCATAGACCATCTTAATGATTTGATTGAAAATATCAGAAAAGGGGAATCTGCAAACTAAATCATTATTGGAGCAATACCCTTGGCCATCTGTTCAGACGATCGAAACCCTCATAACATTCGTTAGGGAGCAACTCACCATGGGCCGCAAAACAGACAAAAACATGAAATAATGGCAGTAAATCATGTGAATTCAGCAAGAAGGAAATATAATCATGGAAATTAAGTGCCCTGAATGCAGCTCGCCGGAGCCGATGTGGAACAAAAAACGGCAGGTCCATGTCTGCGTGGATTGCAGTCATGAATTTACGGTCGAAAAGCCCTTTGTGCCTTACCGGGTATTCATCAGTTACGGCCATGACGAACATGCCTCGCTGGCGCTGCGGCTGCGGGATGATTTGCGAGAAAGGGGACACGAGGCATGGTTCGACGATGATCTCCTCATGCCCGGTCATGATTGGGAGTCGCATATCGAGGAGGGGCTTCAATGGGCAGCTGCGGGCAAGCCGAATGCCGCAGTGGCTCTGCTGTTGACCCCGCATTCGGTGCGCCGCCCGGACGGCTATTGCCTGAACGAGGTGGCCCGCGCCCTGATTCTGGGACTGCGGATTATCCCGCTGATGGTGGTGGAAAGCGAGCCGCCGCTCTCCATTTGCCGCATTCAGTGGCTTGACATGCGGGAGTGCATCCCGATCCATGAAAAGGAAGCACTTTATGCCCCTCGGTTCGAGCGGTTTCTGGCTGCGCTGGAGCAGGGAAAGCTGGATTTCGAGGGAGTTCAGAGTCGTCTGCTCCGCGTATTACAGCCCATCCATTTCTCCGCCGACCTGCTCAAACTGCTCCGTGATTTCACCGGGAGGCAGTGGGTGTTCGATGAGGTGGACACCTGGTTTGCCAATCCCGCCGGCGCAAAAGTGTTCTGGCTGACAGGCGCACCCGGTGTGGGCAAAAGCGCAATCGCCGCCTGGATCAGGGAGCATCGCCGTGAAGTCGCCGCCTTTCACTTCTGCGACATTTACAGCGAAGAAAAACGCAACCCCGCCAAACTCGTCTGCTCCATAGTGTACCAGCTCACAACCCAGCTACCGGAATACGAGGCCCGTCTTGCCCGTCTCGATCTGGAGTCCATCGTTCAGGAATATCACGAGGCCTACACCCTCTTCGACAAACTCCTTGTCCAGCTTCTGGCTGACGCTTTTCCCGTCCCCGATCGCCCCATCGTCGTGCTCATTGACGCCCTTGACGAGGCCACATCCGACCGCCGCAACGAGATCGTCCGCTTCCTCAGCCAATGCGCGGACAAAACCCCTCCCTGGATGCGTTTTCTTGTCACCTCGCGCCCCGAACCGGAAATCACCGCCTCGTTCCAGGCGCTTTCCCCCTACATCCTTGACACCAGCAGAGAGGAAAACATCAACGATCTAAGACGTTACCTCATTATGGGCCTTCCCGGCATTACCCCGGAGCAGACCGGGGAAATCCTGCGCAGAAGCGAAGGCGTTTTCCTCTACGTTATCCATGTGATGGAAGCCATTCGGGGCGAAACTCTCAGCCTGCAACGCATGGAGGAATTTCCTCGCGGCCTGGGCGATGTATACCAGCGGTACTTCGATCGCCAGTTTGGAAAGGATCTGACCTACTACGAAAGCAAAATCACCCCGATTCTCCAACCCATCTTCGCAGCTTATGAGCCGCTCACCCTGAACCATCTCAAACGGATCTGTGATATCACCGACGACACCGAACTGCTGCGCCGCCTCAACCGCCTCGGTTCGCTTTTTCCCACCAGCGGCGAAGGCGAAACAGAGACAATCCGCCCCTTTCACCGTTCGCTCTGCGACTGGATCACCGACCGTAACTCCGCGGGACACTTCGTCATCGCCATATCCGACGGCCGCCGCATCCTGGCTGAGCATTGCTGGCGCGAATTCCAGCATGGCCTGGACGCGCTTTCCCCCTACGCCCTGCGCTATTTACCGGCTCACCTATGCGCGGCCGAACGCTGGGATGACCTGATCGGTAATGAAACGAATCCTGGCCCGCTGACAGATCTGCGCTATATCGAAGCCAAATGCACCGCCGGATTAACGCACGATCTTGTTCGAGACTACAACTCGGCCCTCACCGACCTTCCGGAGTTCCGGGAGGAGAACGAACGGCTCCAGCGGCGGGACGAGGCAATGCATAGATACAACCAGGCCCTGCGGGATTACGCGGTAAAGCATTATGACTGGTTGCAGTCTAAAGATAGCGGTGAATTGGTCGCTGAACCAGAATACCCTCCGTTGCCTCCCGAGCTGCAAATCAAAGCCGAAATGGAGATCCCAGAAGAACATTCGCCACGCGCCGCCCGTTTGCGGCATTTCGCCAACTTCGTGTCGGGCCACATGAATACTCTTGCAGCGTTTCCACGCGAAACTCTGCCGCTCGCTTTCAACTATGCAGAAAATGGGCCTGTCCACGACCTTGCCAAGCGACATATCGATGATCGCAAACTGCCTTTCCTGAAACGTTCTCCCCGCCCTCCCATGCCCCCTTTTCAACCGCAATGCATGCAAACTCTTGAAGGACACAGCGGCTCAGTCGAAAGCGTGTGCGTGTGCCCAGATGGACGCCGCGCCGTCTCGGCAAGTTGGGGCATCACCCTTCGGATATGGGACCTGCAGAGCGGACAATGCCTGCAAACACTTGTAGGACACATCTCCCGGGTCTACAGCGTATACGTGTGCCCCGATGGGCGTCACGCTGTCTCGGCAAGTGATGACAATACCCTTCGAATCTGGGATCTGGAAAGCGGGCAATGCCTGCAAACACTTGAATGCTACAGAAACCATGTTGACAGCGTGAGCGTGTGCCCAGATGGACGCCGCGTCGTCTCGGCAAGTGCAGACAATACCCTTCGAATCTGGGACCTGCAAAGTGGACAATGCCTGTTAACACTTGTAGGCGACGATTCCCCCGTCACCAGTGTATGCGTGTGCCCAGATGGACGCCGCGCCGTCTCGGCAAGTGCAGACAATACCCTTCGAATCTGGGACCTGCAAAGTGGACAATGCCTGCAAACACTTGAATGCGACAGCTCCCAGCACTCCCAAGTGAGCGTGTGCGTATGCCCAGATGGACGCCGCGCCGTTTCGGCAAGTGCAGAGAATACCCTTCGGATCTGGGACCTGCAAAGTGGACAATACCTGCAAACACTTGAAGGCCACACCGACTCGGTCTACAGCGTGTGCGTGTGCCCAGATGGACGTCGCGCCGTCTCGGCAAGTTGGGACAAAACCCTTCGAATCTGGGACCTTGAGAACGGGCAATGCCTGCAAACACTTGTAGGACACAGCTCCGGGGTCCACAGCGTGTGCGTATGCCCAGATGGACGTCGCGCCGTTTCGGCAAGTTGGGACAAAACCCTTCGAATCTGGGACCTTGAGAACGGGCAATGCCTGCAAACACTTGAATTCCAAAGCTTCTTGGACGGCAGCGTGTGCGTGTGCCCCGATGGACGCCGCGCCGTCTTGACAAGTGATTACGGTGTCCTTCGAATCTGGGACCTTCAGAGCGGCGAGATTCTGGCCATATACTGTGGTAGTGCCGTTTCGATGACATTATCACCGGCTGGCGACCATATCATCTGCGGAACGGCGGATGGCCAGGTTCATTTCCTCACCCTTGTCAACTTCCCGCCTTCCGGCCCAGCAATCATCACCGCAATCAATTCATCCAAAGCCCGCTGCCCCTATTGCAGCAAGGAGTTTGTGCCTCCTCTGGATGTAGCCAATGCAATAAATGCTCATGCTGACTTCAGTGATCCGCAATCTGAGATCCTTTCGGCCTGCCCCAACTGCGGCAAGACACTCAAGTACAACCCATTTTTCATACACACTTTCGAGCCAACCCAGATCCGGTGAACCTCGTTCACATCGGCGCCCGAGCCAGGTGATACCGAATTGGATATAACCAGCATGTTTGATGCGTTACTTCCGGAAATACGCAAGATGCTGGAAAAAGTGACGAAAAAAATGGAGTCGGGCAATGATCCCGGAGAGACCATTGATGCGCTGTGAAAGGCAAGCCGGGTGAGGGTCCTGACGGTGATGCTCGTGCCCGAAGAGGCTTGCCCAAGTCATTCGAAAGTTACTTACACGGTTTATCACGACGAAATATACCTTGGACAATACCAATGGCCGTTTGACAAAATATAGTTTGAAATATTCCTAAAAATGATATAATCTAATGGTGTTTGGATTTAATATATGTCATTATCCAATGGTGTTTGAGCATGAAAAGACAATTAGAAAATGACCTCGATGCATGGAAGGGCCGTGTTGACAGAAAGCCGTTGATCGTGCGTGGAGCGCGGCAGGTGGGCAAAACCTTTCTCGTTGAGGATTTCGGCCACCGCTGTTTTGAGTCCGTCCTGACGGTCAACCTGGAGCAAAAGGAGAACCTGCATCGTCTGTTCGAGGGGATGGAACCGCAATGGATCATTCAGGAGCTGGGTCTGTATTTCAATCAGTCTGTTGTGCCGGGTAAGACGTTGTTGTTTCTGGACGAGGTGCAGGCCTGTCCAAAGGCTATTGCCTGCCTGCGCTATTTTCAGGAAGCGCTTCCCGACCTTCATGTCATTGCCGCCGGGTCGCTGCTGGAGTTCGCATTACGGGAATTCAAGCATTCCATGCCGGTGGGCCGCATCGAATATCTTTACCTCTATCCGCTGACCTTTTCCGAGTTTCTCTCGGCGCTCGGTGAGGACAGGCTTGTCACATGGCTGGAAAACTACCATGTCGGCGATCCATTCAGCGATACGGCGGATATCAGACTGCGGGAATTTCTACGCCTCTATTTTTTCATCGGAGGCATGCCGGCGGCTGTCGCCGCCTACCGGGAGCGACGGGATCTGGTCGAAGTACAGCGCGTGCTGACGTCCATTATCACCACATTGCAGGACGATTTCGCCAAATACGGCACGCGTGCACAACAGCGCAATATGCGCCGGGTTTTGCGCCATATCCCGCTGTCCATCGGACGGAAAGTGCGTTACGTGAACATTGATCGCGAGACCAGGGCGGGAGATTTGCGGACCGCGCTTGAGTTACTTGAACTCGCTGGGTTTGTTTCTCTTGTCCGTCACAGTTCGGCGAACGGTGTGCCGCTTGGAGCCGAGGCATCGAATGACCGGTTCAAGCCGCTGCTGCTGGACATCGGGCTATGTGGAAATCTCTGTGGTTTAAATTTGCCTGATGATGCCAAACTACTGACCGTTCAGGAGGGGAGCCTGGCCGAGCAATTGGTTGGACAGGAGCTTCGAGCCGTCGGCCCATGCTTCGCCGAACACCCCCTTTTCTACTGGCACCGGGAAGCAAGGAACGCGAATGCGGAGGTGGATTATCTCTGGACCCATGATGGAATCGTTATTCCTGTGGAAGTGCGGGCCGGAACGTCGGGCAGCCTTAAATCCACACATGTCTTTCTGGCAGAGAAAGCGCGGCGTTTTGCGGTCCGCTTCAACCTGGATCGCCCGTCCATCGGTGACTTCTCTGTTGACCTTGGCAGCAAAACCGACGCAAAATCTGTATCGTACACCCTCTTGTCCCTGCCGATTTACCTGGCCGGGCAGTTGGATCGTCTGATTCGTGAGCAATACGCCACGGGCGGATAGAGGACATTACATTATTTTATCAATTGATGCTCTGAATTTAAATTGATTATTGCATTAGAATACAATCTTTTATAGAATTTCATTGCATTGGAATACAAATCACTTCATTGCCGTCCCTCACCCGAAACAAGCGCGGAGCATCATGGGCATCGACCACTTGATTCTGCTTTCCCATATGACCCTCGGGATGAAAACGGAAAAGTACAAGCGTTTCCTCCATCCAAAGCTGAGTCCCGAGTCAAGGCTTATCGGCATCAAGGGTCCGAGGGGCGCCGGAAAAACCACCCTTGTCAGGCAATATATCGAAGCCTCCGGTCATGCTGCAACGGAAGTTCTCTATATCACCGCCGATCATCCCCGTGTCAATGCAGCACGGGTTTTTGACATTGCGGAAGCCTTTGAAAAAATCGGCGGAAAACTGCTTGTGATCGATGAAATTCACAAACAAAACGGGTTCGCCGCCGATCTCAAGGCCATCTACGACACATTTCCCCTGAAGGTGGTATTTACCGGGTCCTCGGCTCTGCACATCGATCATGCCAAAGTGGACCTTTCCCGAAGGGCCGTGATTCATAGCCTTCCCTGTCTGTCATTTCGTGAATTCGTTGAGCTGGAAACCGGCATCACCCTTTCGTCGATGGACCTGAAGACGCTCGTTCAGGAGCATCCGGCAATTACCATCGACATCGTCAATCTTCTCAAAGATCATAAAATACTAAAGCTGTACCGGGACTATCTCACCTATGGCGCATATCCATTTTACCGGGAAGGGATACGGGATTATCCGATCAAGTTGATCGAGGTGGTCCGGCAGATGATCGATTCGGATTTGTCGGTCATATACGCCATCGACAAGGAAAATATCCACAAACTGAACCGGATCATGGAACTCATCTGCCAGTCCCCGCCCATGGAACTCAAGATCACCAAACTGGCCGGTGCAGCGGGTATCAACGTTCGCACCCTTTATGCCTACCTGGGATACATGGAAACAGGAAGCCTCATCCGAAAGGTGAATTCCAAAAGCCTTTTGAACAAGCCGGAAAAACTGTATCTCGACAACCCGAACCTTTTAAGTGTACTCTGCGACAATCCCCTGGAGGGCACGATTCGGGAAACCTATGCCGCCGCCATGATCGGCAATGCCGGATACCGCTTGCATTACCCCCCCAAGGGGGATTTCCTGGTGGAGGATAGATATCTTTTTGAAGTTGGGGGAAAAAATAAATCTTTCGGCCAGATCGCCAACATTCCGGAAAGCTATGTGCTGAGAGACGATGAGGAGTATGGCGTCGGGAACAGGATCCCGCTCTGGCTGCTGG
>CAIVVZ010000486.1 GCA_903909505.1 uncultured Desulfobacteraceae bacterium
CCCGCCGAATTTGACGAATCTCTGATAAAAGGGGTTCAGCGGTTTCAGAATCGCCATGGAATTGAGCCGGACGGCGTGGTTGGGCTGAGTACCCTGACGGCGATGAATGTTCCGGTTGAGGATCGCATACGTCAGATAGAGCTGAATCTGGAACGGTGGCGCTGGATCCCCCACGATCTGGGTTTCCGGTACATACTGGTCAACATTGCCGATTACAGTCTGGCTGTCGTGGAGAATCAAACGACGGTTTTGGATATGCGGGTGGTTGTCGGAAGATCTTATCGCCGAACGCCTGTTTTCAGCGAAAAAATGAAATACCTGGTGTTGAATCCTTACTGGAATGTCCCCATAAAGATTGCCGTGGAGGACAAGCTCCCGATTATCCGGAAAAATCCACTTTACTTAACCCAACAGCACTTCAAAGTATTTGAAAACTGGGGGGAAGATGCTCCTGAAATCAATCCGGCAATTATCAACTGGTACAGTGTAAATACGAATTATTTCCCCTACCGGCTGAGACAGGATCCCGGCCCATTAAATGCCTTGGGCAGAATTAAATTCATGTTTCCCAATAAGTTCTCTGTCTATCTTCATGACACCCCCCAACGCAGTTTGTTCAAAAGGGCATCCAGAGATTTCAGCTCGGGCTGCATTCGTATTGAAAAACCGGTTGAACTGGCAAAATATCTGCTTCAGAATGATACACATTGGCCCAACCAAAAGATCATGGAAACCATCGAAAGCGGTGTGACGACCGTGGTGCGCATCAAGGACCCCATTCCGGTTCACCTCCTTTACTGGACGGCCTGGGTGGCTGAGACGGGAACTATCCACTTTGGAAATGATATTTACGATCGGGATCCGCCGCTTTCAAGGGCGCTTAAAGCAAAGCTGAAGGATACGTTCATTCCTGCGGAAAATCTGCCGGATCTGAGAGCAAAAAACTGATGCTGAAAAGTCAATGTCGAAATGGCGGCATTGACCTAAGGATTGTCTTTTCTACCAGTACCGGACATCCCCCACATCCACATGAACGAAGTTATCAGAAGGATAATATCCGACTCCGCCTTTTTTCAGCGATACCGCAACCCGTCTTATCGCGGCTATTTTTCGATCCGGCAAGCGAATGTCGACTGCTTTGCCTTGAATATGCAGGCTGTTCTTGGCGACATTTCCGCTTTCCCGACAAAGTATGGCATTGGTCTCGGGAGTCCGGTATCCGGATATGATGTGAAACGGGGAAGAGCGGGTTTCCAGCTTGAGAGATATACCATAAAGATAATCAAGGAGATGCGGATCAATGGTTTTTATGGCTCCCGTACGGTGATCCCGAAACAAATAACTGATATCTTTGAGTGCTGCAGGTGAATACCGGCCTTTGGCGAAATAGGAAACATCTATTTTTTCACAGGTATGGGGATTGAAGAAGTGTAGCGCTTTGGATGGAAGAACTTTTGCGGGTTTGGATTTTCGCAGAATTGCTGCAAAAGCCGATTTTGGAATCACCCCCACCAAAGCTGCCATTGCCCCTATCTTGAGAAACCCCCTTCGGTTAATATGAACGTCACCATCTTTTTGAGTCTCGTCTAAAAAGGAAAAAATATCACCACCTCCTCTGCGGGATTTTCAATAGACTACCTTTGTATGTCGACTAAATAAATAAAAACACCTGATCTTGTCAACCCAAATCTATTCATCTCCATCGCCGACTACGCGCGAGACATGTATTTTCCGGTTTCCGTATTGACCTTGACCTGCTCTCCAGCCTCCATATACTCGGGAACCTGAACAACAACCCCATTGGAAAGCGTTGCGGATTTAGTCCTGCCGGTCACCGTCGCCCCTTTGATGGCGGGGGAGGTTTCCGTGATTTCCAGTTGAATGGACTGAGGCAACTCGATGCTGATGATCCTTCCATCATTCAGAAGGGCGGTGATGCCGTTCAGGTTGTCTATGAGCCAGACAACCTGCTCTTCCAGGGTTTCCTCGCTCAGGACATACTGATTGTAATCTTCGGTATCCATGAAGGTATAAAGATTGCTGTCCTTAAAAATGTACTGAACCGGTCTTCGACTTAATTCGACATCTTCCAGCGTATCGTTTCCCTTAAAGGATTGATCCAGTTTCTGGCCATTTTGAACATTCATCAGCCGGACCTTGTACAGCGTCAGCGCGCCTCGCGCGGATGGGGTTTTCACATCAATGTGTTTAACCATAAACAGTTGTTGATTAATTGAAACGACATGGCCTTTTTTTAAATTGGATGCTTTAAGCATGGTCCATCTGGCTCCAAAAACCTATTTGTTATCTGCCGCGTCCCAAAAAGACTGCCGGAAGTGTTTTCAATATAAGGGAAATATCCAGCCACAAAGACCAGCGATCTATATAATCCAGGTCCATATTCATCCATAGATCAAATGGAATATCATTGCGATTGGGCTGGATTTGCCAGACACAGGTAATGCCAGGCTTCATGGAAAGTCTCCGGCGTTGCCACAATTCATATTTTTCAACTTCAGATGGAATCGGGGGTCTGGGCCCCACAACGCTCATTTCTCCCCGGATAACATTGATAAACTGAGGCAACTCATCCAGACTCAATTTTCTAAGGAAAGTTCCGATATAGGGAATAATGCGTGGATCTTTTTTGATTTTAAACGCATGCCCGTTGCACTCATTTAATTTTGCCAGGCTTTCCTGTTTTGCTTCAGCACCCTGGACCATGGTTCGAAACTTATAGACCGGAAATTTCCTGCCGAACTGGCCACATCGGGTCTGTTTAAAAAAAACAGGGCCCGGTGATGACTGCTTGATTAAACCGGAAATGATGATAAACAGTGGAAAGCTGAGAATCAGGACCAGAAGGGACAGAAAAAAGTCCAAGATGGATTTGATTACCAGGGCGTCCCGTCTTTCCTGAATCGTACTTAATATCAGTGAGGGTTCAGATAAAAAACGGTCAACCTGGAATGCGTGAGCATTCGGCTGCATGGAAATGAATTTGCGGATATACCAGTGAGGGATAATTCGAACGGTGATTCCAAAGGTGTTAATAAATGATAGATACCACTCGG
>CAIVVZ010000487.1 GCA_903909505.1 uncultured Desulfobacteraceae bacterium
AAATGTGTTCTGCGAGATCGCAGATGACGGCCCCGGGATACCGGCGGAAATCCGGACCCGGATATTCGAGCCGTTTTTCACCACCAAACCGCCCGGCCGGGGCACCGGCCTGGGGCTGAGCATCTGTTATGATATCATTGTAGAAAAACACAAAGGGACTTTGGCGGTTCATTGTCCTGATTCCGGCGGGTCGGTTTTTTCCATTTCGATTCCCAATAACCCATAACCTTTACCTGTTCTCGAGGACTGCATGAAAACAATTTCTGATATTGTTATTCTTTTCGTGGATGATGAACCGGATGTGCTCAGCGCACTTCGCCGTTTTTTGCGTAAAGAACCCTATCGCGTGGTATTTGCCGAAAGCGGTGCAAAGGCGCTTGAAATTCTGGCATCCCAACCAGTGGCAATCATTGTCAGCGATTTGCGGATGCCAGAAATGGACGGCTTGACCCTGCTCAATGAGGCCAGAACCCGTTATCCGGAAACCGAGCGGCTGATCCTGAGCGCCACATCGGATATGGACAAGATCATTGCCGCCATTGACAGAAGCGATGTCTTGCGATTTATTCAAAAACCACTGGAACCGGAACCATTCAAACAGATCATACGGGATGCCGTGGATATTTATCTGCTTAAAGCGAATGCCATTCCCGTCAGCGCCACGGTCGCGGCTGATAAATTGTGAATGGAGCCGGGTACCGGGTGAAAGAGAGCTGTCGCGATGAATGATAATGTCCATATTCTTTTTGTTGACGATGACCCGGATACGTTGAGCGCCATTGGCCGACTGCTGCGCAAGGAGAGTTATGCGGTGCATTTTGCCGGAAACGGCGCGGACGCGCTGGCCGTCATGGCAAAAATGCCGATTCATGTTATTGTGACCGACATGCGGATGCCGGGGATGGACGGGTTGTCCCTGCTCAGACAGGTCAAGAAGCGCTACCCTGATACGGTTCGGGTGGCACTGAGCGCCTATGTTCAGATCGGTCAGCTTCTGCCCTGCATCAACACCGGAGAGATCTTTCGATACATCACCAAGCCCGCGAAACTGGAAGACCTGAAACAGGCGCTTAGCGATGCCATCGAATACTTCCTGGTGCGAAAAGACCGCATCGATCTTGTCCGTGAACTTCAGGAGCAAAATGAAAAACTTGGGCTGGCGCTGGAAAAGCAGAAGGAAGTTGAAAGACAGCTGCAGCGGCTCGCTGTCATGGACGATGTGACAGAGCTGTACAACCGGCGGTTTCTGACGTATTCCCTGGAGCACCAGTTTGAGCAGTGCAGGCGTAATGGGCATGATCTGTCATGCCTGATGATTGAGCTGGATCATTTCAAACAAATCAGCGATGCCCACGGCTACGATTTCGGGGAGTTTGTGCTGAGAGAATTTTCCGCCCGGCTGAAAAAGCTGATTTCCAGCACGGATCTTGGGTTTCGTTTCGGCGGAGAGCGATTCCTGGTCCTTTTGCCCAACTCCGAGCTGGAAAAAGCGCTGGTGCTTGGCAACAGCATCCTGGAATTTTGCAGGAGCACGCCATTTATCCATGAAGGCCGATCCGCAGCGGTTACCGTGAGTATCGGCGCAGCGTCATTGAAGCGGCACCAGCCGCAGACACCCGATAAACTGATTTTGCTTGCCGACAAGATGCTGGCAGGCGTGGACAGGATTGTATTTTGAAACGTAAGGTGCGGACAGAGAGGCTTTAAGACGGGCCGCATTCGGGAGGCATACGATGAAAGTCAAGGATAACGGATCCGATGATGCAACCCCCGGCCCAGATACCGGTGGAAAGGAAGGACAGGCGCTGCGGGTGCATCAAATCGAACTGGAGATGCAGAACCAGAATCTGCGCGCAACCCAGGCGGAACTGGACGCGGCCCGGTCACGCTATTTCGATCTCTATGACTTGGCCCCGGTGGGCTATTTCACCATCTCCGAAAAGGGGCTGATCCTGGAGGCCAACCTTACTGCCACCACCCTGCTGGGAATAACCCGGCGCGAACTGATCAAGCAGCCGATCTCTCGGTTCATCCGCATTGAAGAGCAGGATATCCACTACCGCCACCGCAAACTACTCTTTGAAACCGGCGACCCGTGTGCGTATGATCTGCGGATGGTGAAAAAAGATGGAACCCCATTCTGGGCGCATCTGACGGCGACTGTCGCGCAGGAAGCCGATAATTCCCCGGTAGTCCGCATCGTGATCACCGACATCACCGAACGCAAACTCCGGGAGGATGAGCGTGAGATGACGGCGCAATTGATTGTACGGCTCACCACGCCGGGTGATTTCCGCAAACGCATCTCGGAGCTGACCGCTTCCCTGCAGGGCTGGTCGGGGTGCGAGGCGGTCGGCATCCGCCTGCGCACCGGGGACGACTATCCGTATTACGAGACCCGGGGATTTCCTCCCACCTTTGTTCAAGCGGAAAACAGTCTCTGCGCTTACGGCCCGAACGGCAGAATCCTGCGCGACGGCGCAGGCAACCCTGTGCTTGAATGCATGTGCGGCAACATTCTCTCCGGCCGGTTCGATCCCGCCAAACCTTTTTTCACCACCCATGGAAGCTTCTGGTCCAACAACACCACGGCCCTGTCGCAATGTCATGCCGTGGAAGAGATGCTGGCAAGCAGGGCGAAACTGAAAGCGGCCTTGGCCAGCATGACCGATGCTGTGTTCATTTCCGATGCCGAGGGGCGGTTTATCGAGTTCAACGATGCCTTTGCAACGTTCCACAAATTCAAAAACAAGGAGCAATGTGCCATAACCTTCGCCGAGTACCCTGAGCTTCTTGATGTCTTCATGGCCGACGGCGAGCCTGCGCCCCTCGATCAATGGGCGGTCCCAAGGGCACTGCGGGGCGAGACAGGCAGGCATATCGAGTACTCCTTGCGACGCAAAGACACGGGTGAAACCTGGGTGGGAAGCTACAACTTCGCTCCCATCCGTGACGGAGGCGGCGCGATTGTCGGATCGGTGGTTACAGCTAACGACATCACCGAGCGCAAGCTGGCAGAAGAGGAGAAAGCCGAACTCCATGCCCGGCTCCAGCAGGCCCAGAAAATGGAGGCTATCGGGACTCTGGCCGGGGGCATTGCCCACGATTTGAACAACATCTTGTATCCGATCATCGGATTTTCAGAGATATTACAGGAAGATATTCCACCGGAGAGTCCCATGCATGAAATTGCGGAACAAATTTTCAAATCCGCGCAGCGTGGCAGTGATCTGGTCAAACAGGTCCCGGCTTTCAGCCGTCAAACCAAAATCCTTAAACAGCCCATCCGGATTCAGCAGGTTTTGAAAGAGGCATTGAAGCTGGTCCGGGCCACGATACCCATGAATATTGAAATCACAAGCCATATCAATATGGATTGCGGCCTTGCCTCCGCTGATTCCACGCAGGTGCATCAGGTCGTGATGAACCTGATCACCAATGCCTATCATGCCGTTGAGGGAAATGGCGGAACGATACTTGTTGAGCTGAAAGAGACAGTCATCGGACGGAACAGCCTGCCTGCCGGTGAAAACGAGGATCTGCCTTTCCATGATATGAAACCCGGCAGATATGCCTGCGTCACCGTATCCGACACCGGAACCGGAATGGATCAAGTGCTGATCGGAAAAATATTTGATCCCTACTTTACCACCAAGGCACAGGGAAAGGGCTCGGGACTGGGGCTTTCCGTGGTGCACGGCATTGTAAAGGAGCACGGCGGGAATATCCGGGTCCATAGTCAGGTCGGTAAAGGAACGACGTTTCATGTATATTTGCCCCTTTTGAGACAGGCCAGGGAGAGCAGGACTGCCGCGGTCGCCAGAAAATTTTCGACGGGCAGCGAACGCATTCTGCTGGTTGATGATGAAGCGCCGGTCGTGCGCATGGAGCAGATGATGCTCGAAAGGCTGGGCTATCGGGTTACCGCCCGAACCGGCAGCCTGGAGGCACTCGATACATTTAAAGACAATCCCGATGATTTTGACCTCGTGATCAGCGACAGGGGCATGCCGGACATGACAGGCGAGCAGCTTGCCGGCGAATTGATGTCGATCCGACCGGGGATTCCGATCGTTCTCTGCACGGGATTCAGCAGTGAAATCGATGAGCAGCGTTCCAGGAACATGGGTATCCGAGGGCTTCTCATAAAGCCCTTGTCAAAAGCCGATCTGGCCGAAATGGTCAGAAAAGTGCTGGATGAGGCTTCTGAAAGCGTGTCGGCGCATGCGCCCGGACAAGCCGATGCTGCCGCTGCGCCAGTGAAGAGTCAATTAAAGGATCATGACAATGACTGAAAATGACGTTTTTACAAATCGGGTGAACTCATTGTCTCCCCGGGCGGTGAAGCTTCGACCCCAGGATAAGATATTCTCCCAGGTTTTAAATAGCATTGATGCCGTCGTTTACGTGACTGACATGAAAAACCATGAAATCGTGTTTATTAACGCATACGGAAAGGACATTTGGGGTGATGTAAAGGGCAAAATCTGCTGGCAGGTGTTTCAGGCCGAACAGATGGGTCCCTGCGAATTCTGCACGAATCATAAACTCGTCGGGCCTGACGGAAATCCGACGGAAGGAGTTGCCTGGGAAATCCGGAACACTGTCAACAATCGCTGGTACGATTGCAGGGACAGGGCCATTTACTGGCCGGACGGCCGAATTGTCCGATTGGAAATCGCAACAGACATCACGGATCGCAAGCAGATCGAGCAGAAGCTTTTAGAAAGTGAAGCGAATTATCGCTCAAGTTCTACCCTTATGCGCATGTTGTGCGATAATGT
>CAIVVZ010000488.1 GCA_903909505.1 uncultured Desulfobacteraceae bacterium
CCTGGCGGCTCAATCATTGAGAGAAGCGTTTGCAAAACCTCTTTCTGCTTTTCCGGAAGCACGTTCATGATTATTACGAGTATGATCATCATTTGAAGAGATCCTTTTCTCTTTGCCAGTCCCAAAGGTTCTTTGACAAAGCTTCCCCTTCAGTTTATCTGACTGATCTGTTCTCAGCTATTTTTTTTCCCCACGACCAGCAACACAATGCCGCCCACGAGCGCAATCGCGCCGACGATCGGCGGCAACGGAAGCGTATTGCTTTTCTCCGTTGTCACTTTCAGTGGACCGATATCCACGACATTTTCTTTGGTCGTATAAGTGATCCCTTGATACCCAAAGGCCACGATCCCTATCGCAATAAGTATGACGGCAAGAAGTGTGGTTGTTTTCATTTGGCCCTTCCTTTATATTGTCAATTCGGTTTATGATATTCTGCTGACTACGTGATTCTTCTGCCCTGAATGATATTGAGAAGCACCACGATAACGGCAATCACCAACAGGATATGGATAAATCCTCCCATCGTGTAACTGCTCACCAATCCCAGCAGCCATAGTATTACCAGTATTACAGCAATCGTCCACAACATTGGATTCTCCTTTTAATTTGCTTTGAGTTCGCTTTACCTTTAAAGTTAGCCGGTATTCTAAGCCCCGGCCGGCTGTCTTGGAGAGAAACGCTGAAACAATCAGCGCTACTTGCCCAGAACTTTCTCAACCTGGCCCAGCTTTTCTTGAATTTTCCCGTCTAAATTTTCGACTTTGCCTTCGGCTTCCAGGTCGCGATTCCCGACCGCTTTCCCGACGGTTTCCTTGATCTTACCTTTTGCTTGGTGCATCTTGCCTTCTGCGTCGTTTTTTGTGCTTGGTTTCATGGTATTTCTCCTGTTTGTCTTTTGGTTTGCAACGAGCCTGCAATCTTAGTGGGTCTTGGACCCGGTTCACTGGACGATCATGGTGTTGACAACCCTCTTTACGCCGTAAACATCGCTCACGAGTTTGGTGGCCAGGTTCCTTTCAGCCGCGTTCCTGGCTTTGCCCCCCAACTCGACCACGCCTTTTTTCGTCACGACAGTGGTGTTGATGGCACTGGTTGAACGATGAAACAGCAACGTCGTCTTGACCAGAGCGGTGATGGATGCGTCATCAACCGATTCGGTCACGGCATCCACTTTTTTGCCCATCGTTTTTCCGTCCATCGTTTTTTTACCTGGCTTCATTGCCGCAGTTGACACCGTCATCTCGTTATTAACGGCTTTGACGCCTTCCACATCCCTGGCGTATTCGGTCGCCAGGTTCTTTTGGGCCATGCTGGTTGCTTTGCCGCGCAAGGTGACGGTCCCGTCTTTTGCCAAAACCTCGGTTTCGGTGGCGCTCACGCTCCGATGGAACAAAAGCGCGGATTTCACTTTGGTAATGAGCCATGCATCCGTGTTCACAGCAGGGGCTTCACCTTTTACTTCCAACTTGTTGTCTACGCTTTTAACTCCGGGCAGACTCGAAACCGTCTCCCTGGCCAATGATTTGTGGGATTCTTCGGAAACAGTCCCGGTCAAGGCGACGGCACCATCCATGGACTGGATTTTAATGTCATCGCCCATGAGGTAGGTCTTGAACACATAAGACTGTTTTGCGGAGGATTCGATGCGGTCATCCGTCTCGGATGCGAACAGATTGACGTTGATAAAAAACAAAGAGGCCACAGTTACTATCAGTGCTAAGCAATACATTGATCTTTTCATAATACTTTTTTCCTTTCTTTGATGAAATTTTTTGTAGTTCCCGGAATACATTTTCCGGGCGATCATTTTTTTCCGATAACTGGCAAGGCAAGCTTTCGCTCAATATCCTGAATGTTATTCCTTCGGTTGTTTATCTTTTGTACAAAACAAATTCGTTAAAGATTGCTGGATTTTGTAGATGGAGCGTTCACTGATGGACCCTGGCAAGGATGGGGGCAGTGAGGCGCCCTACAAGAACGATCGTGCCACTATTCGCGATTTATTATATGTGCATTCTTTGTGCCAGGTTGCCAACACACATCGCATACCATCCATCATTCTGATTTTTAAGAATATATAGTTGAAAAAGCATTTGGGGGGCTGTCATTGACAGCCATAAAAAAGGGTCATATTTAACCAGTGGTCATATATGACTTCATTCTTAAATCCGGGGATATATTGTTATTCAGCAGCAAATAACTTACCGCGCTTGATTGACGGGCTCACCGGTCAATTTGTCGGGGTTGCGCTCCAGTTCCGCAATGACCTGGGCGCCAAGAAGCAGGATTACCGTTACAACCTCTATGCTGAGAAGTGTCACCACCGTTATGGCGATGGAACCGTAAATGACATTCACTATGGATATGGCCGCGTAATACCAGATCAGCACCCGGCGGGTGATCTCCCATAAAACCGCAGCGGTTATCCCCCCGATGAGTGCGTGACGAAACCTGACCCGCACAGTGGGCATCACCAGATAAATGGAGGTGAGTATCAGCACCTCCCCAACAATCCCCAGGACATACAGTGCCACCCCGGTAGCACCCCCAAGGTTCAAACTCCATCCGAGAATTGTCAAATGCCTGCTTTCCAGTGTCTCGATGGCACCCACAATAAACGACACCAGCCCGATACCGAGCCCCATCACAATGATATACACATAGGGAATAATCGCGGAGATGAGAAAGTAGCGGCGATGCATCCTGTCCTGCTGAAAAAAGATCACCGACATGGCGTTTTCAAGCATCGAAAAGGCCAGAGAACTGAAGAACAGCATGTCAAGAAAGCCGATGATACCGACTACATTTCTATGTTCAAGGAATGCCCGCACCTGTTCAATCAAAGTTGCCGCATAGCCGGGAATCACCAGTTCCAGATACGTTGACAAGGTGTGAATCAACTGCTGCTCTTCTATAAAATGCGACAGCACGATGGGGGCAAGGATTGACAGGGGCACAATCGACAACAGAGCATAATAGGCAACGGCGCCGGATAACAAAAGCCCCTGGTTGCTTCTGAAACCGCGCACGACGCGCAGCAGGAAGCGATAGAAACGATCCATCAATCGATATGCTTTTTGTCGTGTGTATTTTGCATTAGCAAGATACATGATTTTACTTTTTCTATCGACTACCGTCTTGAACCGTTATCAATTGGAAATAACGCCATAGCTTGTAACCAGAAAGTAGGCACTTTCATCGGTAGAAAGAGCCGGTGCAAACTCTAAATCCGCCCATAAATGAGTGCTTCCATCCTGAAGCAGAACGTCAGGAATATGGATTTTGAAATTGTCGGATAGTGTTGATGCTGCACATAAAGAAGAAGGCTCGTTTAACATACCAGAATCTTTCATTTTAAAAAGCATTAACGTCGGATACGTTGGATTGAACTCATAAACAAAATTCGCCCAAAGCGATATTTTCCCCAAAAACGGATTAATATATGTGAGATAGGGTACATTGAGCAATAGATTTCCATCTATAGTTGCCGTACACCTTGTTGGCGTTGGCGCCTGTCCCCCACGAACGGCGCGGACGTAGTCGTAGCTGAGCTTCTTGTCGAAGCCGTCGCCGCTGTCGGAGAAGTTCGAACCCCACGCGAACTCCACATTGTTGACATTGGTAGTAGAGGTCCAATAAAAGGACGAAACAGTATCGGGGAAATAGGCGGTGTTAATTGAGGGATTAACCCGACTGAAATCCACCAGGCTTCGCAACGCTCTTTTGGAGGGCAACCGCCAGTCCTTATAACCGCCAAGATTCAGCCCTTCACAATAGGCCAGCGCCTGTTCCCAAGTCTTGACGTTGGAAGGACCGGCTTGTTGCCACATCAGGCCTGTAGATGTGTCTGTTACTGTGCCATCGCCGTTATCCTTATAACCGCCGGACTGTCCCCCACGAACGGCGCGGACATAGTTGTAGAAAGACTTATGGGACCTGGTAGCGTAGCCATAGGGAAAGTACACGCTCCACGCGAAGTTCGTAATGCTGACGTAGGTAGAAGAAGACCAATAAAAGGACTCCTGGGTATTAGGAAAATAATTGGTACTGATGGCCCCCTCCAAAGCGATAATATCATAATTGATGATAGAGGCTATCTCCTTGATGGTGGGTATCCGCCAGTCACTGTTGCCGCCGAAGTGAGTGATGTTCAGGACATCTATGAAATACTTGGTATGCATGCCGCCGTAACTATAACCGGGATCGGAATCGGTTGGGTCGTACCAGGTATAGGTGTTATTCATGTCATGGATTGTTCCATCATTCGTCTTCCCCTCCCAGATCAGGCCGGTGACATTGTCCTTCACCATGCTCCAATCCGCGGCCGAATCCGGCAGTGTATTACCGCTACTGTCCAGCTTGGTGTAGGACATCGGGTTGATGCTGTAGTTGGCGTCCTGTCCGTAAAATGGCTGGCCGGGTGAAGGACAAGGGATCTCAACGGTATTGTTATAACATTTGCTTTGCCCTGAATCAGGTACCGGCGCGGCCCACACAACCGCTGTTAACATAAGAATGATAAATCCGAAAGCGCTTACCCATGTTTTTTTCATACTGTTTTCCATTTTTTTTGATGTCTGCAAGGTTTGGTTACTCTGAGAACCGTTAATAACGGTGGAGTCCCCGCTATCCGTTCACTCATAACGAGCGGCATTACTCGCGACTGCCCGGATCAACTCAGCTTGAACACTGGGCAGCCGACGCGAAGCAATCCCCTTAGGGATGAATAATGATGGGGGGGAAAAAGATACCGATGCCCGGCGGTGGAGGCGGTGCATAGATGACCGGCGGCGGGGTATAAACACGTCCCCTGTAACCATAACTGTAGCCATAAGGCCGATACGCCGGCTGGCCGTGCACATAGGGGTTGCGCTGATATCCGCGTCCTCCGTGCTCGTACCCACGGCCTCTTTGCTGGTAACGGCCGTTGTCATGTCCGCCCCTATCGTGATCTTTGGCAAGGGCCGGCGCCACGTCCATACTGCCGATCATTATGGATATAACAAGCCCCATCATAATCCTGCCCACTATGGTTCTATAATTCCAAGTACTTGATGTTTTCATAAAGTCACTCCATTCTTGGGTCGATTCCAATCGCCTGCTTGGCGTCAATCGTCAGTTGTATATTTACGATCATTTCATCATGTGTTTTCCATGTCGCCCTGTCAGGAATATTGTATCGGTATTCTTCTTCTGTTGATCCGACATACTGTTATAGAGCGCCTCGAAAGGCGGGATGAACTTCTTCATTTGATTTAAATGGGCTTCGGCAATTTGACTGCGGAATTTCATTTGCTCAACAGCGTTCATGGTCATGGAGTTTTCAGTCCTGTCCTTGGTAAGGTCGTCCATGTCTTTCGCATTTTCCCGCATCACCTGTGTCAGGTTATTCCATAATTCTTTCTGGGCATCGGTAATCTTTAGCGCGCCTTGAAGCTGTTTGATGCGGGCCTCGGTATGGTCGACAGCAGAGTCTCTATGAACTGTCGACGATTTCTTGCTGCCCGAGGCTGCAAAAGAAGGATTTACATCGGCGAAAAAGATAATGGATAGAAACGCCACCATTACAACAACGAGAGTAACTGGAAAAACAACCTGATAAGCTTTTTGTTTCATGATCTGTCTCCTTTTGAATTTTGTCTTTAGCGCTTGCAAACGCTAAGAGCGTTATAAAACATTTTTGGGTAGTTCCCGGAATACTTTTGTTTCGTAGAATACCGTCTTGCCTTCGTGGTTCGCCTTTGATTTCATGCTCATGCTGCCAGGTTCCTTAGAAGAGTTTGGTTTTGACGCAATTGTTTAACTGCTTTCTGTATCTGCATTCTTTGTGCCAGGGTTCCAACACTCAGCGTCATGCCATCCATCATTCTGAATTTTATGAA
>CAIVVZ010000489.1 GCA_903909505.1 uncultured Desulfobacteraceae bacterium
ATAAATACAAATTATATTCAATATCTGAATTGTGAAATATATGAGTCTTTGAAAAATGTCAAGCCATATTATAACAGTATTATAAATTTGAATTAAGTTCAATACTCGAATACTGAATCATGCTGTCAGGATTCACAAGTGCCATAACCTTTTCTCATAGATAAAAAAAACAGAGTAACGGTCATGAGTCACTCGAACATTCACCCCACCCAGATATGAAAATGATTTCTACCGCTGTTATTCTGACTCCTGACTCAATACTTATTTTTTACAGTAATAATAAATAGTTAAAAAATATTTTCTGCTGATGGCAAGACATATTTTTATGAATTAATGTTCAAAGCAACCTCTTCTCCGCTATATCTCCACAATACTCCACTATGCTGTCAAGGTAATCTTGTTATTAACAACGGTGAATTATTAGATATGATAGATAGAATTTTTCTTGACACATTAATAAAAATGTAATTGTATGATTTTCGTGGAGTAAAGTGGAGGAAAAAGGATGTTCCGGGGAAGCAGCTTTCATACCATTGATGGAAAGGGCAGAATTATTGTTCCGGCTAGATTTCGGGATATGATTCAGGCCAGCGGAATTGACTCACTGATGATTTCCGGAATGGATCTTGGACTGGTGGCCTATACCCTTCCGGAGTGGCATAAAATTGAAACCCGTATTTTGTCTCTGGTTGAAAAAAGCGAAAGCATGCGAAGATTCCGAAGGGTGTTTATCGGCGGCGCTTATGAATGCCTCTGTGACAAACAGGAGAGGGTTTTGATTCCCCCCAGTTTGCGGCAATACGCTGGGCTGGATAAGGAAATTGTTGTGGTCGGAGTTTTGGATCACTTTGAAATCTGGTCGCGGGAAACCTGGGACAACGAGAATCTGAAGATGGAGGCGGATATGAAAAAGGAGGATGTCAGAAACGAGATTGCCAGATTAGGACTTTAATCATGCCTTACCATCACATTCCAGCAATGCCTCGGGAAGTGGCGTATTATCTGAACTGTCAACCGGGAAAGATTTATGTCGACTGTACGCTGGGCGGTTGCGGTCACGCCAGGGGGATTTGCGAAAAAATGATTCCCGGCGGCATGCTGATCGGCATTGATCAGGATGCGGATGCCATTCAACATGCTGAAGTCGCTTTAAAGGATTATCTTCAGCACGTGCATTTGTTTCATGGCAATTTTGCTCATACAGCGGAATTCCTGTCCCAGTTAGACATAGCTGCTGTGGATGGGATGCTTCTGGATCTGGGGTTGTCCTTTCATCAGTTAGCACAAAGCGGCAGGGGATTCAGTTTTAAAGCCGATGAACCTCTGGATATGCGAATGGATGTGCGATCCGATACAACCGCTGAAGTATTGATTCAACGGCTCGATGAGGCAGATCTTGCAGATCTTTTTTTCCGTTATGGAGAAGAGCGCCATTCACGGGCGATTGCCCGGAAAATCGTTGAAATTCGAAAACGTCGGACCATTTCTACCAGTTGTCAACTTGCGGAGATCGTGAGCGGGGCAGTGCCGCCATTTGCACGCTATAAATCAAAAATTCATCCGGCAACACGGGTGTTTATGGCGCTTCGCATCGCTGTAAATCATGAAATTGAAAGACTTGAGGAATTTTTGAAACAGGCTGCTGATTTATTGAATCCAGGGGGAAGACTCTGTGTGCTGTCATTTCATTCTCTTGAAGATCGAATGGTCAAGCAACACATGCGTGGGTTGCAATCCAAATGCACTTGCCCTTCGGACTTTCCCCGGTGCGTGTGCAACAAGATTCGAAAAGCCCGCCTGCTGACATCAAAAGCGGTGCGGCCCACTGAAAATGAAATTCAGCAAAACCCCATGGCCAGAAGTACGCGGCTTCGTGCTATGGAAAAGTTGTGAGAAGCATTGCAGAGGAAATGCAGTTTTTTCAAAAATTCGACAGAGACGCTGAAATGAAGACCCATGATTCCCCCAAAAAACAGAAATCGAATCTGCTCGGAATCTGGATTGTTCTTCTGGTTCTGTTTATATCCGAATTTCTCTTTTATGCCTGGTGCCGGGTGCAATGCACCCGTTTGGGATATGAAATGACAAAGGATGTTGAAGCCAATCGAAAACAGATGGTTCTTCAAAACAGTTTGATGCTCGAGCTTGCACGGCTGAAGTCTCCTGAACGGATTTCCGCGATTGCTCGGCAGCAACTGAAACTAGAACCTCCGTCACACGACCAGATGGTGGTGCTGCCATGAAAACAGATGAAAGCAAAATGCTGAGGTTTCGAATCCGGATTTTGGGATCCATTATGTATGCCCTGTTCTTTCTGATGGCGGGAAGGGCCATATATTATCAGGTTTTTCGCAGCGAATGGCTGGCAGATAAAGCAATGGATCAGTATGAAAAAGTGGATGTGTTTTCCGGAAGACGCGGAGATATCTTTGATGCAAGCAACCGAAAGATGGCGGTAAGCATTGATGTGGTTTCCGTGGGGGCACATCCGAAAAAAATCAGGGATGTTCGCGCAACGATCAAGGCGCTTTCGGATGTTTTACATATAGAACGGCGGGAGTTGATCAATAACCTTTATTCAACCAAACCGTTTATATGGATAAAACGACAGATCACGCCCAAAGAATCCAAGCTGTTGGCGGATTTGAATATTCCGGGAATTGTTCTAAAGCCGGAATTCAGCCGGTTTTATCCGAATAAATTCCTTGGCGCCCAGGTGGTCGGATTTTGTGGTCTGGACGGAAGAGGAATAGAAGGGGCTGAATATTATTACAATGCCGAGCTTCAAGGAACCGAGGATCGGGTTAAAGTGCTCAAAGACGCCCTGGGCCGAAGATTTGAATCTGAAAAAACCATGGGCTCGAATTCCAATGGGCATAACCTTGTTCTGACCATTGACGGTGCTGTGCAATACATTACTGAAAAGGCACTGGAGGAAGCCGTGGTGGGGTTTTCCGGAAAGTCAGGCATGGCAATTGTAATGAATCCGAGAACCGGCGGTATTCTGGCTCTTGCCCATTACCCATCCTATAATCCGAATGCATTCCGGGAATACCCCAAGCATGAACTGAGAAGCCGCGCATTGACCGATCCTTTTGAACCTGGGTCCACAATGAAAATTTTCAGTGCCGCTGCTGCCATCGAGTCTGGAATCTGCAAACCGACCACCGTATTCAACTGCGAAAACGGGGCGTTCCACGTCGGAACCAATGTGGTTCATGATACGCATTCTTATGGAATGCTGACGGTGCAGGAAATCATCAAGTATTCCAGCAATATTGGTGCTATTAAAGTCGGACAGGCGGTGGGAGCGGAAATTCTTTATAAAAATCTTCGAAGTTTCGGGTTTGGAGAAAAAACAGGAATCGACTGTGCCGGCGAAACCACAGGCGTTCTGGCGCCTTATGCTAAATGGCGGAAAATCGATGCCGGAACCATTGCGTTTGGCCAGGGGATATCGGTTTCAGCGATTCAGTTGATCACGGCCACATCCGCTATAGCCAATGGCGGAATTCTGATGAAACCCCACCTGGTGCAGGCTGTCACCGATGCCAATGGACAGATTATAAAAAAAATTGAACCGACTCCGGTGCGCCGCGCGATTTCTTCTGAAACGGCTCGAACTGTTCGGCAAATGATGAAGGAAGTGATCACTACCGGAGGAACCGGTGTAAATGCGGCACTGGAAGGCTATACGGTTTGCGGGAAGACCGGAACGGCCCAGAAAATCGAGAATGGGATGTATGCCAGGGGAAAATATGTCTCTTCGTTTATCGGCTTTGTTCCCGCGGATTACCCGGAAGCAGTTATTTTGGTTATTGTGGATGAGCCGCAAAAAAGGTATTATGGTGGAACCGTGGCAGCTCCGGCGTTTAAGCGAATTGCGCTGGAAACGCTGGGGTATTTTAATATTTCTCCACAAACCATCCCAAACCGTTTGACGGTTTCGCTGGAAAAAGAAGGCAAGGGTTGAAACTTTCAAAATTACTGGAATCCATTATCCCGCGGCAGGTGCGCGGGATATCTTTATATTCCGATCATGAGTCCATTTCCGTTCCCTGTACGTTGCCGATTTGTTTAAATCCTGATCCTGAAATCAGTTCGCTTCATTTCAATTCCCGTGAGGTTCAGCCCGGGGGGCTGTTTATTGCGATTCCCGGATTCAAATTCGATGGGCATGAATATATTGACTCCGCGATATCCCAAGGCGCAACGGCGGTCATCAGTCAGAAGCCACTTGCCAAAACCGTCTGGAATATTGAAGTCGAAAACAGCCGAAAAGCCCTCGCAATTCTGTCTAGTCAGTTTTATGGCAATCCTTCCGGAAAGCTGAAAATTGTGGCGATTACCGGTACGAACGGCAAAACCACCACCGCGTTTTTAATTGAGAAAATCCTGTTGCAGGCCGGTCTTTCAGTAGGAGTGATCGGCACATTGAATTGCCGGTATGGTGGAAAAGTCTTTGACCTTTCCATGACCACGCCGGAATCCCTGGATCTCCACCGAATCCTGGCGGATATGCTGGCGGATGGGGTTACCCATGTGGTGATGGAAGCCTCCTCTCATGCTATTTTTCTGAATCGGATTGACGCGTGCTGGATGGATGTCGCGGTCTTTACGAATTTGACTCAGGATCATCTGGATTTTCATGGCAACATGGAGGATTATTGGCAAAGCAAGAAGAAACTTTTCACCGAACATCTGGCCAAAGGTCCCAAAAAAAACAAGGCCATTGCCGTTATTAACTGTGATGATCCCATCGGAAAACGCCTGTTCAAAGAACTGCCTTCGGCCCTGAGTGTCGGCTTTGACGACAGTTGCCATCTGTGGCCCGAAATTATCCGGGAGGATCAGACCGGAATGGAAGGTGTTATTTCGACTCCCGAAGGCATGTTCAAATTTGAAACGCCACTGATTGGTCAATATAACGTTGAAAACATGCTTTGTGCTGCCGGTGCCTGCCTGACTCTGGGCCTGCCCCTGAACATCATTCGATCCGGAATCGAATCCGTTGAATTTATTCCCGGAAGGCTTCAATCCATTCCAAATAGCGTGGATCGGTTTGTCTTTGTGGATTTTGCGCACACTCCGGATGCATTGGAAAATGTGCTTCGGACGCTACGAAACCTGACAACGGATAGAATTATTTGTGTGTTTGGCTGTGGGGGCGACAGAGACAGGGAAAAGAGGTCTCTTATGGGTCAGATTGCAGCAAGTCTGGCTAATATATGCATCATTACGTCGGATAATCCCCGATTCGAAGACCCGATGGATATCATACGGAAAATTCTGGAAGGCGTTCGAAAGCAGGGGCTGCCGCCCTATAATCCCGATGATGCCATCAAATCGCCGTCGGCAAGGGGCTATGTCGTTGAACCGGACCGATCCAAGGCCATTGATTTGGCCATTCGAATATCCCGGCACTGGGACATGATTCTGATTGCCGGGAAAGGGCATGAAACCTATCAGGTCATTGGCGATCAGACATTTCCCTTTGACGATCGGCAGATTGCCCAAAAAGCTCTGGAGTTGTTAGAAAAACCGATACATCGTGAACATCATTGGAAAAAGAAGCTGATCTGAAGTTCGAATAGGTCAGGAATCATTGCCATTTATTTCGATTGCGGGTTACGGGTGATCGAAAATTCGAGAAATTGTGAACGGGTGTCTTTTTAACTCTCCGAATGCAATGGCCGGCGCAGGATTTTTTTCATGCAGTGGACAACAGACGATATTCTTGTGGCAACCGCAGGGGAATGGATATGCGGGAACAGAAATGTCCAATTTTCAGGAATAGCCATTGATTCCAGAAGGATATCATTAACTGAATATTTCGTTGCCATTCGCGGGGAAATTCACGACGCGCATCGATTCTGTGCCGATGTGGTTCAAAGCGGTGTAAACGGCATTCTCG
>CAIVVZ010000490.1 GCA_903909505.1 uncultured Desulfobacteraceae bacterium
ATACCTGTCTTTCTCCCTTTATTATCGATTGTCCGGCATACTCGCATCCATGCAAGAGGTTTCAGGGCCTCCCGGGTTCCCACGTGTTCACAATGTCCGACATGCCATGCTCTATGACCCCGGGGAAGCTCCATCGACTTGCCTTCGTACGCCGGCTTTGTGTTGATTTCCGCTATCCAAACGGCGTCATGAGAAACCCTTTAGAACTCATGGTTTTGGCGTGCTGCTCATCGTTTTTGTCGCTGAAGACTGTGCAAATAATGCTCGGAATCCCGATCTGATTTGAGCCGGAATGGGTGGCCGATTTTGTCCGAAATCTCCACCCATAAAAACCATCATCATTAAGGCTCCTGAAATTATCAGAAATTGAAATTGTAAGCTTGAAAATGAAAAGCTACATGTTTCGCGTTCGAATTACCAACATGGGTCGGTCGATTTTTTGCATGATACCGGCTGCCACACTGCCGTAAAATACCCGAGATAACCCGCTGCGGCCATGACTGGCGATGGCGATCAGATCCGCATTTTCCCTCTGGGCAACTGACAGGATAGTTTCCACCGCATCCCCCATTTCGACAAAGAATATGGATTCAATTCCTTTTATTTGAAAACCCGCCTGAATGCTGGCAAGATATTTACTGATCTCTTCTTTCTTTTGAGTATAATCCAAGATATAATCATTTGCGTGACTGATGATGGCTTCATGAACGGTCCAAACCTGAAGGAAAATAACTTTTGACTTGAACTGCAGGGCCTGATTTTCAACATAGGGAAGAATACTTTCGGCTCTGGGGGAACCGTCCAAAGGTACCAATATTGTTTGATACATAAAAGCCTCCTTTATTTGCGCTGGAATTGTGAATCGGTTTTAGTTTAGCTGTTTCGAGTTCGAATAATTAACATGGGTCGGTCGATTTTATGCATGATACCCGCTGCCACGCTACCATAAAACACGCGCGATAAGCCGCTACGGCCATGACTGGCGATGGCGATCAGATCCGCGTTTTCCCTCTGAGCAACAGAGATGATGGTTTCCACCGCACCTCCCTGTTCCACAATAATACCGGCGTCAATTCCTTTTTTTTGAAAACCCTCCTGGATGCCGGTCAGATAAGCGCTGATATCTTCCTTCTTTCGTTTAAAATCTTCCAGATATTCATGGATTATATCCGTCTGAATGGTGGTTTCATAAAATGAAGGATTTACGAATTGAAGCGGCGGCTCCACAACCTGAAGAAAAAAAACTTTAGACTTGAATTGCATGGCTATATTTTCAACATGTGGAAGAATGTTCTCGGCTCTGGGGGAACCGTCCAAAGGTACCAATATCTGATGATTGGGATACTCATAGTATTTGGATCAATTGTACCCTATCTGACATTATTGATTCTTTTTGTCTATGGAGGGAAGGCTTCATTTTGTCTGGGGGAATCTACTATTCGGGAGTTTCCCCTATTAGCCCTACAACGATAATTGACAAAATGAGGCCTATAACAACTTTCTTTTGGCTCATCACTGTTTTGTATGGGTGACCCACTTTGAAATGTCATGCTTTCTTGCATTATTGTTGAGTTCGGCCATCCTTAACAATACTAAAGGTATCCTTGATTCTCATGACACCTCCGGCAGCCGTAAAAATTTGCAATCTGTAATCCGCAGTTGGTCATCATACGAAGGTGACGCTGCATGTTCTTTTACTTCCGTTGCTTGTTCTATTTGCCATTCCTACATTTATCCCTAATTACCCTATGATAAAGCTGCCATGCCTGTCAAACGAATTGACGCGTTTCGATTCCTCTTTCAGGGGCCGGTCCGAAATCATCCAAGCAGGTCCGGAACAATAAGCGATTTATTTCTTGTCTTGTTTCTCGGGCTCCACAAGCCGCTTCTTCGGGGAGAACCCTTTGCCGCGGAATGCCTCACCGAGCCCCGGGGGGGGGGGACGGTCATCATGAGCATCGGATCCGCCCGCACGGCACTTGAAATCGCCACCCATTACACCACCCGGCGCAAGGCATTCGGCATGGTGATTAATACCTTCCAGGGTGTCAGTTTCCAGGTGGCCGAGGCTGCGATGCTGCTGGATGCGGCTCAGGCCATGGGGTACGCCACATGCTCTTACCAAAAACAATGTAATTCCATCGATAGTTATGATATATGAGAATCTGTCATGTAGATGTTTTCGGACAACGTAATACCCCCCTAATGCGTATGGCAGATAAACAGGCCCCGCTTAATGGATGCAAGTGACTACAGGAAAATCCGGCAACTGTTCGACGACTATCTGAGGATGTATTCATCCCGCGATGATCGGCTCGCCACGTATTTCAGCGAGGATTTTTCCGGCTTTACCGGAGGCGGGAAATCTCTGGTCAAAAACAAGGAAGAATGGGTTGCAATTACCCGCCAGGACTTCGCCGAGATCAAAGATCCGATCCGTATCGAACTCAAGGACTTGGCCATCCAGTTGCTGGCTGATACGATCGGCGTTGCGACCGGCTTCTTCATCATACACCTGCCAATCGAAGACCATTTCCTGTCAAGAGAGACAGCCCGCCTGGTACTGATTTTTCGCAAGGAATCCGCAGGCTGGAAAATCTCGCACAGCAGCATTTCCATTCCCTACCACCTGGTTCGTGAGGGCGAAGTCTATCCGTTGAAGGAACTGGTGGACCGCAATCAGTTTCTGGAAGAACTGGTCTCCGAACGGACGATTCAGCTTTCCGAGGCAAACGATAATCTGCAACAGACAAATGAAGCACTGGCCAGAGAGATTGCCGAGCACAATCGGGCGGAAGAGGCGCTGCAGCACAGTAGTCAAAAATGGGAAGCCATTATATCTGCCTCACCGGATGGTATTGGAATCGTATCGTTAGATGGAAAAATACAACTTATATCCGATAAATTAGTGATAATGCATGGCTATCCTATCGCGGAAAAGAATAAATATATTGGAAGTTCAATTTTTGATTTTATTGATTCTTCGAGTCACAAAATGTTGGCTGAAAATATTCGCAAATTGCTTTCGGGTGAAAGTGATCATAAGCTTACAGAATATCTGGCTATAAAAAAAGATAATAGCCTGTTTTATATCGATGTGAATTCTACCGTTTTGCTTGATTCTAATGGCAATCCTGAAAGTATTCTGTACGTCGAACGCGATATTACCGAACGCAAGCGGACGGAAGCGGATAAGGAAAACCTGGAGTCCCAAAACCGGCAACTCCAGAAGTCCGAAAGCCTGGGCCGCATGGCCGGGGCCATTGCCCACCACTTCAACAACCAACTCCAGGCGGTGATGGGGAACCTGGAACTGGCCATGATGGAAGAGCTGCCGCAGGGTGTAAATCCGAGCGAACGCCTGGTCTCAGCCATGCAGGCGGCCTGCAAGGCAGCGGAGGTCAGCGGTCTGATGCTGACCTATCTTGGACAAACGCCCGGCAAGCATGAACCCATGGATCTGTCCGAGGCCTGCCGTCAAAGCCTGACCCTGCTTCAGGCCGCAGTCCCGAAAGGCATGACCCTTAAGGCCGATTTCCCCTCTTCCGGTCCGGTCATCCGTGCGAACGCCGGCCAGATACAGCAGGTTCTGGTCAACCTGGTCACCAATGCCTCGGAGGCCGCCGGCGAGAACCAAGGAGCCATTAGCCTGGCCGTCAAGACGGTTTCTCAGGCGAATATTCCCGCCTCGAAGCGCTTCCCTATCGACTGGCAGCCGCGGGAAAGCGTCTATGCCTGTCTGGAAGTGGCGGACACGGGCTGCGGAATTCCGGATAGAAATATTGAGAATCTCTTCGATCCGTTTTTCACCACAAAGTTCACCGGCCGGGGGCTGGGCTTGCCAGCGGTTCTTGGTATTGTGCGAGCACTCCACGGGGCTGTCACGGTTGAGAGCGAACCGGGTCGGGGCAGTGTCTTTCGGGTTTTTTTACCGGTGTCGGCCGAAGAAGTCACCAATTCTCCGGTAAAAGCGGACAAGGCTCGGGAAATTGAAGCGGGCGGCACGGTGCTGCTGATCGAAGATGAAGAGCAGGTGCGCAACATGGCCCAAAGCATGCTCACGTACCTGGGATATACCGTACTTGAAGCAAAAGATGGCGTTGAGGCTATGGAGATATTCCAACAGCACCGGGATGAGATCCGCTGCGTTCTCTCCGATTTGACGATGCCGCGCATGGACGGTTGGGAAACACTGGCCGCGCTACGCAGGCTTTCGCCCGATATCCCGGTGATTCTGTCCAGCGGCTACGACGAGGCTCGCGTAATGACAGGCGAACATCCCGAACGTCCCAATGCCTTCCTGGGTAAGCCTTATCAGCTTAAGGGGCTTAACGACACGATCAATCGCGTTTTGTCCTGAAATGTAAATGGATAGAAGAAACACGAATCGCGCTCAGCAGGGTGCCGTCGCTCTGTTGGTATCAGCTCATAACGCTGCTGTTCCTGGCATTCTTCGATTCAGAGAATGATGCATATTTTTCGGGACTTTTACACGGGCATTTGATATGGACACGAATACAAGAGTGGTCTATTCATCCTTGGAAACAATGATTGGAAAGGGAGAGCGCGATGGCCGAGTGTGAGCTGCTATCTGAGTGTGCATTCTTCATAAAATACGCAAAAATCCATGTAGCTGCCTGCCATGGGTTGATCGCTGAATACTGCCGTGGGAGCAAACAAAGCGAATGCAAACGAAAGCAATACAAATTGAAGTATGGAAATCCTCCGCCTGAGAATATGTTGCCGGGTGGTTCCATAATAAGACTCGATGCTCAAATTTTCTGTCAGGATTTTGACGTAACAAACGTGAAGGATGGGGTAGAGGAGGGGGGGTAATGTCAGAGATGAAAGTGCTTGCCGGAACCGGAATGAGCAGGGCGCAGGATGCGAACGAGGCGGGACGAGAGGCGGCACATGCAGCGGTCGCGGCCCTGGCTGGTGAGCCGCCGGCGCTCGTTGTCGTCTTCACAACTCCCAGGTACAACCTCCCGGAACTGCTTGCGGGAATCCGGTCTATCACGGGTTCTGCGATCCTGTTCGGGGCGACGGGCTCCGGTCAAATCGTGCAGGGCCAACACATGGGGTTTGGAGACGGGGTCAGTGTTCTGGTTCTCACGGCTGGATCCTACCGGTTTGGTGTGGCATCGGCCGGCCACATCCGTGGAGACCTCGATCGGGTCGGCCAGGAGATCGCCCGAGCGAGCCGCGCCAATGCAGGCCCCAGTCCCCACTCAGCCGTGCTGCTGCTCGCGGATGCTCTTGCCGGAGACCTCCAGGAGCTTGTGCAGGGGATCTATCGCATTACCGGTCCCAGGACACCCATTGCTGGGGGAGCTGCTGGCGACGAGTTGAAGTTTGTGCGGACGTTTGTGTTCCACAACGACCAGGTTGTCGAGGATGGTGCGGTGGCTCTTTGGATTGGCAGCGAGAAGCCACTGCACGTTGTCACGAGACATGGCTGGGACCCGATTGGTGTCCCCATGCTGGTCACCCGCGCGGAGGGCACGGAGATCATCGAGATCAGTGGGCGTCCGGCTGCCCTGGCTTACGAGGAACAACTCGGACTGAATCCGGGACAACTGGATGCCGACAAGTTCTGGAATACTTCCATCTTCCATCCGCTGGGCATGCTTCAGGCCGACGGGTCGAGTGTGATTCGGGTGGCTCGCGCCAAGACGGAGCAAGGTACGCTCAGAATTCAGGGTTGCGTCCCACCCTCGGGAAGCGCGGTACAAGTGATGAACGGTACTGCCGATACACTGCTCGACATCGTGGAAGAGGTTGCCAGCACCGCTCTGAACGCACATCCAGGGGCTGCGGTGCTGTTGGTCTTCAGTTGTGCGGCCCGGATGGTCATTTTCGGCGAGCGTGTTCCGGAGGAGTCTCGCCGATTGCAGGTGGCGGCGGGTAGCATACCAACCTTTGGTTTTTACTGCTGTGGGGAGTTTGCGCGTTCCGTGGGGGTGTTTGGTACGCACAACGCCACGCTGACGGCTCTGGCACTATAGGAGCCCGAGTGACTTCGCAGCCCGAACTCAACAAAGATGGGAATCCGGTGTCGGCAGATGGAGAAAATGTCCTTTGCCTGGGGGATGCGCACGACGTGCAACTAAAGGCTGCACGGGCGGCTATTCGCGATACCACCCGCCTGACGCGTCTTTTCACCATTCTGAGCGAGCCCGCTCCTCTGGCGCTGATGCTCGACCGGGTGCTCTCAACGCTCTCCGAGCTGTTTGTAGCGGATATCGTCGTGCTTGTGGACCCGGCGGGATCGGGGACGTTCTCCCCTCTGGCGGCGATCGGTTTGCCCGAGGATATGATGCGCCTGCCGATGTCCGGCACCGAGGCCGGGTATGTGTCCGTTGCAATGGCAACCAAAGCCCCAATCGTGAAGACGGACGCGAGCATGGACTCCACGGTGGAATCCCAGTTCCGCGAATTGGGCACCGAAACGGCCGTCTGGATACCGGTGATCGGCAGCCAAGCCGCAAGGGGGGTTCTGATTTTGGCTCGCTGCCATCCGACTCCGTTTGCATCTTCCGATGTCGATCTGCTGGTAGCCATGGCGTACCGAATCGGCCTGGCCCTGGACCAGGCGCAGCGCAGCGTCCAACTGGAACAGATTGTTCGGGTCGGCCGCAAGATCTCCAGCAACCTCAACGAGTCGGCAGTCTGTACTGAGACGGTAAGGTTGCTGCCCTCGGTTGTGGGAGCTGACGCTGCGGCGCTGGTATTGAACGACTCAAGCGGCACGCCGCAATGTGTCGCCCAGTTCGGGATTGATCCCGCATGGGGCAGCGAATGGAGTCGTCTGGCGGAACATCTGCTTGCAGACGCGCGTCTCGCCGGCTTTCAGCCATATAGCACTCCCGACTTGCACGCTGCTGTCGAGACGATTGCAATGGGACCAACGGACAGTCTGCCGGTGCGGGCGCTCTTGGCTGTCCCTATTCTTCGTGAGGAGCGAATTCAAGGGCTACTATATGCCATGCGCTTTTCGACAACGCCGTTTAGTCCTGACACGATTCAAATAGCCATGCTTTATGCCGCCCAGATATCGGCAGCCCTGGAGAATGCTTGGCTCTACCGTGCAGTGCAAGAGGAGCTTGCTGAGCGCGTGCGAGTGGAGCACCGGCTGCTCGAGAGCGAAGAAAGGCTCCAATTGGCACTCATGGGAGCGGATCTGGGCATGTGGGACTGGAATGTTGTGACCGGAGATGTCAGATTCAACGAGCGCTGGCCCGGGATGTTGGGCTATTCCCCGGACGAGATCGAACCCCATGTACGCACGCGGGAAAAGTTGATCCACCCGGATGACATGTCCCATGTCATGGAGGCGCTTCAATCACACCTTGAAGGCCGCACATCCTATTACGAGACCGAACACCGATACCTTGCCAAATCCGGTAAATGGATTTGGGTTCTGGACAAGGGCAAAGTCACGCACCGTGATGCCAATGGCCGCCCACTTCGTTTTGTGGGAACTTGCCTGGACATCACCGAAGCAAAGCAAAGCCAGGCCGATCGTTTTCTGATCGAGCAGCAGAAACACCAGGCCAGGAGGGTGGAAAGTCTGAGCCGTATGGCTGGCGGCATCGCCCATCACTTCAACAATCAGCTTCAGGCCGTGATGGGAAACCTGGAGTTGGTCATCACGGAAATGCCGTCTGGATCCGATGCGCTTGAAAACCTGTCCGAAGCGATGAAGGCTTCCCGCAGAGCGGCCGAGGTGAGCAGCCTGATGCTGACCTACCTGGGGCAAACGCCCGGAAAACATGAGTCCATGGATCTATCAGAGGTCTGCCGCCTGGGTTTGTCCATACTACGGAACGTCATTCCAAGTAATGTGATCGTGGATTCCGAGTTGCCTTCCCCTGGGCCAACCATCCGGGCAAACGTGAATCAGATGCGCCAGGTGCTTACCAATCTGGTTACCAATGCCCTGGAATCCTTTTGTGACAAGAGTGGTGCCATTAGACTGGCCGTCAAAACGGTTTCCGTAGCGGATATTCCCGCATTGCATCGCTTTCCCATCGACTGGCAGCCCAGGAGTGTTCCCTACGCCTGCATGGAAGTAACGGATACCGGTTGCGGGATAGCCGATAAGGATATCGATAAGATCTTCGACCCGTTTTTTACCAGCAAGTTCGCCGGCCGAGGCCTGGGGTTGCCCGTTGTAATGGGAATTGTCGGCTCGCACGGCGGGGGGATCACGGTGGAGAACAAGCCGGGCCGGGGAAGTGTCTTTCGGGTCTTTTTACCGGTGCCGACTGAAGAAGCCTCCCTGCCGCGAGAGAAAACGGTTCCGGACTCGAAGTATGAAGCGGGCGGCACGGTGCTTCTGATTGATGATGAGGAGCAGGTGCGCTTCATGGCCAGAATCATGCTGACCCGCTTGGGGTATGGTGTGCTTGAAGCCAAGGACGGCATTGAGGCCGTGGAGATATTCCAGCAGCGCAAGGATGAGATCCGCTTCGTTTTTTCCGATCTGACGATGCCGAACCTGGACGGATGGGGTGCAATGGCAGCCCTGCGCAAGCTTTCGCCAGATATCCCGGTGATCCTGTCCAGCGGATATGACGAGGCTCAGGTTATGGAAGATGAGCATCCTGACCGGCCCAATGCATTCCTGCGTAAGCCTTATCTGCTTAAGTCTCTTGAAGACACGATCCGCCGCGTACTGACAAATGAAGATAAATCGGATAAACTCAGCACGCCGATGAGATGATCGGGGTTTCCATCGCAAGAATAGCCGCTGAATATCTCTGGCAAGCATCTGACGTAGCGCATTCACCAGCCAATCCTCCGGGTCGCAAGAAGTTACCGGAGCGTTCATCAGGATAGCAAAACAAGGGCGGTCCGACCATGATATCGGCAAGGGGCGTTTCTACCGGCAATCCGGCGTAAAATGCACCCATGATGTCTGTCTTGGCCCCCCCATGGGCTTGCCGCCGTCATAGCGATGATGGAGATCGGACAAGGATCATCCTATATGATCCGAGGATGGTGCAAGTGAAGTTTCTCACCCGAAAACACCTGGTCATGGATGCTTTAAATCCGTACAACTTACTTATATTATTAATATTACGAATATTTGTAGATGAGCATTTTTCGCTTGACAGACAGCAACATCTGTACGATTGTCATGAAAATGCTGAACAAAAAAATGGTAACCACCAGAATATCTGTGAGTCCAGCCGGATGAAATC
>CAIVVZ010000491.1 GCA_903909505.1 uncultured Desulfobacteraceae bacterium
GCTTTGTCGCCTTCGATCACCCTGAGCAGGTAACGCTTTCCCCATACGTAGTGACTTTCGCGATCAATATACTCGCGCGGGGTTTCGCGTTCCTGTTCCCGGAGTTTCCGCTGTTGCTGTTTGATCCAGCCAAGCTTGGAAATGGCGAAAATGCGGAGGGTATCCAGGTTCATCCGCAATGGGGCCTAAATCCGAATCGTTCCGGCCGCGTCGCTCACTTTCAGCAGCAGCGAGCCTGAACCGCAGGTGGGGTCATAGACCGTGATGGCGTTGGTCGTCTTTGCGTCACGGATGCCGATGATATGGGCCATGATGCGGCTGACCTCGGTGGCATCGTTGAAATCCGGAAGGTCGGACAGTTTGTTGGCATTGGCCAGCGGGGCGATGATCTTTTTGTTGATCTGATCGCCGATGTCCGGCTTGCCCTTGAGAGCCACCATATCCATGAAGCTCGCGCCATTGGGGATGGTGATGGGGGCAAAAGGTACCCCAACGTATTTGTCGCTGACGTATTTGATGAAAAGCAGAACGAGAACATAGTCCTTGTACTGGCATCCATCCCGCCGCGCAGTTCGTCGCAACTGGACCAGAGGGAGGAGTAGAGTTCGGATTTTTTCAGTGCCATAGTTTCTCTTGTACCGAGTGAACAAGTGCAACCGGATGGTTTTCATGGGATAAATCACCATTATCCGGGGAAGCTAATACAAAAAGCCATTTTTATCAATCGGATAAAAATACCCAAGCCGGCATTTAATGCGGAAATCACATGACCCGTTGACAAACAGCATTAAAATACATAAAACTTCCATATCATATATCGATTCATAATTTTACGACCTGCTGAACAGGAGGAATTACCATGGAAGGAAAACATGATCATCAGCACCAGCATGAACACGACCATGCGCATGCCCACGCACATGAGCATTCTCACGGAGACGTGAAACACGTACATGAACACGGACATGAACATGCCCACGACCATACGCATGGGCACAACCATGACCATGTGCATGGCGGTGGCGCTTCGGATCATTCTCATGACCATCCGGGCGATCATGGGCCCCACGAGCACGATCACACCGGTCATGAGGCGGAAGCGCACGATCATTCCCATTGAGAAGGTATTCTGATTCATGCCGGTAAACAAATTGTCCGAGATTGCATCGATTCCTTTGCAACAGACAGCCATTCGAATTCCTGCCGACGACAGATTTCTGCCGGTTGTCATGGCTTTTGTCGAACAATCATCCTTGGTGCTGGGCCTGAAAAAAACCGAAGCCCTCAGGATGACCCTGGCTACGGAAGAGCTTCTCCTGCACCTGTGCGGCGGGATCATTCCGTGCGAACACCAGATCAGAATTCGTTGCATCAACAAAGGGTACTTCATTCAGACCGATTTCTCGTTTCCCGGAACCGGCTTCAACATGCAGGCATTTAATCTGACTGCGACACCCGGGACTCAGGACCCTTCTGATTTTGACGATATGCGGCTGATTTTGGCTTCCCGAAGCGTGGACCGGCTTAAAATCCGTAGAAACGGGAATCAACTGCGAATTTCCCTGATCAAAGAGAAGAAATATCCCCGGGCATCGGAGCTGGCGAAACCTCTATTTCCTTTTGCCGGCAATGACTTTGCGATTCGTTGCCCCAGTGCGGATGAATTGAAATTCATGGCCCCGTTAACCCGGGCATTTTATCCCGAGCTTAGCTTGCCGGTGTTTTTTCAATATCCGGGCATGCTGGTCGATATGATGCAAAGCGGCGAATACCGTGCCCTTATCGCTGCCGGACCGGCCGGTGAAATCGGTGGCGGCATGCTCTGGCATTCGCTCAGTGACCGAACCGTTGAAGCCATTGGTCCATACGTTTTTGGCGATTCCGGATCGGATCGGATTGCCGGTTCCCTGATCGAAGCCTGCATCAGCGAGGCGGGAAGAACATCCGCCATTGCCATGATCTGTCATCCGCCGGAAACCGGTCAATATCATGAGTATTTTGAATTTTTAGGCGATATGGATCAGTGTTCGACATGCGGCGACCTGATCCGGCAATCTTCGTGGTTTCGCCTGATGCATGAGGACATGGGCAGCGTGGCATGGGCGCCGGCGGAATTTGAAGCGTATCTGCGCCAGACTTACAGCCGGTTGTTTCTGCCCCGTGAAATCCGCAAGGTTACCGACGATGGTGAAAGCCAGCCCTCGCACTCGGTTTTGTCAACTCAGATTGACCGCCCCGGATCGCGGGTCGATCTGGATATCCTTTGGCCGGGTGCTGACATGGAGGACAATCTGCAGCGGCATCTTCAGCTCTTTCGAAAAGAGGGACTCCGCAATGTGGTGTTTGAGATCGACGTGGGGTCTGCCTGGAAGTCGGCGGCCATTCCCTGCCTTTTGAGAAACGGCTTTCAACCGGTTCAGATTTTGCCCTATGCCGGTGAAGGCGATATCATTCTGTTTCAATCATTTCCGTGCACACCATGAGCCGGCCCGTTTCATTTCAGCATCTAGCCCCGGAGTATGTTCAGCGGTTTGAGGCCTATGTTCCCAGCAAGCCGGATGATGAGCTTAAAAAACTCTTTGGTTGTTCCCATCTTTTCCGGCTGAACAACAATGAAAACCCGCTGGGGCCCTGTCCGTCGGCGGTCCAGGTGATCCGAGACTTCGTACCCTCCCAGGCATCCGTCTACCCCAGCGGCGACTGCTGGCATCTGAGGCAAAAACTGGCCGAACAGCACGGCATGGAGCCGGACCAGTTTCTGTTCGGAAACGGGGCCAATGAAGTCATTGCATTTGTTATCAAGGCCTTCTGTCAGAAGGGAGATAACATTATTACCGCGGACAAGACGTTTGCGGTATATGAATGGGTGGCGGAATTTTCGGGAATCGAAGCCCGCCGGGTTCCGCTGAAAGATTATGGATTCGATGATGATGAAATGATTCGAAGCATCAATGACCGCACGAAAATTTTGTTTGTCTGCAACCCCAACAACCCCACCGGAACCTACTGGGATGCCGGGACACTAAGGGGGTTTTTAAATCGCGTCAACGGCAGACAGATTGTCGTGGTGGACGAAGCCTACTGCGAGTATGTTGAAAACCCGGATTTCCCGGACAGCATGGCGATGATTGCCGAGTATCCCAATCTGGTGGTGTTTCGCACCTTTTCCAAGATGCATGCCTTGGCCGGGCTGCGGATCGGTTACCTGGCCGGGTCCCGCGAGGCCGTCGATATCATTCGCCGTACCTGCGTGGTTTATTCGGTCAATACGCTGGCCCAGGCCGCAGCCTTTGCAGTTCTGAACGATAACGGGGAACATGTTCAGCATACCCGGAACCTGGTTCGGCGGCAGAAGCAGGTGCTGACCGAATATCTTGCCGGCCAGGGGCTCCCGTTTCTGAGCGGTGAGGGCAATTTCGTTATGATCCGGCTTCCCATGAGCGACAGCCTGGCCTATCGCAGGCTCATGATGCAGGGGGTCATGATCCGCACCATGACCGGATTCAGGTTTCCGAACTGGATCCGGGTGACAATGGCCTTGTCGGATGCCATGGATGCGTTTATGACGGGCCTGGAAAGCATTCTGACATGACAACCCAACCCCAAAAATTGTATTCAGCCGAATTTGTATCCCTGATCTTTATTCTGTTTTTCGGTTTCTGCAACATGTCCGTGTTCTACAGCTTTTACAGCTATCTGGAACGCCTGGGCATTTCCGCAGAATGGCGGGGTATCGTTGTCGGACTCGAACCCATGACCGCTTTTTTTCTGCGTCCGGCAGTCGGTGTCTTCATCCATGCCGGAAACGCGATGGGATTTCTGCGGTTTTCGATGATCCTCTTGGCCATGATTTTGTGCGACTACACGGTGACGGACTCGCTGCCGGGTCTGATTCTGCTCAGAATCTGTCATGGGGCCGCTTTCGTCACGCTGGTTTCGGCCGGTGTGGCGCTGCTGGTTCATTTTATCCCGCGCGAGAAAAGTGCTCAGGGGTTTGGCGTCATGAGTCTGGCCAGCCTCATCCCCTATGCCGTAGCGCCGATGCTGACCGAAATCGCGCTCCGTCATTTCCGCAATGAGGCTCTCATCTATGCCATGGTTTCAATTATGGCCGTCCCCGGAATCGTTCTGATTTATGCCGTGGGCCCCCGGATACGGAAAATGCTTGCCAAAATGGATCCGGGCTATTTGCAGCGTCCGGCAATCGGGCACTTGTGGCAAAATATACGCCGGGTGCCGGTAATTCTGATTCTGATCATGAATCTGCTCGTATTCTTCACCTATGCCACGGTATTCTATTTCATCAAATCATTCCTGGTGGTTCAGGGCATCGGGCAGGATGTCGGGATTTTCTTTGCGGTATCAATGGGCGTTATGATCGTCATCCGGACGGGGTTCGGGCGGTTGATGGATTCGGGGAACAAATTTCGGACGCTCGGGGGAATGGCGCTTTTTCTGGCGGCGGTTTGTGCGCTGTTGCCCTGGGTCGATTCACTCCTCAAATTGTTTTCGGCAGCCGTATGCTACGGCATGGCGATGGGGGGCATCCTTCCCCTGCTTAATTCAGTCATGTTCGAATTCTCTTCCAGGCAGTTTCAGGGAATCAACAGCAATCTCATGCTGTTCATGATGGATGCCGGATTTTTTTTATGTCCGGTGATCATGGGGACAATCCTGGCATCCGGCGGATCATACACACTGCTGTTTCTGATCTGTTCTGGAACAACGCTGGTCCTGATGGGGCTTCTGGCCGGCCTGAGCCGATGGCAATCAGTCCATGCGGATCTGCCCGATGAGAAAGGTTGAAGATGACACACGATATTCCTGCGGTGGGATGTTCTTTTCCTCGCTTTGATGCCCGGTCCAAGGTGAGTGGCGAGGAAAAATACGCTACGGACGAGTATGCACCGGACATGCTGTGGGCCGGCGCCAGGCGTGCCGGGATTGCGCATGGCAGAATTCTGGCGGTTCACACGGCCGACGCCGAAAGCGTTCCCGGCGTATTCCGCGTGCTGACCCGAAAGGACGTTCCCGGAACCAACCGCCAGGGAATCGTTCACAAGGATCAGCCGGTTCTGGCGGGTCAAAAAATCCGGCACTGCGGAGAACCGGTTGCCCTGGTTCTGGCCGAAAACCGGGAGGCCCTGAAACTGGCTTTGTCCCGGATACGACTGGATGTGGAACCCTTGCCCGGGGTGTTTGATCCGGAAGCGGCGCTGAAACCCGGCGCTCCCCTGATCCATGCGGCCGGAAACACGCTGCTCTCCGCGCTGATTCAAAAAGGCGATGCGGCCAAAGCATTTTCGGACTGCGATGTCATTCTCGAAGACTGTTTTGAAGTCCCGTTTCAGGAACACGCATTCCTGGAAACCGAAAACGGCTTTGCGCAACAGAAACCGGACGGATCCCTGGTCATGACCGTTTCCACCCAGGCGCCGTTTCGAGATCGGATGGAGATCGGTCACGCACTGGGGCTTGATTTTTCCTCTATCCGTGTCATCAGTCCCTATCTGGGGGGCGGGTTCGGGGGCAAGGACGGTGCCACGGTTCAGTGCCTGCTGGCCCTTGCCGCGATGAACGCCAATGGCAGGCCCGTGAAAATGTGGTGGGATCGGGAAGAAAGCTTTATTGCCGGATACAAACGGCACGCGGCGAGGTTGTACTATAAACTGGGCGCAGGGGCTGACGGAACGCTCAAAAGTCTGGAATGCAGGCTTTATTATGACACCGGCGCCTATGCCCATCTGGGCGGAGAAGTCCTTGAACTGGGCATGGAGCACGCGGGCGGGCCGTATCGCATTCCCCATGTGTCGATTCAGGGCTGGTGCGTCTATACCAACAATCCGGTTAGCGGAGCCATGCGCGGGTTCGGCGTATCCCAAGTAGCTTTTGCCATCGAACAGATGATGAATCGCCTTGCGGAAAAACTTTGCATGGATCCGCTGGAGTTGCGGCTGAAAAACGCGCTCAGGCGCGGAGACCGGAACAGCACTGGCGTTACCCTGATGCATTCCACTGGGATCGCTTCCTGCCTGAAAACCATCGAACAGCATCCGCTGTGGCTGGGTCGAGCGGACTGGAAGGCTCGGGCCGGCCGCTTTAAACGCCGGGGCGTGGGAGTTTGCGCGGTCTTCAATGCCATGGGTTACGGCAGGGGCCTGCCGGATTCGGCTATTGCCAAGGTCGAGCTGACGCA
>CAIVVZ010000492.1 GCA_903909505.1 uncultured Desulfobacteraceae bacterium
CATAATTTTGCCGTCTTGCGAAGCGACCAGCACGATGATGCGTTTTACAAAACGATGTGGGCCCGGATCTCCAGCGGCGAAGTCTGGTCGGGGCATGTTGTCAACCGAATCAGAGACGGCAGTTTGTGTGAATTCGAAACTAAAATCTCGCCCGTCAAGGACTCCTTCGGCAATGTCATTCGATATGTATCGGTCAATCGGGATGTCACGCAGGAAATCAAGTTGGAAAAGCAGGTCAGGCAAGCCCAGAAGATGGAAGCAATCGGTACGCTGGCAGGAGGCATTGCTCATGATTTCAACAATATCCTTGCCGCAATTCTGGGCTATACCGAATTGACCCGGTCCACGATGCCCCAGGGAACCCCCGAATACCGAAACCTGGAACAAATCATCAAGGCGTCTTCCCGGGCCAGAGATCTTGTCCAGCAGATCCTTCTTTTCAGCCGTAAGGGTGCCGAGGAGCTCAAGCCGGTTCGCGTGAGCATCATTGTAAAGGAAGCCCTCCAGTTGCTTCGTGCGACCCTTCCGTCAACCATCGAGATCCGCCAGAGCCTGTCGTCCTTATCAGAAAGCAGGATTCTGGCCGATCCGACCCAGATTCACCAGGTGCTGATGAATCTGGGAACCAACGCGGCCCATGCCATGCGGGAAAAAGGCGGAATTCTGGAGGTGAGCCTTTCGGATGTATATCCTGAATCGTATGCGCTGTCCTATCCGGAGCTTAAATCCGGGTCGTACATCCTGCTTACCGTCAGCGACACCGGCCATGGTATGGATCGCAGTGTGATGGATCGCATCTTCGATCCGTTTTTTACCACCAAGAAATCGGGCGAAGGCACGGGAATGGGCCTGTCCGTGGTCCATGGTATTGTAAAACGCCACAACGGAACCCTCAGTGTTTCGAGTGATGTGGACAAGGGAACTGTTTTTCACCTTTTCTTTCCAAAGATTGAGGACATAAAAAAGGATGCGCCCGAGAGCCTGTCCGTTGTTTCCAAGGGCAGGGGGCGCGTTCTTTTTGTGGACGATGAGCAGACCCTGGTTGAACTGGTGCAGCAGATACTGGAATATCTGGGTTATGAAGTGATCGCCAGAACGAGTGCCATGGAAGCACTCGTTCTTTTTCGCTCCCAGCCGGATCGATTCGATCTGGTGATTACCGATTACACGATGCCGCAAATGACCGGCGTCGCTCTGGCCAGGGAAATCCTGAACATCCGGCCGGATGCGCCGATCATTTTATGTACGGGTTTCAACGAAATGATCACCGAGGAGAATGCCAGATCGATGGGCATCCGGGAATTCATCATGAAACCTGTAACAATAAACGAACTCTCAAAAAAGGTTGCCGCGGCCCTTGACAGGGGATAATCCAAACTTGGGACAAAGTTGCGTCATCAGACTCCGCGACTTGTAAACGTTACTTCAAATTCAGGGGGACGCCGATGAAAAAATACCTGTGTGCCGTTTTCTTCTCTGTTTTGATGTTGCAGACAAGCGCTTTCAGCGGAGAAAAAATCCGTTATGCGGTTTTCCCCGCCCCCCCATACATGATTGGCGCAGATCGGGAAGGCAGGGATGATGCCAAACTCAAGAAACAGGAGGTCACCTCTCAGGACCAGCTTTTCCCGATGCTGATGAATGATCGGTTTGAAGCCATGGCAGGAAATCTCCGCTTGCCGACCGATTTGACGAATTCAATCAGGTGAACACGGCGCTGGCAAATGAAGGCGTGCTGATGCCAACCGTGAATATCAAAATCGCAAAAGAAGGTGGGGCGCCGGAACAAAAGTCCCGTGACATCTGCCCCTGGGTGGATCTCGGCAAACCGGATTACATCGAGTATCACGATCAAGAATGGGGTGTCCCCGTTCATGACGACCATCGATTATTCGAATTTCTCACTCTGGAAGCGGCCCAAGCCGGACTGAGCTGGTATACCGTGCTGAGAAAACGGGAAAACTACCGCATCGCTTTTGATCACTTCGATCCTGAAAAGGTTGCCGGGTATAACGATCAGAAGGTGCGGACGCTTCTTGAAAATTCCGGAATTATCCGCAACCGGTCCAAAATTCTATCAGCGATCAACAACGCTCGAAAATTTCTGGAGATTCAGGTAGAATTCGGGAGCTTTGATGCCTACATCTGGAGGTTTGTGGACGGCAAGCCGATTGTAAACAAGCTCAAGCAACTGGGGGATTACCCGGCGACGAGCCCGGAGTCGGATGCCCTGAGCAAGGATCTGCGCCAGAGAGGCTTTAAATTCATGGGATCGAAAATATGCTATGCACATATGCAGGCCACCGGCATGGTCAATGATCATACGATGGACTGTTTCCGAAGGCAGGAAATCATAAAGACTTACGCTGACCAATCATCCAGGCTGGCAAAATGCCGGTGAACTGGCTTGAAGCAGCCGACCTTTTTCATCTCCTGGTTACCGGAAAATTACCTGAAAATTATTTTCATTTCCAGAAATAATTTTTCATCGCGTATTCGCCGTATTCCTCTCCATTTTCAAAATACCTCTATTATATCTCCTTAAACAAACATTCGAAAACAAAAAGTTTAAAGATTGATTATGCCTGTAAAACAGATGGATATAAAATGTTTTTATAAATATACTGATCCTGATTTATGAATCTGATCTTAATGGCATATCCATTGCTATTCAATGCATTGTTTTTGAATTAATGAATAGTATTTTTCAAGAGAAATTTATACAATGCATTTTTTAAAACAAGGAGGCATAATGAGTAACACACGGAAGCTGGGTATCTTTGTTTTTGTGGTGATTGCAATTATCATTGCATCCGCCAAACCATTTTCAGGTCTTTCCCCCCAGGGGAATGGAATTATCGGAGTAGCGCTTGTTTGTCTGGCATTTTGGATTTTCAAGTCCGGCAGCATGCCCTATTTCGCAGGAGGAGCCATCCTGCTTGCTGGCGGCCTTATCTTCAAACTGCCGCTGGATATCGTTACCAAGGGA
>CAIVVZ010000493.1 GCA_903909505.1 uncultured Desulfobacteraceae bacterium
AATAGTCATCGAGAAGCCAATGCTTACAAAAACTTATTTTTGATTGTGTAGAAGAAAGTATCAAGTGTCAACAGCTTTTTTTCGTCCCATATCTGGTTGGAGAATCAAAATAGAAATCGAAAAAAGTATAAAATTAATTTATCGCTATCGTTATCCTGGGAAAAGTTTCGCAAACTGAAATGCTGTCATAGAGACCGCTGATTACAACAACCAGCGGTCTCTATGACAGCGTTTTTTCCCAAGAAGTTGGTGTCCTTATTTTGATTTCATGCGTCAGTGGAAACTGCATACATCTCCTTCTTTGGATTCAAAAATATCCAGAACCTCCCCGGCGATATAGGCTTTCATCTCTTCATCGCCCGTAAAAACCACTTTTCGAGCGCCGTTGCTGAAGTCAATTTCCACATCACAATTGTATTTATGTGATGCAGCCTTCACAATTCTGGCCATGATCTCCAGATTGGTATCTTCAAACTGAATCGGAACCATGTTTAAATGCATATTTCCTCCATATATTTCTTCACCTGTAAGCTGTTATTACCGTTCCATCAATGACCACGATAGTGAAACCCTTCACACGATTTATAACATCCGCCCTTTCTTCATGATCGTTTAAAGCGTATTGATACTCATTTTTCCCGAAAAAATATTTAACAGCTCCACCCGGCGCAAAAGACTCTCGCCCATACTTCCAGATCACATCAAGAGCCGCCATTGAGATGCCTCTTTGTCTTATCCTATCCTCTGCATGTTTCGACAATTCCATTGATTATTCCTCCTTTGACGTTTTCTTTTTCCAATCCCCTCATAGCAATCTTCAAAAGACGATCATGCCCACTGCTGCCTTTCCGTTAATGAATTGCAATTTGTGCGCCAGCAGCATTACCCCATTATGGTAATCGGCAAGGACGCCAGTCATAATCTCTTCAAACTTTCATTATTGCGGCTCGTTATCCGGCATTAACAAGAAAGAGGTATCGAATATTTTTATAAAACCCAGTCTTGAATACTCCTTAGCGCCTCTGGATGCGTCAGTTTTTCCATCCGTTGCACCCGATTTGTTATTTTATTGACATGCATCGCCGGAATTTATAAAGGTACTGCAGAAGCATTTCCTACTTTCCCAGAATACCCCGAGAGAGTGACTGACGTTACTTCCGAATTGTTGTGTTCGTTATTGCGGGATTTTGATTCGCACGGGAATACGAAAGAAGTGTCGTGTTTCGTATGGGACGTAGTAATGTGGCATGTTTCTTGCTTAAATATTTAATCAATATATTTAAGGCGACAGCTCAGGGGTATACGGTTTTCGTCCATAGGCAGTAGTAGCCACCGGAAAGCACGATAGCCAGATTACCCCTTGCCGCTTCCTCCTCTCTCCCCCTCCCCTGCCATTTCCCTTTATTGACTTTGTGTGATATCTTTATTATTTAAATTACAGAAACCATCTTAATCGAACCGGTCAAAGCAACGTATCAGGTATGTGAACTCTTTCATGGGACCGTCATCAGTGGACAAATCTCTATGGACAACAATAAGCCCTGTTATATCGACACTTTTCAAAGCGGGTTGTTGAAGAAAAAAGCCCGGCAGGCTGCGGAAATCCTCCAATCCTGCACGCTATGCCCCAGAAAATGCCGGGTCAACCGGCAAGCGGGCGAAAAAGGCATTTGCCGGACAACGGATCAGGCTTTTGTTTACGGATACCACGCCCATTTTGGCGAAGAAGCCCCGCTGGTGGGCCGATACGGGTCCGGAACCATTTTTTTTACCCATTGCAATTTAAAGTGCAATTTCTGCCAGAATTTTGAAATCAGCCACAAAGGCACGGGGAAACCGGTATCAAACATGGAACTGGCGAACATGATGCTGGGGCTGCAAAATGAAGGCTGCCACAACATCAATTTGGTCACCCCTTCGCATGTCGTTCCCCAGATTCTCTCCGCTGTACAGCTTGCGGCGGAAAGAGGACTCACACTCCCATTGGTCTATAACTCCAGCGCTTATGACGCCGTGGAAACCCTTCGCCTTTTGGACGGCGTAGTGGATATCTACATGCCGGATTTTAAGTTCTGGGATCCGCGCACTTCGGATATTACCTGTGGCGCCCCCGATTACCCCGATGTAGTCAGAAAGGCCATTTTGGAAATGCACCGTCAGGTCGGGGATCTGGTCATGGATGCATCCGGCCTGGCAAATCGAGGTCTGTTGATCCGCCACTTGGTCATGCCCGATGGCCTGGCGGAAACACTTGAGATCATGAAATTTATTGCAACCAAGATTTCCGTGAACACCTATGTCAACGTCATGCCCCAGTATCATCCCAGCGGTGATATCGGAAGCATAAAGTCGCTTCGCAGGCAAATAACGCCAAAGGAACATGCCAAAGCGCTTCAGTACGCCCTGGAAGCCGGGCTGACCCGGATCGATCAACGATAGGTCAGGCAATAGGGAATACAGTTACCCTTTTTTTTCAAAGCGATGGATCAAATGACAACGACGATAACTGACTGGCAGCACCGGGTGGTTACCCCGGAAAAGGCCCTGGAGCAGATTCAGCCCGGAATGAGCATATTCCTGGGAACCGGCGTGGGAGAGCCGAGAACCCTGGTCAAACACCTGATGGCATCCGAGGCCGGCAACTTGATGGACCTTGAGTTGATTCAAATCGTTAGTTTCGGCGATGCCATTTCCCTGAAATCGCTTCAATCCCATAGGTACCGCCTGAAAACGTTTTTTTCAGGATGGGTGGCCAGCGAGGCCATTGCCACGGGCCGGGTGGATCTCATTCCCAGCCGGTTTTCGGATATCCCCATGCTCATCGAATCGGGACAGCTTCCGGTGGATGCCGCCTTTATTCAGATTACACCGCCAAATGAAGCCGGATATTGCAGTCTCGGAATTGCCGGAGATGTGTCCCGACAGGTCATGGAACGGGCATCCCTGATCATCGGAGAAATCAACTCCCTGATTCCCCAGACCTTTGGAGATACGTTTGTTCCGATTTCGGATTTTCATTTTCTGGTTCATTCCACGGACCCCCCCCTGTATTTTGACCGGTGGCCGGTGAATGAAATTATTGACCGGGTCGCGGAAAACGTGGCATCCGTCATTGAAGACGGAAGCTGTATGGCCTATTCCATCGGTTCCTTGTTCGAGGCCCTCAGCCCCCATCTGTCCCGCAAGCGTCATCTTGGCATTCACACGGCCATTTTTACCGACGCGCTGATGGATCTGGTGAAAAGCGGGGCCGTCACCAACCGCTACAAGCACACGTTCCGGGGCAAATCCCTGGCCTGCTACGGATTTGGAACCCCGACAATGCTCTCCTGGCTGGATCGCAATCCGCTGGTGGAGTTTCAGGGCATTGACCGGGTGATCAGTCCCATTCTGATCGGACGAAACCACCGGTTCGTGGCGATTCTGCCGGCCCGCAAGGTCGATATTTCCGGCCGGATCGCCTTTCATATCGGCAAGGGAAATGTATCCGCAGGCCCGGGTGAGGCCATGGACTTTTTAAACGGGGCTGAAATCTCCAGAGGAGGCTATACCGTATTTGCCCTTCCCAGCCGGAACCTGAAAAACGAACCCAACATTCTGATGTCAGTGGAGCATTTTCCCAATGAATTCGGCATCCGGGAATCGGTGAATCTGGTGGTCACCGAATATGGCGTGGCTTCCCTGAAAGGCCGGACCCTGAGGGAACGGGCTCAGGCGATGATAGAAATCGCACACCCCGATGACCGGCCCGGCCTGATCGAACAGGCCAAGGCGGAAAACATCCTGTATCCGGACCAGATTTATATTGCCGAAAGCGCGCATCTCTATCCCTCGGAAATTTCCACCCGGCATATCTTCAAAGGGGGAATGGCCGTCCGGTTTCGCGCCATACGGCCATCGGATGAAGAAGAAATGCGCCGCCTGTTTTACCGGTTTTCCGACAAGGCAGTGTATTACCGGTATTTTTCGCCAATCAAAACCATGCCCCATGCCAAAATGCAGCAATACGTCAATGTGGATTTCCGTGAAACCCTGTCCATTGTGGGTCTCATCGGAGATACGGGCGAGGGCCAGATCATTGCCGAGGCCAGGTTTGTGAAACATCCGGGAAAGCCTTACGGAGATGTGGCCTTTGTTGTGGATGAAAAATATCAGGGCATCGGCATCGCCAGCCACCTCTACGCCATGCTGATCCGCCTGGCAAAGGGAAGAGGTCTTCAGGGATTTACCGCGGATGTTCTCACCTCCAACAAATCCATGATGAAAGTGTTTGAAAAAGGCGGGCAGGCTGTCAAGGCCAGCCTTTCCAGCGGGGTTTACGAGCTGACCATACCGTTTTCAGCGGAGTCTCTGCCGGCTGAAGAAGTGATGCCGTAATGATCAGGGGTTAGGGGTTCTAGGAAAAATTGATCGAAACCCGATTATTGTCAACTTTTTTTGACATCCGTCACTAAAGGAGAATGCGATGAAACATAATGAATGGCATCCGGGAACGCTTCTGGAAACATCGGGGGGATACTGGAAAACCTGCGCCCTGCATGCCGCAGTCCAGTTGGATGTTTTTACGACGATGGCAGATCAGCAGCTTTCAGCGGAGGCGGTTGCGGAAAAACTTCAGACAGACCCCAGGGCTTTGGCCATGCTGCTGAATGCCCTGACCGCCATGAACCTTCTGGAGAAATCCGGCGATCTTTATGCCAATACACCCGAGGCTGCTCAGTTTCTCTCGAGCAAATCCCCGGCCTATATCGGTTACATCATCAAACACCACCACCATCTGGTACCGTCCTGGAGCCAGCTCGATCAGGCGGTTCAGACCGGCAGCCCGATTCGGACGCGAGCGTCGCACAGCAGTGACGATGCCCGGGAAAGCTTTCTCATGGGCATGTTCAACATGGCCATGATGCTTGCGCCCAGGATCGTACCCAAAATTGATCTTTCCAATCGCGGATCTTTTCTGGATCTGGGAGGAGGCCCAGGAACCTATGCCATTCAGTTCTGTCTGAAACATCCGGAGCTGCGGGCTGTCGTGTTTGATCTGCAGACCACCCGGCCTTTTGCCGAAACCACCATCGGTAAATTTGGCTTGTCGGACCGGATCCGGTTTCAGGCCGGCAGTTATCTGGAGGATCCGATTGAAGGACACTATGATGTGGCCTGGCTTTCCCACATCCTGCACGGGGAAGGACCGGATGACTGTCAAAGAATCATTCAAAAGGCGGTTTCCGCCCTTTCTTCCGGCGGCATGATCCTGATCCACGAATTTATTCTCAACAACGAGATGAGCGGCCCACTGTTTCCGGCCCTTTTTTCGCTGAACATGCTCCTGGGCACCGCATCCGGTCAGGCCTATTCCCAGCAGCAGCTAAGTGACATGCTGGCCAGGGCCGGAGTCCGGAATATTCATCGGATTGCCATTGACAGCCCGAACGACTCCGGCATTATTGCCGGAGTCGTTTGAGCAAAGGATATCATAACGTGATACCCGCGATTGAAGCAGATGTGTTGATTGTCGGTGCCGGCATCATGGGCCTGACCATTGCAAGAGAACTGGTCCGGAATGGCCGGCAACACATTGTCGTCATTGAAAAAGAGGCGGAGATCGGAAAACATGCCTCGGGCCGCAACAGCGGCGTGCTTCATGCCGGCATTTATTATGCGCCGGACAGTTTAAAGGCAAAGTCCTGCCTGAACGGTAATTTTCTGATGAAAGCCTATTGCCGGGAAAAGCAGCTTCCACTTTTGGAAACCGGAAAAGTCATCGTCGCGCGAAGCCAAGACGAACTTCCCGTGCTTCAAACTCTGTATGAACGGGCAATTGCCAATGGCGCAAAAGTGGATCTGCTGGATGAAAAAGAGCTGGCCGCGATTGAGCCCAATGCCAAGACCTTTCAGCAGGCGATTTTTTCCCATTATACCGCAGTGGTGGACCCCCATAAAATTCTAAAATCGCTGAAAGACGACCTGGAAGGGTCCGGCAAAGTACGTTTTTTGTTTAACTGCGCATTTGAAACGGTTGTCGGCAGCAATGTCGTTCAGACTCAGTGCGGCAGGATTCGGTTCGAACAGTTCATCAATGCCGCGGGCGCCCATTGCGACCGCATTTCAAAGGCCTTTGGCATTGGAGCCCGGTATCGGCTGATTCCATTCAAAGGCATCTACCGCAAGCTGAAAACAAACAGCGCATGGCGGGTTCGGGGCAGTATTTATCCGGTCCCGGACATTCGCAATCCTTTTCTGGGCGTACACTTTACCCGGAATATTCATGGGGACGTTTACCTGGGACCCACGGCGATTCCGGCATTTGGCCGTGAAAATTATGGCGTTTTTGAAGGAATTGATAAAGAAGCCATTGATATTTTGCTCGGTGATGCGCATCTTTTCTTAAATAACCCACAGTTTCGAACCGTGGCCTTGACCGAGCCCAGGAAATATTTTTTTCCCTGGTTTTTTCAGGATGCCGCCAAGCTGGTAAAAACCCTGGATCCTTCCGAGGTAGAGCCTGCCGCCAAAGTAGGAATTCGGGCGCAACTCGTGGATTGGAACACCGGGGAGCTTGTCCAGGATTTTCAGGTAATCCGGGATGGCGCTTGCCTGCATCTGCTGAACCCCATTTCGCCGGCATTTACCAGTTCCATGGATCTGGCGCAAAAAATCGTCCGGTTAATGCAATAGACTGAAGGATGAAAGGAAATTCTTATGACGCAGGAAGAACAAATCGAGGCCATCAGACAACGGGCCAGAAAGAATTTTTCAAAAGGATTCAACTGCGCGGAATGCGTGGTGGAAGCGGTTGTGAATCTGGTTGAGACCGGCCTTCCCAAGGAAATTCAGAAACTGGCCACGGGCTTTGGCGGGGGCGTCGGTCTGTATGGAGACACTTGCGGCGCCATTGCCGGAGCAGTTTTGGCCGTTGGGGCCGTCCATGGCAGAAGCGCGCTTCCGGAAGGCGAGCCCAAAGAGGCATCCAAACTGGCTGCCCAGGAGTTATATGGCAAACCCGGCCTGTATCGGCTCTTTAATCAGATTCCCAACCGGATCAAGGACAAATTCGGAAGCACCCTTTGCCGGGATATTACCCAGCCCTGGAAGGAAACCTGGCTTTGCCGCGACCATGCCCTGCACTGTCGGGAGATCATTACCGAGTCCGCAAAGATCGCCGCTGAATTGATCCTCTCGGATAAAGCCGAGCTGGCTTCTCAGCCTTTCGGCGCCAATGTCGAAAACCTGGCCGACACCCCCGATGCCTGTCCCATCAAGGGGTGAGGATCTGCACTGAACCAGGGCGGCGCCCTGAACAAATAACCAAAGGCTGTAACCATTCAGGAGACAGACTCCTGACTTCTTTATAAAAAGGAATTCACATTTAAATGTTTTTCGACTGGTTAACAAAAATATTCGGAAGCAAAAACGAACGGGAACTGAAAAAACTCTGGCCTGTGGTCGATCAGATCAATGCATTTGAACCATCCATGAAAGCCCTCAGCGACGATGATCTTAAAGCTCAGACCCTGCGCTTCAAGGAACGGATTGAAAAGGGCGAAACCCTGGATGAGTTGCTCCCGGAAGCATTTGCAGCCGTACGGGAGGCATCGGTTCGCACCCTGAAAATGCGCCACTTCGATGCTCAGCTGATTGGCGGCATGGTGCTTCATCAGGGAAAAATTGCGGAAATGAAGACCGGCGAAGGAAAAACCCTTGCCGCCACCCTTCCGGCCTATCTGAATTCCCTGACCGGCAAAGGGGTTCACATTATTACCGTAAACGACTATCTGGCCAGACGTGACACCGAATGGATGGGAACGATTTACAATTTCCTGGGTCTTTCGGTCGGATGCATTCTTCATGGCCTGGATGACCCGGAACGCCAGGCCGCTTACCACTCGGATATCACTTACGGAACCAACAATGAGTTCGGATTTGATTATCTGAGAGACAACATGAAATTCTACAAGGAGAGCATTGTTCAAGGAGAGCTCAATTACGCCATCGTGGATGAAGTGGACAGCATTCTCGTCGACGAGGCCAGAACCCCTTTGATCATCTCCGGCCAGGCGGAAAAATCCACCAACCTCTATTATGAGGTCAATACCATCATCCCCCGCCTTTCCCGTGACGCAGATTACGTCATCGATGAAAAAGCCCGGTCCGCCGTCCTCACCGAGGAAGGGGTCGCCAAGGCCGAGCAGTTGATCAAGGTGGAGAACCTCTACGATCCCCGCAATATCGAAACGCTTCACCACATCAATCAGGCGCTAAAGGCCCACACCCTGTTCAAGCGGGATGTGGACTATATCGTCAAGGAAGGTGAGGTCATCATCGTGGATGAATTCACCGGACGGCTCATGCCCGGGCGGCGCTACAGCGAAGGCCTTCACCAGGCGCTTGAGGCCAAGGAAGCCGTTAAAATCGAAAACGAAAATCAAACCCTTGCCACGATAACCTTTCAGAATTATTTTAGGATGTATGACAAACTGGCCGGCATGACCGGTACGGCCGATACCGAGGCAGCGGAGTTTAAAAAAATATACGAACTGGATGTTTCGGTGATTCCCACCCACAAGCCCATGATCCGGCATGATTTTCCGGACATGATCTATAAAACCAAAAAAGAAAAATTTGAAGCGGTCATGAATGATATTGCCGAACTTCATCAAAAAGGCCAGCCCGTCCTGGTCGGCACTATCTCCATTGATGTGTCTGAAGACCTCAGCCAGAAACTGAAAAAAAGGGGAATTCCCCATACGGTGCTGAATGCCAAAAACCACGAGAAAGAGGCTGAAATCGTGTCCATGGCCGGCCAGAAAGGGGCTGTGACCATATCCACCAACATGGCGGGCCGGGGTACGGACATCGTGCTGGGTGAAGGCGTGACCGAGCTTGGCGGACTTCGCATCATCGGCACGGAACGCCACGAGAGCCGGCGCATCGACAATCAGTTGCGAGGCCGCTCCGGAAGACAGGGAGATCCGGGATCATCCCGATTCTACCTGGCCCTGGAAGATGACCTGCTGCGGATCTTCGGGGGCGAGCGAATGACCAGCATCATGGAGCGGCTGGGCATGGAGGAAGGTGAGCCCATCGAACACAACCTGATCAGCCGGGCCATTGAGAACGCGCAGTCCAAGGTGGAGGCTCACAATTTTGATATTCGAAAACACCTGATCGAATACGATGATGTGATGAACCAGCAGCGGGAAGTCATTTACAGGCAGCGCCGCGAAGCACTGAACGGGAAAAGCCTGAAACCGGCCATCGAAGACATGATTCAGGATAAGGCCGAGGAAATTGCCGAAACCTATGCGGACGAGAAAACCGCGCCCGAGGAATGGAATCTCAAGGGCCTGGATGAAGCCGTATTCAACCAGTACAATTCCCATATCAACATCACCGAAGACTTGCTGGATGGGCTGAATGCGGATGGTTTGGCGGAAGTCATTGCATCCAGACACCATAACCCC
>CAIVVZ010000494.1 GCA_903909505.1 uncultured Desulfobacteraceae bacterium
AGTCCTGAGGAATGAGGCGTACGACCAGTACGCCGCAATGACGAAGGATGAAGCTCAACGCAGATATTGAACTTTTTACGAAGCCATCAATCCAAGCGTTTCCGGAACAGGCGGACAGCGCCCCAAAACACCACGGAACCCAGAATGAGAAGGCCGGCAAACTGGGGCCACAGGGCATCCAGTCCGGTTCCTTTTAAAAACACCCCCCGGATAATAATCAAAAAATATTTCAGCGGATTCAGATAGGTCAGCCACTGCACCACCTTGGGCATATTGGCGACGGGAAACACGAACCCGCTCAGCATAAAAAAAGGCAGTATAAAGAAAAATGTCGTCATCATGGCCTGTTGCTGCGTTGCCGAGACCGTGGAGATAAACAGACCGATCCCGAGAGTGCTGAGCAAAAACAGACAGGTTGCCACCAGCAGCAGCGTGATGCTGCCGACCAGGGGAATATCGAACCAGAATACCGCAAAAACCGTGACCAGAATCATCTGGGCCTGGGCAATGAGGATGAAGGGAATGGTTTTTCCCAGAATCATCTCAAAAGGTTTTAAGGGCGTGACCATGAGCTGCTCCATGGTTCCGGATTCCTTTTCCCGGATAATGGCCATCGAGGTCAGGAGCATGACCAGCAGCATGATCAGAAAAGCCACAATACCGGGGACGTAAAAATTGCGGCTGTCCAGATTGGGGTTATACCAGGTTCGAATCCGATCATCGGCCTTTCCGTAACTCATTTTTACGGGATGAAGCTCCCGGATCACCTGATTGTTGAACCGCTCCAGAACCGTAAGCATATAGGATATCCGCACTGCCGCCATATTGCTCATGCTGCCATCCGCCAGAATCTGAACTTCGGCTGTTTGCCCTTTACGGATTTTCGCGCTGAAATCCGGCGGAATCTTGACCCCCAGGTTGACCTGACGCATCAGCAGAAGCTGGTCCAGATCCCTGGGCCTTTCGATAATGTCAGTGATCCGGAAGGTCTTGTTTCCGCCAATGGCGTCAACCAGCATTCGGCTTTCCGGAGTGCGGCTGAGATCCAGAAGACCCACGGTAATGTCGCGGACATCAGTTGTCACAACATAGCCAAAGAGAATGAGCTGTACGAGCGGCGCGATAATGAGTAAGGGCCGATTCTTTCTATCCCGAAAGAGTTGAATGAATTCCTTCCGTACCAGCTCCCTGACCCGTATCCAGTTCATGACTTCAGCCCTTTCACGGTCTTCTACAACCCCTCTTTTTTCAGGACGATCAAGTTCAAAACCGAAAGCGCTCCAAACATGATCGTCAGTATCAAATAGCTGGGCCAGAGCATCGAAAGCCCGAGGTTTCGCAGATAGAGCCCATTTAGAATATCGATAAAATAGGTGGCTGGAACAATCCGGGTAACCAGTTGAAGAATCCCGGGCATGTTCTCCACGGGAAAGACGAAATTGGACAGTAGAAGTGACGGCAGATAGGTAATCAGCACCGCCACCTGATTGGCGACAAGCTGGGACTGAGTTACGCTGGATATCAGCAGTCCCAGACTAAGCGCCACGCCCAGATACAGGGATGAGGCCAGTATCATGAGCCAGAAGTTTGATTTCATGACCACGCCAAAGAGAAGTTGCCCCATGAGAATCGCCACCAGCACGTCGATCAGGCCGATGATGAAATAGGGAATGGCTTTTCCAATTAGAAATTCGGCTGCAGGCACCGGCAGGGAGCGGATGGTTTCCATGGTTCCGTTTTCATATTCTCTGGCAACCACCAGAGAGGTGAGCATGGCGCCCACAATCATGATAATGATGGCGATAATGCCGGGAATTATAAAGTTGCGGCTTTCCAGGTCCTCATTGAACCATACTCGGATGCGACCTTCAACCGGCGGATAAATGGGCTCCATTCCCTGACGGTTCAGAAAGTCAAGGAGCTGATTCTGGTTGTATCGCAGCATGAATGCCGTCAGGTAACTGCGGGTAATGCCGGCGAAATTGGGGTCGCTGCCATCAATCAGAATCTGAACCGGGCTTTCCCGGTCCGCCCGGATGTCCGCGGTCCACCCCGAAGCCAGGATAATCGCCACGGATGCCATGCCGTCATCCAGATAGCGGCTGGCTGTCCGGTCATCGGCAACCAGACCGATGACATGGAAATAGGAAGAGGCGTCCAGTCTTCGAATCAAGTCCCGGCTCAGGTCGGTCTGGTCATGATCCACAAACACGACCTGAATGTTGTCCACATCCAGGCTGAGTGCATAGCCGAATAGTAAAATCAAAAGCAGCGGAATGATAAAGGCCAGATACAGGCTTCGGAAATCCCGGATCAAATGATAATATTCCTTTCGGCTGATGGCCTGAATTTTGATCAGGTTCATGAGCGGTTCCGGGTCATCAGTTGAATAAAGACATCGTTTAAATCCGCATCCGTTCTTTCCGGGAACATGTCCCGGACAATCCGTGAAGGCGGACCGGAAACCACGATTTTGCCTTCATTGATCATGACCACCCGGTCGCAGTGCTGGGCTTCATCCATGTAATGGGTGGTCACAAACACTGTAACGCCGGTTGTGGTCAGATGCCGGATAAAGGTCCAGAACTGTTTTCGGGTAATGGGGTCCACCCCGGATGTCGGCTCATCCAAAAAGAGTATTCGTGGCTCGTGAAGCAGGGCACACCCCAGAGCCAGGCGCTGGCGCCATCCCGGCGGCAGTTCCCGGGTCAGGCGATGCTTTGCGGTTTCAAGACGGGTCATTCCCAGAACCCACTGGATGCGCTCTTTCCATTTTTCCACAGGAACACTGTAAATCCCCAGATAAAACCGGATATTTTCAAAAGGAGTCATGTCTTCATACAAGGAAAATTTCTGAGACATATACCCGATGTTGTGTTTAATTTCCTCGGACTGGGTAAAAATATCCAGGCCGGCCACATGCCCGGCGCCGGAGGTTGGCGCGATAATGCCGCAAAGCATGCGAATGGTGGTGGATTTACCCGCACCGTTTGGCCCCAGAAAACCAAATATCTCGCCTTGCCGAACCGAAAAGGAAATCTGGTCAACGGCGACAAAGCGGCCGAAGCGCTTGACCAGATTCTGGACGGCAACGGCTTCAGATGTCAAAATGCTCCCCTGAAAGAATCTTGTCCGCGGCCTCGATGCGATGGATCATGGCCTGTTCAAGGGTGGAGAAATCCGCGCGAAACGCGGCCGGAGCAGCCTGATCCAAAACATGCGCATTGTGCATCAGAATAATCTGATCGCATTTTTCCCCTTCATCCAGATAGGCTGTTGACACCAGGATGGTCATACCCCCTTTTCGCATGGCGCATAGAATTTCCCAAAATTCCTTTCTGGAAACCGGATCCACACCGTTTGTCGGTTCATCCAGAACCAGCACTCTTGGCTGATGTACCAGCACGCATGCCAGCCCCAATTTTTGCTTCATCCCTCCGGAAAGATCTCGGGCCAACCGATCCTGAAACGGCGTCAGATTGGAAAACCCCAGATACTGATCTTTTCGCTTTTTTCTTTCGGTTCCGAAAATCCCGAAAATGTCCATAAAAAAATCCATGTTCTCTGCAACCGTCAGATCCAAATACAATCCAAAGCGCTGAGGCATATATCCAATTACTTCCTTTACCCGGGCTCTTTCCTGAACCACATCCAGTCCGTCAATTTGAATTCGGCCCGTTGAGGGGCGGATCATGGCGGCAATCATTCGCAGCAACGTGGTTTTGCCGGCTCCATCCGATCCCACAAATCCGAAAATGGATCCGGCCTGAACCGTAAAAGAGACTTGAGACACCGCCTCCACTTTTCCAAAACGCCTGGATACATTATCCACCCGAAGG
>CAIVVZ010000495.1 GCA_903909505.1 uncultured Desulfobacteraceae bacterium
GCATACAACTGGATGGACTGCAAGGCATCTTACGAAATCAATCCCACGGGTCCCAACCAGCCCATTGAAAAAGGGGAATGCCTGGACCCCGTACTGGGACAGTTCAAGGGCGTGAACGAATTCATCCTGAAAGCCTCTCGCGGTGCCGTGACGCACTATAATTTTTACTCCATGGTCACCGATCCCATGACCACCTGCGGATGCTGCGAATGTATTGCCGCAACGCTACCCACCTGCAACGGCGTTATGACCGTCGGTCGTGACTATGCCGGCGAGACGCCCTGCGGCATGAAGTTCACGACCCTGGCCGGCGTTATGGGCGGCGGGGCATCTTCACCGGGATTTGTCGGCCATTCCAAATACAACATTACCCAGAGAAAATTCATCAAGGGTGACGGCGGGCTTCACCGCATGGTCTGGATGCCGAAAGCACTGAAAGAAGAGCTGAAAGAAAGAATCGTCAAACGCGGAGAAGAGATGGGGATTCCCAATTTCTACGATATGATCGCCGACGAAACCGTGGGCATCACCGAAGAAGAAATTCTGCCCTTTCTCCAGGAAAAAGGCCATCCGGCCCTGTCCATGCCGTCGATCATCGGCGGTTGATGGACTGCGGTTTCATGGACTGAAGACTGATCGTCTGAAGGCTGACGTGTATCTCGACAGCCTTCAGATATCGGTTTTCGGACTTTAGCCTGCTTTTTTGTATGGTGGTTTCAAGCGCCAACAACATTTCCGGACGCCAATGACCCTCATTGGCGTTCCTGGTGAATACAAATAAGGAGATAACAATGGCATTAACCGGTATTCAGATTTTCAAACTTCTGCCGAAAACCAACTGCAAGGAATGCGGGGTTCCCACCTGTCTGGCATTTGCCATGAACCTTGCGTCGAGCAAGGCGGAACTGGATAGCTGTCCCTATGTATCCGATGAGGCCAGAGAAAAACTGGCTGAAGCCTCTGCCCCGCCCATTCGTCCGGTTGTTATCGGAAAAGGGGTTCGGGCATTGACTTCCGGCGGAGAAACTGTTCTTTACCGCCACGAGAAAACCTTTTTCAACAAAACCGGCCTGGCGGCAATGGTCGAATCCAGTATTCCGGTTGCCGATCTAAAGGCCAAACTGACAATATGGAATGCATTTCAATTTGAACGTGTCGGCCTGAATCTTCGGCCCGAATTGATCGCCTTGAAAGATGTTACTGGCGACAAGGCGGCTTTTGCCGAAAAAGCCAAGCTGATCGCCGAAACATCGGAGTTCAACCTGGTCCTGATGACCGGCGACGCCGATGTCATGAAGGCTGGTATTGAAGTCAGCAAATTCAAAAAACCCCTGATGTATGCTGCTACCGCCGCCAATGCCGATGCATTCGGCGCCCTGGCCAAGGAAAACAATCTGCCGCTTGCGGTCAAGGCGGACTCCGTTGAAGCGCTTATTCCGCTGACCACCAAACTGACCGGAATGGGGCTGAAGGACCTGGTCATCGATTCCGGTTCCAGAGAGATGAAACAGGCGCTAGAAGATCAGGTGGTGATCCGTCGTGCCGCCCTGAAACAGGGCAACCGGATGCTGGGTTTTCCGACCATTGCTTTCCCATGCGAAATGGCGTCCAATCTGGATATGGAAACCCTGATCGCCGGCATGCTGATCGCCAAATATGCCGCGATCGTGGTACTCTCCGATTTCACGGGTGAATCCGTATTCCCGCTGCTCCTGGAACGGCTTAATATCTTTACCGATCCGCAGCGGCCCATGACCGTAACCGAAGGGATTTACGAAATCGGCAACCCGAACGAGAACTCACCGGTGCTGGTAACCACCAACTTTGCCCTCACCTATTTTATCGTATCCGGTGAAATTGAAGGCAGCAGGGTTCCGGCATGGCTGCTTATCAAGGATTCAGAAGGTCTGTCGGTCATGACGGCCTGGGCCGCCGGCAAGTTCTCCGGAGATGACGTCGGCATGTTTGTCAAGAAATGCGGCATTATGGACAAGGTCAAACACAAGGAGCTGATTATTCCGGGTTATGCAGCGGCGATCGCCGGAGATGTGGAAGAAGAACTCACGGGCTGGACCATTACGGTCGGCCCCAGAGAAGCGGCCCATATTCCGGCATTTTTAAAAGCCAGATGATCCATTTTCCCGAAAAGGGGTAGAATATCCGGAATTCAGGACAGACCCGTGTCTGCCCTGAATTCCGGGTTGGGCAGACACTAATCTCTGCCCCTGCCCTCACCATTTTCACCCAAGGAGGTAGTATGTATCTAATTGGCGAAAGCTTGAATGTAATCAACACGAAAATTGGTCGGGCATATAAAGAACGGGATCCCAAACCCATTCAGGAAGAAGCCCTGTTTCAAAAGTCAAAGGGAATGGATTTTATTGACATCAATCTGGGACCGGCCAAAAAAGACGGGCCGGACCTGATGCCCTGGGTGGTCAAGGTGGTTCAGGAAGTCGTGGACGATATTCCA
>CAIVVZ010000496.1 GCA_903909505.1 uncultured Desulfobacteraceae bacterium
GCCTGGCCTTTGAAGATTTCCCGGTTTTCGATGGTTTTGCGGTCATAATAGGGAACGAGCGTCTGCCCAGTATATCGGCCGGTGATGGTTTCTCCCGCATATTTGGCAGAAAATGCCGACAGGTCAATGGTAACCAGGTCGTCGGGCCGGCTGTAAATGGGATAGTGGTAAAGCGCCGTTTCCTTAATGCTTCCCTTTAATAACGGCTCGTAATAGCCTGTAAAGAGGACTTTTTCGGAAGCCCCGGCAGCCCGGTAGACAAGAAAATCCCTTCGAACCATTTCATTGATGCGATCCGCGGAGGGTCCGGTTTGTATGAATTCCTGAAACACCTCAAGAGAACGGATCAGATGAGCCGCGGTGTAGGAATCCGTGCCAAAAGCAAAGGCGCGGTCCCGGGGAAGTTTTCTTAAATACGTCAGACTCATTTGAATGCAATGATTCAACCCCTCAAAATTTAAATCATCGGACAGAGCCGGATATGCCGAAGGGGACAGTTTGACAAGGGCCGGCGGGGTCTCAACAACGGTCGGAGTCTTAATGGGCGCGCAGCTGGACAGGAGCAGGGCCATCCCCACAACGATCCGTGACAGGTGCATCCATATACCTGGTTCGATATGGTCTTTAACAGACCCCTTTGTCTTCATTGCTCGTCTCCCTGGATGATCTGAACCGGTCTTTTTTCAACCAAAACACCATCCGCCAGATTCACACTGCCTTTGGCCGAAACGCCGAGATCCGTAAATCTTCTGCACGCGGGCAGCACCCGCTTTTCATAAGAGCCGACCAACTGATTATAGGTGGCCACGCAGCGGTCGATGTCCTTTCCCAGATGATGAAAATGGCCGGCCATGATGCAAAGCCGATCGTAGAGTTCGCATCCCATGCGATGAATTTCGCGGGCGTTGGCCTCGCCGGCTACCTGGCGCCATCCAAAGGCGATGGTCTTTAAGAGCGAGATCAGCGTGGTGGGCGTTGCCAGAATCACGCCTTTTGCCGCGCCATATTCAATGAGGTCCGGGAGATGGGAAAGGGCGGCGCTGAAGAAATTTTCTCCGGGAATAAAGAGAATCACGAATTCCGGGGACGGCTGAAACTGCGCCCAATAGGATTTTGCCGCCAGCTTCTGGATATGGGCCTGAACCTGCCGGGCGTGGGTTTCCAGCAGCCGCTTTCGGTCCGCATCCGTTTCCGCTTCCAGGGATTCCAGATAGGCGGAAAGGGACACCTTGGCGTCTATCACGATCCGTCGCTGGCCGGAAAGGGTGACGATCATGTCCGGCCGAAGCAACCCATCCTCCGCGGTCACGGAATTCTGCTCGACAAAATCGCAGTGATCCGCCATGCCGGATATCTCCGCCACCCGCTTTAAAGTCATTTCCCCCCACCTGCCGCGAACATGGGGAACCCGAAGCGCCTTGGCCAGATTGCCGGTTTCCTGGTGTAGAATGGCCTGGGTATCAATCAGGGACCGGACCTGCTCGGAAAGCCCGCCATAGGCGTTTTGCCGGGATCGTTCCATTTCCTGAATGTTGTGGTCATAGCGATCCAGCGTGTCTTTCAGGGGCTGGACGATCAGGGAGGCGATTTCCGAGCGGTCTTCGACCAGAGACTGATAATAGCGAAAGTTCAGCCTGGCCCTGGATAAGAACCAGCCTGCCAGAAAACCGGCAAAAAGACCGGCCGCGGCGCCGCCTAAAAATATGACGAGCGTCTGGGTATTCATGGGGATCGGGTGAAGGTGCCGCTTTTTCCGCCGGCTTTTTCCAGAACGCAGATATCGGAAATCGTCATTTCCCGGTCGACTGCCTTGCACATGTCATATATGGTGAGGGCGGCAATGGATACGGCTATCAGGGCCTCCATTTCAACCCCTGTCTGATCGATGATGCGTACCGAGGCTTCGATCCGGATAACGCTTTTTTCCGGGTCCGGGAAAAAGTCGATCTGGGCATGCTTGATGTTCAGGGGATGGCACATGGGAATCA
>CAIVVZ010000497.1 GCA_903909505.1 uncultured Desulfobacteraceae bacterium
ACGCCATCAAGGAGATTGAGCTGGGCTATGCTCAGTTTGGTGTTGCATCGGCAGACCAGGTGATTCGGGCTGTGGCGAAGGGTTCTCCGATTGTCGTGATTGCTCAGCTCTTTCAGGTGAATCCGCTGCAATGGGTGTATCGAGCCGATAAGCTGAGTTTCGACAGCCCGGCGGCCATAATATCTTTTGTCAGGGGCAAAACTCTGGGGCTTACCTATGGTGGAAATGATGAAACCATTATGCGGACCCTTCTGACCAAATTTGGCATCAGCGAAGCATCGGTAAATGTGTACAGTGTCCGCTACGATTACACGCCATTTTATGAGGGAAAGGTCGATTTGTGGCCGGTTTATGTCAATGCTCAGGGCGTTATTATTCAGGACAAGCTGGAGAAAGCCAAAGAAAGGGTAAGCTTCTTCAATCCCGATGAATTCGGGGTGAGGTTTGTGGCGAATTCCGTGGTTACATCGCAAAAGATGTTCGGCGAGCAACCAGACATTGTGAATAAATTTCGAAAGGGGTTGATCGAAGGCTGGCAGGATGCAGTGGCTCCGGAAAACAACGAGAAGGCAGTATCCGTACTTCAGCGGTTCGACAAGGACACACCGGTGGAGATCATCCGAAGGCAGTTGGCGGCGACACGCGGTCTGATCAAGCCAGGGCCAGAGAGTGCCGTCGGAAGCATTGATATCCCCGCCTGGAAGGAGACTGAGCAGATCATGCTGGATCAAAAACTGATTTCAGTACCGATTCACCTGGATAAGGTATTAAAACCGTTTTGAAACGAAAAATGCTCATTGTTACAGCGTCGCAGTCAATCGTTTCGCATGTCTGGAGCCCTTATTTTGCTTTTTACCAGGCGGTGCGGATTGAAAACCGATTGACAGTATTCAATAAAATAGATTAATAGTAGAATTTTACGATGCGGAGGCGGAAGAAGATTAGCCTCCGCTTGTGCTTTTAACTTGGGAAAGGAGAATGAGTTGTTATGGGAGGCAGCAAAAAGAAGGCCGAAAAAGAAAAACCTCTTGATAAAATGACGGTAAAAGAGCTTAGAGATCTGGCCAAAGAATCCACGGATCTAACGGGTGTATATGGGATGAACAAGCCGGAGCTCGTCACTGAAATCAAAAAAGCCCGCGGAATTGTGGAGGAAGTTTCCGGAAAAACCAATTCTACTGTTCGTGAGATCAAGAAAAAGATGCGGGAACTGAAGGTGGTTCAGGCTACCGCCGCGAGTGAAGACAACCTTCGGATGGCCAGGATTTATAAGAAAAAAATCATCCGCCTGAAAAAACAGACCCGAAAAGCCTAAGCGGGCCGGGAACCATATTTTTTTCGCAAAGGCGCAAAGGCCCCAGGAAAACGTGTTGCGTCTTTCCGGGCTTTGCGGCTTTGCGTATGGATTGAGGCATGATGATTGATCCGGATTCCATTGCATTTGATTTTGACGGCGTTCTGGCCGATACCATGACGTTATTTCTCGACATTGCCAGAAAAGACTATCAGGTTCAGAATCTTCGTTATGAAGACATCACCTGTTATATGCTGAAGGAGTGTCTTGAAATGGATGCGGATCTGATCGAAACGATTATTCAACGGATACAGGATGGCAGTTATACGGTTCCACTGAAGCCGATGGCAGGCGCAGTGGAGGTGTTGACCCGGCTTGAAAAATTCAGCAGCCCGATTCTGTTTGTAACGGCCCGGCCTTATACCGGTCCGATTCTGGACTGGATTCAAAGCATTCTGCCGCTGAATACCGAGGCGATAAAGGTGATACCAACGGGATCATTTGACGCCAAAGCGGACATTCTGCGGGATCATCGGGTTGCTTATTTTGTTGAGGACCGGCTGGAGACCTGTTTCCAGTTAAAAGATGCCGGTGTTGAGCCGCTCGTTTTCAGGCAGCCCTGGAATCGGAAAATCCATCCGTTTCATGAAGTCGGTTCCTGGAAGGACATCCATTCACTGATCGATTGGGCAGAGGAAACCCCGTGAATTGAGTTCCGTAATTTCGCTGGTCCGGCATTTCATCGAAGCCCTTTCTTCTGAAAAAGGATATTCGGCCAATACCTGCCGGGCTTATGCACACGATCTTGAGGAATTTGTTTCGCTCAGCGCGGTGTTTCTGGAAAAGGAGCTTCAGGATGTCCCCATCGAGCTCCTGGATGCACTGGCGATTCGACGGCATATCGGCTATCTTTATAAATCGAACACAAAGACGTCCATTGGCCGAAAGCTTTCAGCCATCCGGTCTTTTTTCAGGTTTCTCGTCAGGCAGGACATACTGGATGAAAGTCCGGCAGAGATGATTCCAAATCCCCGAACCGAAAGCCCAATCCCGGTATTTCTTCCCATCGATGAGATGTTCAGGCTTCTGGATTCGGTTCCCGCGGATTCACTTTCCGGTCAGAGAGATCGCGCGATACTGGAAATGCTGTATTCGGCAGGGCTTCGCGTCTCTGAGTTGACATCCATGAATGTCCATGACGTGAATTTTGACCAGTTCGTTATTCGAGTCTGCGGGAAGGGAAACAAGCAACGGATCACACCGGTTGGAAAAAAGGCGCTGGCTGCACTGAAGGCCTATCGGGAGTGTCTGGTACGTCAGGCCGGTGTGGGTTTTCATGAAAACGGGCCGCTATTTCTGAATCTTCGCAATGGCCGGCTGACATCCCGCTCGGTTGCCCGTATTCTGGATAAATGGGCGCTGAAATGCAACCTTTCCATACCGGTGTTCCCCCATGCCATGCGGCACAGCTTTGCAACGCACCTGCTGGATTCCGGCGCGGATTTAAGGATTGTGCAGGAGCTTCTGGGGCACAAACGGCTGTCCACCACCCAGAAATATACCCACGTGAGCATGGATAAGCTGATGGAAACTTACGATAAGGCGCATCCCAGAAAGTGAGGGGACCTTTGGAATTGCACGGAACGACCATACTGGCGCTTCGACACAAGGGGAAGGTGATTGTTGCCGGCGATGGCCAGGTGACGCTTAATACCACCATCGTCAAGCATAAGGCCAAAAAAGTCAGACGGATCTATAACGAAAAAATCATCGTGGGGTTTGCCGGAGCAACGGCGGATGCCCTGCATCTTTCCGAGCGGCTTGAAAGCAA
>CAIVVZ010000498.1 GCA_903909505.1 uncultured Desulfobacteraceae bacterium
AGTACAACCGATACTGCCTTTCATCTAAAACTGAGACTAACAGGTCGCTCCGTATCTTGATTTGCTCTAATATGATTGACATAGATACAGCATATCTCTATAATAGAGAAATAGTCAAGTTGTTTTGTAATGCATCCTTATCTGTTTTACGACCATGACCATGTCGATGGGGTTAAAGTTTTTTTCACATAGAAAACATCTACCCAGATTGGTTTTCGGGTTGGTCGCCGTGATGAATTCCGTACATAGAGGGCAAAGGAAACGAAAATTGCCTTCAGAGACTTTTGTGGGAAGTTTGAGAAATTCGGCGATCACAAGGGTGATGGGAATTTCGTTTCTCAGCCTTCGAAGCATTTCAGGGGGGAGCCGGTTTGACATATTATCCTCCTTACGGCAGATGAAATTCTGACATAGTATCGCCCACCAGCGTTTCTGTAATTATCTGCAAGTTTCGTGATGCGGCATTGATAAGGCACGCAGTGGCGATGTTGTTGATTTGGCGCGGGACGCCGCCGGAATAGTCATGGATAAGGGTTTTGGCTTCTGCATCGAAGGTTTTATCGGAGCTTGCGGCAAGTTTCATTCGATGGTTGATATAGGCGGTTGTTTGATCTTTGGAGAGAGCGGATAGGCGGCAACGCACGGCGATCCGGTTGACAATGTCAGCATGAAGGGATTGTTTCAAAAGGGTTGCGAAGGATTCCTGGGCACAGAGGATGATTTTGAGTTGCAGCTCGGTATCCATGCCGCTGCTGGAAAGGAGCCGCAAATCCGTGAGCGACTGTGAAGACAGGAGATGTGCCTCATCCAGGATCAGGAAAATTTCGGAATCACTTTTTTTGACTCTTTCCAGAATCAGATGAAAGAGTCGGTCTTTGCCGATTCTCGGGGCTTCGCCAAGCTGGGTGACGATCTGGCGCAAAAGAGCATTGGGGCTGACAGAGGTCAGCGAAAAATAGAGTGTATGACAGCGATTCAGTGGCAGGCTGCGGGTAAAGCAGCGCAGGAGGGAAGATTTTCCAACGCCGGTTTGCCCCAGAACAAGAGCGATATGTCCCTGATTCTGGAAGAACGACAGACGGGCCAGTGCCTCTTGAAATCGCTGTTGATTACAACGCATTCCTGACAAATATTTAAGGTGTTATTTCGCCTGGAAAGGATGTGTTTTCAGAAGTTTTTACCAGAAGGGTTTTTCAGTTTTGGTCGATATTCATCATGATGATATGACCAGTGGCGATGGAGTATTTTTTGAGTAGCCTTCCGATTGGGATATGCTATTGTCCGGCTGAAAGTGAAGCCTGGATATAATCAGACTTGGTTGATGATGGTTCGTGCTTTGGCGATGGTCCTGTTAATGTAGGCATTTTTTTTGATCTCACCCATATGATTCTGCCATGAAGTTCTCTGTTCGATGATGAGGGATCGGATAGTATGGTCCGGATAGCCTTTTCTGGCCAGGGCAAGGGCATATGAAAAGTCGGTTTCGGATTCACCACTTTGTTGATACAGGCAGCGGGATGGAGGGGTTTGAAGACACACGCCCCCCCCTTGGGGGATGGGAAAGGTTTGGAGAGAATGTGGTAGGGTGTTGCAGGATATGCAGTGGGATGTGAGCCGCGGATAACCAATCAATCCAGATCAGTTTGCATAGGGGGTATTTTCCATCAGGTGATTGATGGTGGTCTTTACGATTTCTGAAGCCTATGCATCGTCCGAAGCGGTTGTTGGGGTCTGCGCCCGGATCACTTTGAAGCATTTTGAGAAGGAAGCGTTTTTGTTCAGGGGATAGCGGCTTACTGGAACGGATCCAGACCTGGAAGTTATGGGCAGAGGTTTCAACCACCATGCGACCTGGCTTCCAGGTATTATCCGGGAGTTGGTGGTGACGTTTTACGGTTATCCAATTGAGGTCGTCCACCAGAAGGTAATAAGGTTGGTCGAGGGGCTGCATGAAGATATGCCTGCCTTTGGCGTTATGCGCCTTGAGGCAGGGTATTTTATCGATACGAGGATCGAGCCGCCAGAGTCCTTTTTTGAGATCGAGCACGGCCAGTTGCCAGTTTTCATTGAGAAAGCGGCGCAGTTTTTCAAAGATGGTTTTCATGTTCACCTTGATAGCATCCGGTACGGCGTTGGGTGAGATTCTGTTGGACCAGGATGCGATGGATGGAGGCAATTGAAGGGACGGGAGAGATCCTGGCTGATTGCATTTGATGATGGATGGCTGTTGCGCTGCAAGGCTTTTCCTGATTATAGAGACTGAGTCTGAAGAAGATGATGATATCCGTGATTTCGGACTGAGAAAAGCACATGGTGGATCCTTGGATGGCCGGTGGAAACTTGGTTTATTTCCACCGGCGCCGACAGTCATCCTTCGAGCTTTTTGACTTTCAGGATCATGTCGGCGGTGACGGTTCGTTTCTGGTCGAACATGGCATAGGTGATTGCCTGTTCGATGATGGCGCCGATTTTTCTGGGGATACCGAAAGAGATGTCATGGACAGCCTGCATGGCATGTTGATCCAGGATGGGCTCGGGTGCTCCGGCCAGTTTCATATGATGATCGATGTATCGGGTGCTCTGGTTTGGGTCCAGTCCCGGCATATGGTATCGAATGGCGATTCGCTGGTTGAAGGGTTCCATGACGGCAAAGTCCATGGTTCTTCTCAGATCGCTCTGACCGGCAAGGACCAGGATGAAGGGGTCATAGGAATCCATCTTGAAATTGGTCATAAGTCTGAGTTCCTCCAGGGGTCCGCTCTGAAGCAGATGGGCCTCGTCGATGATCAGGAAAATGCTTTTGCCGATTTGTTCTTTGGACTCGATGAAGGCCTTTTGGATCTGCTGGTAGACAGCACTTTTGAAGACCCTGTGACCGAGCCCTATCAGACGGTTGATGTGACAAAGAAGATCGGCGCGGCTTAAGGTGGAAAGCGGGGTATAGAAAGTTCTGTAGAGATTGTCATTGAGGCTGTCGACAAATCGGCGCAATGCGATGGTTTTGCCAACGCCCGGGTCTCCTGTCAACAGCATGATACCGCCTCTTTGCTTGATATGATCGAGCCGTGCGGTGCATTCCTGCAAAGGCTCGGTATCGAGCACATCGCCGGCTTTGATGGATTTGTCAAAAGGCAGTCGCCTCATGCCGAACCAGCTCAGTATATCATTCATGACAGCACGCTGCCTTTGTGAAAGGATAATGCATTGGGTACGGATCTGGGTCTGAAAGTTTTGGCATTTTCCTTTTTGTCGACCAGCCGAATTCTGCCCACCCGGACACCGTTGTCATAGAGATAAAGCTCCTGCAGATCATCGACGGGATGCCTGATTTCGATGCGCTGTCTGATGTAGGCGGTGGGCGCCTCATAAATGTCGCCCTTGAAGCTGACCGTAGCATCGTTGTTGACGATCCGCTCATGGCGAACCAGAAAGATTTCATCTAGCTCGGTTCTGGAAAGTCTGCGGATCGCAGCCTTCGGGATTGATACCGGTGTGGATTTTATGATGGTAGTCATTCCGAAGCCAGAGCCTGAATGAGGCGTTTATTTCATCCAGGGTAAGATTTTCCTGTATTGCGGGAAGGATCCGGTCCCGGACCGTCCGGAAGAATCGTTCGACTTTGCCACGCGATGGACTGTCATACGGCTTGGAGTGGATCAAAGAGATGCTGGCCAGAGCGCAACTGCGTGCCAGAAGATCGGAGGAGAAGCTGGCTCCGTTGTCGACATACAGGCGTTTGCAGATTCCATGGGTGAGAAAAGCCTCTTTAAGAACCATTGTAAGCGCACTGATAGTCTCTGATGTCTGGAAGCCGTGGCCGACCACCATGCGGGAGTGATCATCGATAATGGCGCACAGGATGGCCTTGACAGAGCGTCCGGCAGACTTGACGCCGGGTCCGTGCATGAAGTCGCAGACCTACAGTTCATTGACATTATCCTGCTCGAAAGCCTTGCGGACATCGCTTCGTGAATCGGTTGACAAGAATCCACGTTCTTTGATCAACCGCAACAGGGTATTGTAATGGATGGAAGGGTCTCCCAAAAGTCCCTGGCGTTTGAGATCTTCGTAGAGCAATTGTGCGCTCCAGTATGGATATGCCTTACATTTGATTTCGATGGTTTTGATAACCTCATCGTCCAAACCTCTGGGACGGCCGCTGTCAGTTCTGGTTTTGGGTTTGATGCCATCAAAGCCCTTTGCGCGATAAGCCCTCAGCCAGGCCTTCATGGTGGAGATACTGTTCCGTCTGGTTCCATAGCGTCCAAAGATGTGTTCTTTGCCGGCCTGTTCGCGGAAATAGTCGTTTTGTGCCCATTTGGGTTCGGCCAGGATCGGACTGATGATCTGAAATCTGGCCAGAGCGATGCTTTCTCGAATGTCTTTGTCCATGGGGTTTTTCCTTTCTCTGGGTGAATGTTTTGGTAATCATCTTGAAATTACCGTTGTGATGGCACCCAGAATAACCCATTGAAAAAATGACCGTTAGCAAAGCTCTGTACAGATACTCACAAAATTTATGCTCAGGTGGCCGCAAGGATGGATGGTCAGATTAAAATGGAGGGATTAAAAGGCGATCAGGGGTGAATTTGGGAAAAACCATGCGGACAGACAATATTCGGGCGCATTATGGCCCCGGGCAAACCACGGTGATTCACTACCCATACAAGGCAGCGCCTTCTTCGTCCCTGGGAAGGTATGCCGAAAACAAACCCCTTGACGGCTCGAATGTAGCGATGCAACAGTTCCCGCAGCTTTACCCCCACAGGCGGGACACCGCTCCAGCCAAGGATCTGGAAATACATCGCAACCTCTTTCCAGCCGGATGTGCCCGGATCAGATACCGTGCCCAGATCAACCCACTGGATCAAAACGCTATGGGAACACCGAAGTCCACTGATCACAATTTTCAACCAGTATGCCACAAGCCAGGGGGTTATCATGCTGTCCGGATCAACGTTTTGTGTCGCTGCGAAAAAGCCTTTCATGCCAGCCTGCCTGTTGAAAAGCCCATAAAGCAGTGTGCCAATCACGGAAGATACCGTGTACGGCAGATATGGGATCAGTTGGTCCGGGAGCAGGGAAAAGGTCACATTCTGCTGGCAACACAAAAATCGGGCGACTGGAACCCGTTCTTTCCAGAAAACAGGGAAAATGTCGATGACATAGCGTTCGTAAGGGGTAATCTGCCGGTAACAATCGTGGTTGCCACAGACCGGGCATGCAGGTCCGATCACTTGCGAGAAATCAATCTTGCCCTGGATAAACGCTTTTTTATATTCCCCGATACTCTCGAATGTGTTAATAAAAGGCAGTTGTATCGTTTCACCGCCTTGTCTTCAAGGGGGCAGGTTTTTGGCTCCGAAACCTATGGGCCTGCTTCCTTGAGGAGGGTGGTTATCTTTTTAAGGTCAATTTCTTACCTCGATAATCTGCCTTCCTTTATATCATTGGTTACTTTACTGTGCAAAAATTTCAGTTCGCAATTTGGATAGAATGCGTCTAATAACACCTGGGCCGAAAACATCGGCTGGATCAAGCTGAAAGGGACGGCAGCAAATGTGGCTAACTATTAATTGGCATTGTCAGGTGGCAGCCTGACGGTGACCAATGGAACCGGAAGCGGAGATTATCTGCCTGGAACGGTTGTAAGTATTAGGGCCAACGACCCTGCCGTCGGTCAGGTGTTTGACAAGTGGACCGGGGATACGGCAAATATCGCCAATATCAACCTGCCCAATACCACCATCCATATCCCCTCTGCGGCGCTAACGGTTACGGCTGCATATATCAACAATATCACGCCGGAGCCACCCGCCGCAGGCGGCTACCTGCAGGTTCCGTTTCCGATGGGCTGGGTCCGGGCACATTGGCGAGTGGACGGCGAGAACTGGCTCTCTGGCACGTTCGGTGTCAGTGTAACACCCGGTGTTCATACTGTGGCCTTTGAATCCGTGCCAGGCTGGACTACGCCGCAACCCTTGAATGTGGATATAATCGACGGCCAAACCACCTTCGTCACCGTTGATTATCTTGCCGTACCCTCAGCCCCCGAACCTATCACCCCGGATTGGCTGAACGCCAATCCGGATGTGGATCTTTCATCTAAAATCCGGCAAGGCCAGATCCTTCTGCCTGCGCTGCTTCCGCTGGATTTGGGTTCGGGCCGGATCCTTTCGGTGCTGGATCTGATAAAAGAATTGCTGGGGATTGGCGGCGATCAGGCCGGGTGCTTCACAACCGTTGTTTATAGTGGATAGTGACGTGTCAACCGGGTTGATCACCGTTCATGGCACGGGGCTGGCTCCTTATGTGATCTATGTCCAGCTCAGCTCCTTGCGCAGTACGGCATTGGCAGATCAAATTGTCTTTAACGGGGACGGCAACCTGCTCCTGGTTCGTCGTAACCTGGCAATGCAACTGGCCTGGGCCGGAGGCGACTGCGAGGGGCTGCTCCGAGTTCTGGCCGGCTACAAAATGTTCGCAGCTTTTGATGCGAACAGCGGGCTGATAAAGGTTAGCACCAGAGGGGGCGCGGATCACTACCTGCTGCGCTTCGGGGTCGCTCGAGACAGGGGGCCACTGCCCAGCCGGCTCTGGTGTTTGAAGAAACGAGTAATGCCTTGTATCTGACCAACGTTAACGGCCGGCAGCGTCTGACCCTCTTTGCCCATCATCTGGCGGATCTGCGCACCTAGCTGGCGGAGCGCGGTTTGAGCGTGAGTATCGAGCCTGTCAGCGGATATCTTCTGGTGGCTGACAGTAATGGGATCCTTATCTGGCGCGGTCTTCCGGATCTGTTGGTGCGAGCGGATAAAACCGCGGTCAATTTCAGCGTTGAATTGGCCGGGGATGTGAACGGCGACGGGCTGGGGGATATCCGGCTGCGCGGGGGCGGGTATGCGCAGGTGCTTTCAGTCAGTCGATAAACTAAGCCACACGGAGAGCCGCGAAAAGTCCCGTCACATTATTTGTGATGGGACTTTTTTATAATGGGGGTCAGAAAGGCAAAGCCGAATGTGGATGACAGCATCGAAGCATGAAACCCGGAAGAGGAGGCCATTTAGAAAGCAAGGGTGCTCATTGATCAGCAGCTTCCATTGCAGCTATGAGTGATTGGAGCGGCAAGAACAGTTCGAGGGGATCTTCCAATAGAGCAATGAAGCCGAACTGTTCATAATATTCACGGGCATTCTGATACTTTGCGTCTACAAAAATTCCGATAATGCCGATATTCTCGGCAACCGAAAGAGTGCGCTTCATGGCTTCAACCATCATGATCGCGCCCAGGCCTTGACGCTGCTGTTCCATTGATACTGCCAGACGGGCCAGTTTGGCCACAGGCGCTTTAGCGGGGTATTTCCCAGCGTAACCGGCAGGCAGGTCACGGGTCACAACTTCGCACCCTGCCAGGGTGAAATAGCCTAAAATCTTTGTCGGTGCATCGGTATCAATCAGGACAAACGTCCTGGAGATGCCTTTTTCGATGTGCTGGAGGGCAATCTTTTGAAGATAGTCATTGAGCGCTGATTTGCCGCAGTTGAAACTATTTCGATCGTGCCGACGGGAGAGAGGCTCAATTCGAAGCATCTACAAGCGCTCCCTGTGTGTACGGAAAGCCGTTTTCAGTTGTTGATTCGGAACCGGCGGGTTTTCGATGGCGTTAAAAAACCTTTTTGCGGATTCGCCTGTCAGATAAATGATGTTTTCCTCTTTAATCACGGCCTGAGCACGCTCCAAAGCGGACTGTACCAGGAATTGGTTTACTGTAGAGCCCACCAGACCGGCCGCTCGGTGAAGAGTCTGGTATACTTCATCAGATACGCGTGCTGAAATACGCTCGGTTTTAGCTGTCATATTTACCTCCATGCAACTTGCTGATTTTGTAAAACTATTAACATGCTGTCGCCAAAATGGCAACAATAAAGACGCACCCCCTGCTCACGAAGCGAGTTCTTTTTTAAGGTGTCAACATGCTACATTCCATGAAAATGTCCGTGCGTTACCGTGAATTGAAGTGGTAAGCGATTGTCTTCTGCTGATGCAGAGGTGGGCGCCTTCATGCAGGTGATGGATGAGAACGCGCGCGCGGTGGCTGTGGTTACCGGGCTGAAACTGCAAGGGCCGGTATCGTGGATGCGCCGGGGATGTGAACGGCGATGGGCTGGGGGAATTTCCTGCTTCAGCCTTTTCCCTTCGTCCATTTTCCGATGCCGAAGAATACGAAAAAAATAAGGGATGCCAGGGTGACGATGGTGGCGCCGGAGGCCAGGTCCGCATAATAGGAAATGCACAGGCCGCCCGTGGTTGCGGCCAAAGCCACGCCAATGGCAACCGCGAACATGGGGCCGTATCGATCGGTAATCTGTGCGGCGGCCGCACCCGGAATGACCAGAAGGGCGGACACCAGGATGATGCCGACAACTTTCATGCTGATGACCACGGTCAGGGCCAGGATCGTCAGAAAAAAATGATCCAGAAACATGACCGGAATCCCGCTGACGTGGGCCACTTCGCTGTCGAAGGCCACGAACAGCAGCTCCTTGAAGAACAGCCAGATGGATGCCAGAACCAGGCTGCCGAGAATGGCGATGATGAGAATATCCTGGCGGGTAATGGCCAGAATATTTCCGAACAGATACCCGAAAAGGTCCACATTGTAAGCGTTTGACAATCCGATGAAAATGACCCCCAGGGCCATGGCCAGGGAAAAGAAAATGCCGATGGCGGTGTCGGCACTGAGCCGCTGCTGATTGCCGACAATGCCGATGGCATTGGCCACGCAAACCGCAAAAACAATCGCCGAAAGGGTGGGGGATACACCGATCAAGGCGCCCAGCGCCACGCCGCCGAATGCGGAATGGGCGACTCCCACGCCGATAAAGGAAAACCGGCGAAGCACCACGAAACAGGAAACCACGGCCAGAACAATGCTGAGCAGAATTCCGGCTGCCAGCGCATTTTGCATGAAACCAAGATGCAGCCACTCAGTCATCGTCGATATGTCTCATCTTGCAGGATACGCATTGGGCGTCGTGGACCATGACTTTAAGATTTCTTCCGAAAACCTTCTGGTGAATATCGGAATCCAATTCCGAATCCGTATCGCCGTGATAGTGAATTTCGCGGTTCAGGCAGGCCACGCGATCGGCGTGGGATGTTACCACGCCGATATCGTGGGATACCATGATCACGGATATCCTCTCGTGGCTGTCTCTAAGGCCTGCCAGAAGCTCGTAGAAATCCTCCTGGCCGACGCTGTCCACGCCCGTTGAGGGTTCATCCAAAACCAGCAGTCTGGGGCCGGATACCAGTGCCCTGGCAATCTGAACCCGCTGCTGCTGGCCGCCGGACAGGACCCCGAAGGGCTTGTTGGCATGCTCGGCCATTCCGACCTGTTCCAGTTTTTCCATGGCGGCTTGTTTGTGTCTGTTCAGCATCCGGGAAATGAGCCCCATTTGCTGATACAGGCCCATGATCACCACATCCCGCGCGGTTACCGGAAAAGAGCGTTCCGCATGGGATATCTGCGGCAGATATCCGACATTCAGCCGGCTCTGCTTGCCGGGTTTTCGGCCAAACAACCGCACTGATCCCTTTTCCGGTTTGATCAGCCCGAGAATGACTTTCAGAAGCGTGGATTTACCGCCGCCATTGGGGCCGACAATTCCCAGAATTTCCCCTTCGTAACATTTCAGGTAAATGGATTTGAGCACCCATTTGCCGTCGAATCGGACCCAGACATCCTCGATGTCCACCAGGATGCCGGATTCGGGATTCGTCATCAATTGGCCTGTTTTCACTGCATGGCCTCCTTCATGATCTGTAAATTATATGTCATTAAACCGATATAGGTATTTCGTCCGGGAAGGGTTTCGCCGCCCAGCGGATCCAGGATCAGCACCTTTACGCCGGCTTCATTGGCGATAACGTCCGCAACCTTGGGGCTGAACTGGGGTTCGGCAAAGACCGCGCGAATGTGATATGCCTTGATACTGGAAACAATGCCGGCGATTTCCCGTGGCGTTGGATTGCTTCCGGGGGTTTTCTCGATCACCCCGACCAGGGTCAGGCCGTATCGGGCGGCAAAATAATCCCAGGACGGATGAAATGAAATAACCTGCCTGGTTTTGAACTGATTCACGGTATCTGAAATACCCTTGTCCAGCGCATCCAGCTCGCCAAGATAGGCTTTGGCCCGGCTTTCATATGCAAGAGCATGGGCCGGGTCCGCGATCGAAAGCGCTTCCAGTATCCGGGTTACCATGGTTTTGGCCAGGTGAGGGTCCAGCCAGATATGGGGATTGCCGGTATGTAAATCGTGTGAATGAGCGTGTTCGGTATGCGCGGACTTTGGAGCAAGGGGTACCTCTTTGACGGAATCATCATGATGCGGGTCCGCGGACCGGATCAGTGCCATACCATCGGACAGGACAACCGGTTTCAGTTTCTGACCGGAAGACTGAATCAGTTGATCCGCCCAGAATTCCAGGCCGGCCCCGATCATTAAAAAGACTTTGGCCGAAGCAAATGTCTTGATCAGGCTGGGCTTCATCTCAAACGTGTGAGGGCTGGCGCCTGCGGGCACGACGGTGGTAACCTCGACATCATTTCCCCCGACTTGCCGGGCCATATCGGCGATGGGAAAGATGCTGGCGATGACCTGAAGTTTTTCCCCGTCCCCGTAAGAAAGGGAAGGAATGCTCAGAATGATGCTTAAAAAAAGCCCTGCAAAAAATCGATAATGCTTCATGCGCTGATCCTGCCTTTGCAATGATAATGAAAGCCCGCTGAACATCGCCCCTCTACAGATATTTCCGCAACCGTATCGCAATCTCCGGTTTGGACATGGCACCCACGAGGGTGTCTTTGAGCCGGCTGTTATCAAAAATCAGCAGCGTGGGAATGCTTCGTGTGTCAAACCGGGAGGATGTCAGGGGGTTGGCGTCCACATTCAGCTTGCCGATCCGAAACCGCCCCTTGAACTCAACCGCCAGTTCGGTAATGACCGGTCCGACCATCGTGCAGGCGCTGCACCAGGGGGCCCAGCAATCCACCAAAACAGGGATCGGAGAGCGAAGGACTTTTTCCTCAAAATTGGCATCCGTGATCATGATGGGCTGCTGAATGAAAAGTTCGTTTGTTTTCAGCGCCGCGCCGCATTTGCCGCATTTGCCCGGTTGGCCCGCATGGTCCGCCGGAATTCGATTCCGGGTTCTGCACGAAGCGCATCGGAACAGGTAATGGGTGGGGTTTGTCATCAGGGCATGACTCCATATTCTTTTAATTTTTTATGAAGGGTTTTGCGCGTAATTCCCAGTTTTCGGGATGCCAGGCTTTTATTGCCGTCCGAGGATGCCAGTGCACTCAGAATCGTTGCTTTTTCAACGGCGGTGAGCGGCAGGGTTTCGGTGGCCTCCGAAGGATTCACGAAAACAGAAGATGATGGCGCAGGGGAGGCCGGCAGCATGGGAAGCTCCTGGTCGTCCAGATACTCACTCCGGGACAAAACCACCCCTCTTTCAACGGCGTTCATCAGCTCCCGGACGTTTCCCGGCCAGTCGTGGCGAATCAGATGATCCATCGTCTGAGGGGTAAAGCCCTTGATGAATTTATGATTCAGGGCTGAAAATTTCTCCAGAAAATGCTGGGCCAGCAGCGGAATGTCCTCTTGTCGCTCGCGCAGGGGCGGCAAATTCAGGTTCACGACATTGAGCCGGTAGTATAAATCCTCCCGAAAACGTCCCGATGCGGTCAGCGCCAGAAGATCCTTGTTGGTGGCCACAATCAGCCGGACATCCACGGCGACCACCTGCTCGCCGCCGACCCGGGTAATCTCCCTTTCCTGAAGCACGCGAAGCAGTTTGACCTGCATCATCAAAGACATTTCACTGACTTCGTCAAGAAAGAGGCTCCCCCCGCTGGCCTGCAGGAATTTGCCTTCTTTTCTGCGATCCGCGCCGGTGAAGGATCCTTTTTCATGGCCAAAAAGCTCTGATTCCAGCAGGGTTTCGGTAATCGCCGCACAGTTGATTTTGATGAAAGGGCCGGCTTTTCGATGGCTGTTAAAATGGATGGCTCCTGCAATCAGTTCTTTTCCGGTTCCGGATTCGCCATGAATCAAAATGGTTGCCTCGGATGGCGCTACCTGGGCAACCGTCTCCAGAAGCCTTTCCATCTTCAGGCTTTGTGCGATGATCTGTCGCCTGTCAAATCGCTGGTCCAGGCGTTGTCTGAGCATGCGGTTTTCTTCCCAGAGAAGAATGTGTTCCATGGCCCGTTCAATGGTAAGCCTCAGTTTGTCAAAATCAAGGGGTTTGGTCAGATAATCATAGGCCCCGGCTTTCAGGGCTGAAACCGCGGATTCAATGGAAGAATAGGCGGTCATGATAATCACCGGTATGGCGGGATTGATTGCCTTGATGCGGCCCAGCGCCTCAATACCGGATACTTTCAGCATGCGCACATCCATCAGGATCAGATCAAAAGGCCGGTCTTGAACAGTTGAGATGGCAACAGCTCCGTCGTCGGCTTCAACGATTTCATATCCCCACCCACCGATTAAAGTACGCAGCATGGTTCGGTGCGCGGTATCATCATCAACAACCAGGATTGAACAGGATTTTGTTTTCATGGGCGCGCATTCTCAATGGGGAGCCGGATCGTTACCGTGGAGCCTTTTCCAGCCAGGCTTTCAACCTTGATGTCGCCGTCATGAGCTTCCACAATATTATGGACAATGGCGAGCCCCAGGCCGGTTCCCGAGGTTTTGGTGGTAAAGTAGAGGTCAAAAATTTGCGAAAGATCGGTTTCGGCAATTCCGGACCCGTTGTCCGAGATCTGAAGGATCAGTCGATCCTGATTGAGCGTGGCGCTGATAACGATCCTGCCCCCGCGGGCCATGGCTTCCGCGGAATTCAGCAGTAGATTCAGCAGTACCTGGCTCATCTGGTCCGGATCCATGGGAATCAGCGGAAGTCCCGGTTGAATTTTCGTTTCGATATCAATTTGGCGGTCGTTGGACTGCCGCTCCATCAGCTTCAGCGTATTGTGAATGACCTCTGAAATGGGGACCGGCTTTTTGGTGATGCTTACGGGCTTTGCGAACGCCAGGAGCTGGCTGACCACGCGGTTCAATCGATCCACTTCCTGAATCATGATCGATGAAACCTCCCGGTCTTCGGGAATGTGCGAATACCGTTCCCTGAAATAGGTGGCAAATCCTTTTATCGAGCTTAACGGGTTGCGGATTTCATGCGCGACACCGGCCGCCAGGCTTCCGATGGATGCCAGCCGCTGGGATCTGGCCAGCGCTTTTTGAAGGGCCTGGACCTCGCGCAGGTCCTTGAACAACAGGACATATCCGAGAAACGTGCCGGTTTCATCCTGGAGCCTTGCAGCGCTGACTTGAAGCGGAAGGCGCGTTTTCTCCGCGATGTGACATACGATTTCCTTTTCAACCGCCCGTGTCTCAATATCCGGATGTGAAATCAGCTCCAGGAACATTCGGGGTAGAACCTCGGAGGCCTTTTTCCCGGAAGCGTGGACCGCGGACAGGTTCAGTACCCGGTCCGCTACATGGTTAAAGGAGGTAATGATCAGAGAAGTATCCAGGGCGATCAATCCGATAGGCATATTTTCAACCAGGGTATCGGAAAAAGCTTTGATTCTGGAAAGCGATGCCCGTGTCATGCGAAAATTCTGTGCCAGAAACAGCATCATCACGCCGGCAAAACCGATGAAAAGCAGAATGGTTCCCATGACCACCGTATGCATGGCATCGGCATGCCTGGCCTCTTCAATGGAATCCATGTCCAGGCCGATAAAAATAATGCGGGAGATGCCTGAACCATCAATCGGAAACGGCAACACATGCGACAGCGGGACAGGGGAATCCCCTTTCATGTGACCCCGAAGGTAGCCCGGCTGGGGGCGGGTCGGGGTAAATCTTCGATAAAATTCAAAAGTTTTTTTTCCGTGATGCTCGGGAAGGATTCGCCAAAAGCTCTCCGATGATCCTGAAATGGCTTCTAGATTCAGGTCTTTTCCATGCGTGCCGCCGATTTGTTCCGGATCACTGCTGGCCATGATCATTCCGCCGGCATCCGTGACAATCAAATGGACGATGTCCGGCTGCTGGGCAGTTTCCATCAGCAGTTTCTGAAGCTGAAACCCTTCCCATCGCCCTGCCATTCCGGTTCGGGTTCCGGCCTCAAACGACCGGATCAGAGCCGCGGCTTTTTCTTTCAACAGCCTTTCGGAGTTCTCCTTCTGACGATTGATGTTTTCAATCGTCATGATCGAGAAAATAGGCAGCAGGACCAACACGGCGCCGATCAACACCCAGGGCGGGATGCCGGTCCAGAAATGGTTAGATAAAAGATTACCGGATTTCATCGGTTCATGAATAAAAAGCGCTCAGATCCCCGGATCCCTTGCGGATGACTTCAGGTGTATCGCCGATCAGCGATACAACACTTGAAGGATTTCCCGATACGGAACCCGCATCGATGACCAGATCCAGACGGGTTCCAAAATGCTCATGAATCAGAGACGGATGGTCAAAGACAGAGCCGTCCGGAGCTGTCGCGCTAGTCGAGATAATGGGATTCCCCAGAGATTTTACCAGGGCGATACAGATCGGATGATCCGGCACGCGAATGCCGGCTGTCTTGCGTTTGGTCAGCATGATTTTCGGAACCAGCTTCGATCCTTCCAGGATAAAGGTATAAGGTCCGGGAAGATAGCGCTTCATGGTTTTATACCCATAATTGGTTACCTTGGCGTAGTCGCTGATATCCTTCAGATCCGAGCAGATAAAGCTGAAGGGTTTGGATGGGTCCCGCTGCTTGATTTGATAAATTCTCTGAATGGCTTTTTTATTCATGATATCGCAGCCGATGCCGTAAAACGTATCTGTCGGATAGGCGATGATACCCCCGTCTTTCAGAATGTCCACCACTTTGGCGACAAGTCGCGGCTGTGGAGTTATGGGATTGATACTGATCAGCATGGTTACCATCCGGTAAAAGGTCACCCAATAAAAAGCAAACCCAAAAAAAAGCCAACCCAAAAAAAGCCGATTGGAACGCAGAAAAAACGATGAACAGACTACTGTTGATCCATCCAAAACATTATTACATTACTATACCCATGTTCAAATAACAACGGAATATGTATTCGCGAAAAAACCAAGGCGGATTGTCCAAAACATGTATGACGGAAGCCATTGTGACGGTTCAAGGAGATGAAAAAATCCTCCCATGGTTTCCCTTGGGTAGTTTTAGGGTCATTCTTGACTTTGGACGGCTTTTATGAGCATTATACAAAGAAGAATCAGAAGCCAAACGAGCAAAATACTGATTGTGAAACGTGTTTTCAGCGATACATAACAGGCAGAATCGACAGACGCTTGCCTCAACTTTTTCAATAGAAATCTTCAGGAACGCTTATGACGCAATTTCAAACTATCTATATTTTCCCGACCATTCCCGAGCCATTGTTGTTTTTAGATAAATTATCCAGAAACCTCTGGTGGAGCTGGCAGCGGGACGCAGTTGAACTGTTTCGCCGCATCGATCCCCGGCTCTGGCGGGAGTCCAATGGTAACCCCCTATATTTTTCGACCCTGATTCCTCAGGAGCGTCTTAACGAACTTTCGCAGGACGAAAGCTTTCTGGCCCATCAAGAGCGTGTCAAGGCGCGTTTTGAATCCATGCTTCAGGCGCCGATGAATTTGTCGTCTTCTGTTTTTGGAGATCGGGGAACGGTTGCCTATTTTTCAATGGAATTCGGCATTCATGAAAGTCTTCCGCTGTTTGCAGGAGGGCTGGGCGTTCTGGCGGGAGACCATTTGAAATCCGCATCGGACATGCGGGTACCGCTGACCGGCGTCGGCCTTTACTACCGACAGGGGTATTTTCATCAACATCTGGATTATGACGGTTATCAGCAGGAAACCTATCCCAGAACCGATATGTTTTCCATCCCCCTGGAGCGTGCTCTGGACCCGCAAGGAAATGAAGTGCGAATATCGGTTTCCGGTCCTGACGGAGAAATCCATGCCATCGTGTGGAAGCTGAATATCGGCAGGATACCGCTCTATCTTCTGGATGCCAATATTCGGGATAATCCTCCGGAAATAAGGGACATTACCTCGAGTCTTTATACCGGAGACCAGAAAAAACGCGTGGCTCAGGAAATCCTTTTGGGAATTGGCGGCATGCGGGCGCTGACCGCATTGGGAATATTTCCGACGATGTGCCACATGAATGAAGGGCACTGCGCTTTTGCCAGTCTGGAGCGCCTGGCTTTGTTCATGTCCACTCTGAATATCGATATTAAAACCGCCCTGGAAATTGTTCCCCGAACAACCGTTTTTACCACCCATACGCCGGTTGCGGCCGGTCATGACGAATTTCCGCCGTTTTTGGTAAAGCCTTATCTCATCCCCTTTCAGGAAACACTCCAGACACCCGTGGAAGAAATGCTGACCTGGGGACAGCCCATTACCGCTTCTTCCGATCAGCCGTTTTCCATGTTTGTTCTGGGCCAGCGCATGTCCCAGTATTGCAACGGTGTCAGCAAACTGCATGGAAAAGTTGCCAGGCGCATGTGGATGCATATCTGGCCGGGGGTTTCTGAAAGTGAGACTCCGATCACCCATGTCACGAACGGTGTCCATATCCCTACCTGGATATCCCATGAGAACGCTCTCCTTTTTGAACGATATATCGGTCCGGACTGGCATATGGATATTCAGAATCCGGACCTCCTCAAGCGGTTCGATCAGATCTACGATGAAGAACTCTGGCGTGCCCATGACATGAATCGCTCCAGACTGATTCGTACCTGCCGGGAGATGATGATCACGCAGTATCAGCGTCGCCACGCGCCCATGGCCAAAATGAAAGATGCCGAATCGGTGCTGGACCAGGATGTTTTGACCATTGCCTTTGCCAGGCGTTTCGCCTCTTACAAGCGCGCCTATCTGATTCTTCAGGAACCGGAGCGTTTTGAGGCCATCCTGAATTCCGAAACCCATCCGGTGCAATTTATATTTTCCGGAAAGGCCCATCCCCGGGATACCGAAGGCAAGGATCTGATCAAACGCCTGATTGAATTTTCCCGAAAACCCAGCGTGCGGCACCGAATCGTATTTCTGGAAGATTATGATATCCATATAGCCCGGCATCTGGTTCAGGGAGCGGATGTCTGGCTCAATACGCCGCGGAGACCTTTTGAAGCCTGCGGTACATCCGGCATCAAAGCGGCCATTAACGGTGTGCTCAACGTCAGTATTTTGGATGGCTGGTGGGACGAAGGCTATTCCGAAGACTGCGGCTGGCAGATCGGAAACCGTATTGATCATACGGATCCCGGTTATCAGGATCTGCTGGACAGCCGGTCGCTCTATAACGTTCTGGAAAATGAAGTGATCCCCCGTTTTTACGAAAGAAGCAAGGGGGGCATTCCGGTGAATTGGATCCGGATGATGAAGGCGTCCATGAAAATGGCCATGCGGCGATTCAGCAGCCAGCGGATGGTCGGCGACTACCAGGAGCGGTTTTACCATCCGGGAGCCTATCGGTCTCAGGAGCTTTTGTATAATCAATCCGAAGAGGCCAGGCATCTGTCAGGCCAGCATCTCAGGCTGATGCTGCACTGGAAACAGATTCACCTCATGACACCGGTTGTCGTGGACCCTAAAAAATATTATCGGGTCGGCGATGCTTTCAGTATTACGGTGGCGGTTGATCTGGGTGTGCTCGATCCCTTTGAAGTGGATGTAGAGCTGTGTTTGGGGAGCCCAAAAACCGTCGAGGTGCTTGAAGATATTCAGACGGAAACCATGACCGTCAGCAAAGAGCTTGGATACAATCACTACCTGTATTCCTGCACCACGATCTGTAAGGTATCCGGACAGTTTGCCTTTACGGCCAGGGTGACACCGCGGGGAGATAATTGGATTAAATATTCCCCGGGACTGATTACCTGGGCGTAATTGAATAAGGATTTTCATCATGACATTATCCCGAAATCCCCGCATTCTTATCGTAACGCCGGAAGTCACCTATCTGCCCAACCGCATGGGAAGTCTTGCCAGCTATCTGACGGCGAAAGCAGGCGGCCTTGCGGATGTCTCGGCGGCGCTGGTGAATGCGCTTTTTGACCAGGGCGCCGATGTCCATATCGCCATGCCCGATTATCGGACGATTTTCAGTGGACAGATGGCGCCTTTCCTGTCCAAGGAACTTCAGGCCATTCAGAACAAAATGCCGGGTGAGCGGATCCATCTGGCGGAAGACCGGGCGTTTTTTTACAAGAACCGCGTCTATTCGGATTACTGGATGGAAAATATCAAAATGGCGCTAGCCTTTCAGCGGGAAGTCATCAATAACATCGTTCCCAGGGTTCAGCCCGATCTGATTCACTGCAACGACTGGATGACCGGTTTGATTCCCGCCATGTCCCGGAGAATGGGAATCCCCTGCCTGTTTACCATCCACAACATTCATACCATGAAAACCTATCTGTGGCAGATTGAAGACCGGGGAATTGATGCCGCCTATTTCTGGCAACACCTGTATTATGATCGCATGGCGGTCGAATATGAAGAAAGCCGGGATTCCAACGCCGTGGATTTTCTGACCAGCGGCATTTTTGCGGCCCATTTTGTCAATACCGTGAGTCACACTTTTTTAATGGAAGTCGTTGAAGGCCGGCACGGTTTTGTCGAAAAATCCATCCAGCAGGAGCTGGCCAATAAATGGTATACCGGATGCGCGGCTGGGATATTGAATGCTCCGGACCCGGCTTTTAATCCCTTGTATGATAAATATCTGACGACGACCTTTGGCCCGGATGACCATGCAGCGGGGAAAAAACAGAACAAATTGGCTCTTCAAAAACTTCTGGGGTTAATCGAGGATGAGAACGCGCCGGTGTTTTTCTGGCCATCCCGGCTGGACAGCATTCAAAAAGGATCGCAGCTTCTGGCGGATATTCTCTATTCGGTTATTTCCAGGTATTGGCAGAATAATCTGCAGATCGTTTTCGTGGCTAACGGTGAATATCAGCAGCATTTCAAGGACATCGCCCTGTACCACGGCATTCAAAAACGCATTGCTGTCTGCGATTTCAGTGAAGATCTTGAACACCTGGCGTATGGAGCTTCCAATTTCATACTGATGCCGTCGCTCTTTGAACCCTGCGGCCTGCCGCAGATGATCGCCCCGATCTATGGATCGCTGCCGGTTGTCCATGACACCGGAGGCATTCACGATACCATCAGCCATCTGGATACG
>CAIVVZ010000499.1 GCA_903909505.1 uncultured Desulfobacteraceae bacterium
CTGCTGAAGCTCGGCAGCCTTCTTTCGTTCCAGAGCTGCGGCGGCTTTTTCAGCGGCGATACGTTCGGCCTCGGCCTTATCAGCAGCAGCCTTTTCAGCGGCAATGCGCTCAGCTTCGGCTTTTTCAGCAGCAGCCTTTTCAGCGGCAATGCGCTCAGCTTCGGCTTTTTCAGCAGCAGCCTTTTCAGCGGCGATACGTTCGGCCTCGGCCTTTTCAGCAGCAGCCTTTTCAGCGGCGATACGCTCAGCTTCGGCTTTTTCAGCAGCAGCCTTTTCAGCGGCGATACGTTCGGCTTCCGCTTTTTCGGCAGCGGCTTTTTCAGCGGCGATACGCTCGGCTTCCGCCTTTTGGGCAGCGGCTTTTTCAACAGCGAAGCGTTCGCCTTCTTCAATGATTGACTTCATATCAAAGGTTTTGAAAAGCAATGTCCTTTTTTGACTAATTTCCTGATCATCCTTGCCCGATATAAAAGGCGGGGCATCCGGAATAATAGACTTGTCCGGGATCTGAACAAACAGGTTATCCGGTTGCCAGTAGTCAAATTTTTTCAAAATCAAATCGCTTAAAAGAACCGGCTTCTTTTGGATTGGAATTCCCGATTCAACGGCTTTTTTAGAATTTTTAGGACCTTTCGATTCGACCGCGACCCGCGTCTCTTCGGTTCTCAGATCAGATTTCTGTGCTGGCGCTGCCGGATCGGCTTTGACTTTCTTTGTCGTTTCCTTCTTTTTTGAGACCGTTTTTTTCTTTGAAGCTTTGGTAGTATTGGTTTTTCCCATAGCAACCCCTTTGAAATGACGGATAACTTTTTATATCAGAATGATATCAACACTATTTTTTATATCGGAAGAAGTCGGATTTGTAAATAGCATTTTTCATTACGGCTCAGGTTGACAGGTTGGATGCGGATTCATCGGATTCAGGTATAGAGATGGTGATTCCGGCTGTCATGGACAAAACAATTCAGCTCGGGTTGCCAGGACTCAGCAATATCATCCAGGGAATCCATGCGCTCCATACGTTTTCTGATCTCCGAGTTTCCAATGATCAGGTCAATCGGCAGCCTTTCAAATTCATATTCATAGGGAGGATTTTTCCATGAAAAATCATTCGAATGATGGCGCATGACAGCCTGAAGCAATTTGAGCGAAGTGAGGTACGGCAGATAACGGTCCGGGTCCGTGACATGAACCTGAAACCCCCGGCAGAGTTTTCCCTGCCACTTGCCGGAGGTAGGTTCAAATGCCGTTTCTCTTAACACGATTCCCCGTAGGTCTTTATCCGTGAGGCACGACAAAATACGCTCCGGCTCCAAAAAAGGCGCACCAAACAATTCGAAGGGCTGGGTGGTCCCCCTGCCTTCAGACACATTGGTTCCTTCCCAGATGACCTGGCCGGGATACACACCGGCGGATGTCGGCGTCGGCAGATTCGGGGAGGGCGCAACCCACGGCAAGCCGGTGTCCGCATACCCCATCGTCCGTTTCCAGCCGGTCATCGGAATGACTTCGAGATGGCAACCGATGCCATAAACGCGATTAAAGAGACTGGCCATTTCCCCGATGGTCAGTCCATGACGCATCGGAATCGGATAACGTCCCACAAAAGAGCGGCAATCCATGGACAGGCAGTTGCCTTCAACGCTCCGGCCGTTTATGGGATTGGGCCGGTCCAGTATTAGAATGGGTTTCCCCTGGTCCCTGGCGGCTTCCATGCAATAGGACAGTGTGTAGATAAAGGTGTAGACACGTGTGCCGGCATCTTGCAGGTCAACAATCAGGATATCGATATTCTCAAGCATGTCCTGGGTGGGGATGCGGGTTTTTCCGTACAGGCTATACAGGGGAATTTGAAGCAGCGGATCCATGCCGTTTCCGGATTCGATCATATTGTCCTGCTTTTCGGCATAAAACCCGTGCTGCGGTGAAAACAAGGCTGTCAGTTGTCCGGGGAACGTCTGATGAATGAGCGCTCGCGCGTGGCGAAACCGATGGTCAACCGATGCGGGATTGCACAGCAGTCCTATTCTTTTGCCGAATAGCCATTCTGGCGGCGCTTCGATTAGGCATTCAAGCCCGGTTTTGACCATATCCACTGGATGTCCTTCCACTTGTTCGATTCGTTTATCGACTTTCCTTGATCTCCGACCTCTTCCGTGCCCCTGTGAAAAGTTACCCCAAATATTGTCTTTGCCGGCCGGGCCAAGGGCTTTCGGAATTTGACTTTTTATGATGTTGTCATATATCATATTAAGTATGGAAAGCGGAATCATCTTTGATATAAAAAAATATTCCATCCACGATGGTCCGGGAATCCGGACAACTGTTTTTCTGAAAGGCTGCCCCATGTCCTGCTGGTGGTGCCACAATCCAGAGAGCCATCTCATTTCCAGGGAAAAACTCTATTTCTTCAGTCGGTGTATCGGCTGCAAGGAATGCCTGGCCGCGTGTCCGGAAAATGCCATCCATGATAGTGAAATAGGGCTTTGCACGGACCCGGAAAAATGTTTGCGGTGTGGAAGCTGCACCGAGGTCTGTCTGGCAGAGGCCTGCGAAATGGCCGGCCGGGAACTGACCGTGAACCAGGTGATGGCAGAAATCGAGAAGGACACGGCTTTCTATGATGAGTCCTTTGGAGGGGTAACCTTTTCCGGAGGCGAGCCGCTGGCTCAGCCGGATTTTCTTTTTGCGTTGCTGAAAGCCTGCGGGGACCGCCAGATTCATACGGCGCTGGATACCAGCGGATTTTCGTCATGGAACGTGCTGGACCGCATCCGGCATCACGTGGATGTATTTCTTTTTGATTTGAAGTTGATGGATGATGAAAAACACCGGATGGTTACCGGCGTATCCAACCAGCCGATTCTGAAAAATCTTCTGGCGCTGTCTTCCGCTGACCACCGGATTCACATCCGGCTTCCGGTCATTCCCGGAATAACGGATGATGATGACAATGTCTCGGCCATCGGTGTTTTTGCCACCGAGTTACCTTCCATGCCTCAAATCGATTTGCTGCCGTATCATCGATTTGCTGCCGCCAAATATGAACGGTTGGGAAGAGCTTACCGGCTCCAGAACACTCGGCCCCCGACAGAGGATTCCATGACTCGCCTTGCGGATCTGCTGCGAAGTTTTGGCCTGACTGTAAATGCGGAAGGTTGATCTGCTATGACGATTTCTGAAAGAGTTTTGCGGCTCCGGGAACAGAGCCTGAACATAAAACCCGTTCTTTCATCGGAACGGGCCGAGCTGATGACCGAATATTGCCGCAGGGATTCCGCGCCCGTATCCGCGCCTGTCCGGCGGGCGCTTGCGTTTCAATATCTTATGGAGCATAAGGTCGTCTGCATTACTGACGGCGAGCTGATTGTCGGTGAAAAAGGTCCGTTTCCCAAAGCAACGCCCACCTATCCGGAACTCTGTTGTCATAGCTTGAGCGATCTGGAAATTCTGGATTCCAGAGAAAAAATTCCTTTTTCGGTCAGTCCGGAAGCAAGGGCCGTCTACCAGGACAGCATCATTCCTTTCTGGCAGGGTAAATCCCTGCGGGATGTGATTTTTAGCGAAATGACGGATGAATGGAAAGCGGCATATGAAGCGGGCGTGTTTACCGAATTCATGGAGCAGAGGGCTCCCGGTCACACGGTTCTGGATGATAAAATCTATAAAAAAGGGTTTCTGGAATTCAGGCAGGAGATTCAATCCGGTTTAAGCAGACTCGATTATCTCAATGACCCCAGAGCCTATGACCGCCAGGAAGAGCTCAAGGCCATGGGAATCTGCGTGGATGCCTTGATCCGGTTCAGCCATCGGCATGCGGAAAAAGTCATGGCTCTGGTCGAGCTGGAAACCCGGCCGGAGCGAAAGGCCGAGCTGGAACGGATTGCCGATATCTGTTTTCATGTTCCTGCCAACCCCCCCCGAGATTTTTATGAGGCGTTGCAGTATTACTGGTTTGTTCATTTAGGGGTAACCATCGAACTCAACACCTGGGATGCCTTTGATCCGGGGCGCCTGGACCAGCATCTGTATCCGTTTTACCAAAAAGGCATCGAGAATGGAACGCTGACCCGCGAAACCGCCGAGGAACTGCTCCAGTGTTTCTGGATTAAATTTAACAACCAGCCGGCACCCCCCAAGGTGGGCGTTACAGCGGCCGAAAGCGGCACATACACGGATTTTGCCCAGATCAACGTCGGCGGGATGAAGCCGGACGGATCCGACGGGGTCAATGACGTATCTTATCTGCTGCTGGACGTTATTGAGGATATGCGCCTGCTTCAGCCCAGTTCATCCATCCAGGTCAGCAAGAAAAATCCGGATAGGTTCATCAAACGGGCAGCCAAAATCATTCGAACCGGCTTTGGTCAGCCCTCTGTGTTTAATGCGGATCTGATTGTTCAGGAGCTGGTCCGTCAGGGGAAAACGCTGGATGACGCCCGCCGGGGCGGGTCCAGCGGATGCGTGGAGGTCGGGGCTTTTGGAAAGGAAAGCTATAGCCTTACCGGATACTTTAATCTGCCAAAAGTACTTGAGATCACCCTGCATAACGGGAAAGACCCCCGGACCGGAAAGAAAATCGGGATTGAAACCGGAAGTCCCGAACAGTTCGCTGGATTCGATGACTTCTTTCATGCTTTTGTCCGGCAGATGAATCATTTTGTCGACATCAAGGTCAGGGGCAATAATGTCATCGAACGCCTCTATGCCAGATTGATGCCGGCGCCGTTTCTGTCTCTGCTGATCAATGACTGCATTGCAGCCGCAACGGACTACCATGACGGTGGCGCTCGCTATAACACTACTTATATTCAGGGCGTGGGTTTGGGCTCCCTTACCGATATGATGTCAGCTATCCGATTTCATATTTTTGATCAAAAAAATTTTTCCATGACAGCACTTCTGATTGCTCTGGCCGATGATTTTTTCGGCCATGACAGAACCCGGCTGATGTTGATGAACAGAACCCCCCGGTACGGAAATGACGACGATTATGCCGATGATATCATGAAATCTCTTTTCGAGGCATATTTCCAGGCTGTTGACGGTCGAAAAAACACCAAAAACGGCACCTATCACATCAATCTGTTGCCCACAACCTGTCATGTCTATTTTGGATCCGTGACCGGTGCAACGCCTGATGGCCGCCGCGCCCGGGAACCGCTTTCCGAAGGGATTTCACCGGTGCAGGGCGCGGATAGAAAGGGTCCGACCGCCGTCCTCAAATCCGCGGCCAAGATGGATCATGTTCGAACCGGCGGAACGCTTCTCAATCAGAAATTTACGCCGCAGCTTCTGAAGACCGATAGGGATCTGGACAGGCTGGTTCAACTGATACGCACCTATTTCAAGCTGGACGGGCATCACATTCAGTTCAATGTGGCGGATGTGGCGACTCTTCGCGCGGCCCAGCAGCATCCGGAAAAGTACCGGGATCTGATTGTTCGCGTTGCCGGTTACAGTGATTATTTCTGCGATCTGGGTCAGGCGCTTCAGGAGGAGATCATTGCCCGAACCGAACACAGTTGCTTCTGACGGCAAGGCAATAGCGCAATTATCAGCACACGGAGCATGCAAGTTATTTGACGCAAAGGCCCCATTTTGATCAGATTGCGTCCAAAGGGAGATCATGACTCCCGATTTCCGGCTACTTTCATACAAAACGGGTCTCCATACTTCACCTTATGAATGTCAAAAAGTCCTTTGAGATTCTTCGGCTTAAACCAGATGCCTCGGTTGAGGATTTGAAACTGGCGTACAGGGACATGGTGAATGTGTGGCACCCGGACCGGTTTTTACATAACCCCCGTCTGAGAGAAAAGGCAGAGCGGCAGCTTCAGGAAATCAACCGGGCTTATGAGATTGCTCTGAATTATTTTTCATCAGATGCGGCAGCCGGTCTCAAAGACGAAATCGGTGTCGCCGAAAAGTTCTCCCAAAGCCGACCGAATTCCGGGCCTGACCGAAAGCCTTTGAGGCCATTTCCTGCCATGCCGGTCTGGCTGGTTCGCTTTCTGGCAAGGAGTTTAGATGGCATTATATTTGCGTTAATGCTTGGATATATCGAAGCATTCCGGTTGTTTCAGCATCCCGTTGCCGGATGGCAGATATACATTTTTGCCGGCACGCTGCTCTGGGCTTTTGTTGAAGCCAACCTTCTCAGCAGTATCGGGACCACCCCGGGCAAATGGCTGCTCGGTATTCGTGTGATTACTCATCAGGGGAACAAGCCGGTTTTGCTGGAAGCTTTCAAAAGAAGCATCGGCGTCTGGTGGTATGGACTTGGCGCGGGCTGCATACCGTTTATGCCGTTGATGATGAGTGTAAATTGCATGCGGTTGATAAATAATCGTCCTACGCGATGGGATCGAAAAGGTCGATTTGTCGTGACCCTCAGCCCCCGGGGATATCTGAAGACGTTGTCTGCGCTGGCGGTTGTAATTATAGGTTGCTGGCTGCTGATTCTCCTATGGGGGGAGCAGCAGCAAAAGGTTTCAGATGATTTAAAGCACCAGGTGCAAGCCCCACCGCCTCAATCGCCAACGCAAAGTGGGGCAGAGATGCCGGTTATCCCTTTGCCTCATGTTGATAGCCCGGTTTTGCCTTTTTCGCAAACAGCCTCAGGTCCGGAGAAGCCGGATAATTTAACAAGGCTCAACAATGCTTACTTCGAATTTATTCGCCGGCAGTTTGTTTCTTGCGCAAATACCGAAATCTGTCGTCCCGACCATGATGAAGCGCTGATGCGGCAAACCCTTCTGTCGTCTTATTTACTTTGTGGCGGCCGATGCGACGATCTGGATTCGCTGCCGGAAGGTCTTCGTTACATTGGATTATCGGGTACGGTTCATCGCATGAAACTGATTTTCCGGGCTATTGATGATAGCTATGGACTGGAATTTGAGGGCAGGGCGTTGGGTCGTTACAACCCGGCAGACATTAACAAAGTCCAGAATCGTGTTGCAGACCTGATTCAGGATATAACTCGGAAACAGTACCAGGCTGAAGAGCCCAAGCTGCTGGCGTTTATTAACGATTATAAGCAGTTTTCTGAAGATATTTATCGCCAGCGGCCTGAGATGATTCAGCGAATGACGGTGGAAAAAAAAAACAGGCATCAGGAAGAAACCGCAAGGCAAATCCAAAATCAGCAACAACTGGAATTGCGAAGAAAGCACATCCAATCCGGCATGATACCGATTGCAAATCTGGACGATGCCAGATGGTACTATCAGCCCGTGGATGGCATGCCTATGATTTTCAATCCGCCGCTTTTGCCTCTGACCCCGGATTTGCAGCAGCCCTACTATATGGTTGGCGGTGACGTCGATGGAATGGATCAGGATAAAGGGATTTATTACCGTGTTGTTGTTAAGAATCTGGACAAGACCTTTTATTTCAGATTTCGAATGGGGGAAAAGGTCGAATCCCGGCAGTTCCGGGTGGGTCAGCATGTTGCGGTTGTCGGAAAACTGATTGATATCTTTCCGTATGTGACAAAAGTGCAGGATGTTCGGTATATGCCCGTTTTTGACGCCTGTTTTATCGAATAATTTACTGGAAACGACTGGCCTATGGAAACAATATTTACGATTGATATTAAATCGAGCGTCACCAAATCCGTTCTGGATGTGTTTGACACGATGCTCTCCTTTCAACTGGAACCGGTTCAGGAGGTCGATGTCGCGGATTCGAAAGAAATGCGCATTGCGGGTTCGGTAAATTTTGCGGGCCAGGTGTCCGGAATCATTCATATCCATGTCAATAAAGATTTTGCCTTGATCATGACATCTGCCATGCTGGGAATGACTCCCGATGAGATTGAAGGCGAAGATGAAATCAAGGATGTGATCAGTGAACTCAGTAATATCATCGGCGGAAACCTCAAATCGTTTTTTAACGATTCCGGGTTTTACTGTGCGCTTTCGACCCCGTCCATTACCATGGGCGATGATTTCACCATTAAATCCCTGAACACCGAAAGATATGAGAGCCTGAGTTTCAGTTATCAGCAGTATACGATCCGGATCGAGGTCGGGATCAAGCTGCAGGGTGGGTATCAAGCGGAAGATGCGAAATCCGTACTTCCGGCCGCGGCTCGAGTCGACGCTTCCAGAATCCGAAATTTGGATATTTCCACCAAGGTTCCGGATTCGGTAATCAATGTCTTTAACACCATGCTCTCCATGGATGTTCACGTGAGCCACACCGTCGGGCAATCGGCATTAGAGGGGATGCGCACGGTCGGAGCAGTCAGCTTTGCTGGGGATGCGATGGGGCTGATCAATATCCATGTGACATCTCAGTTTTCACGGCAGATGGCGGCCGTAATGCTGGATATGGACATCAACGAAGTTGATGATGAATCTGATGTTAATGATGTGATTGGAGAACTCAGCAATATCGTCGGTGGCAATTTAAAATCTATTTTTTCCGATGTCGGATTGCGCTGTGAACTCTCCACGCCTTCCATCACAAGGGGTAGTGGGTTTAAAATCGAGTCCATGAACATGGAACGGTATGAACGTTTCGCCTTCGATTATCAGGATCACGTCTTTTTTGTGGAATTCGGGCTCAAGCTCGCTGAAGGTCTGAATGTCCCTCTGGATGATGTCAAGGAAATCAACTATCAGGTTGTCGATGAGAGCCCGCCATCTCCTGCGCAATGGCCCGATCTCTCCGGTATTTCAGGTCAATCCGATTCCTTGCCAGGTGAAATTGAAGCGCCGGTTTCTCAGGTGGCCGAACAGCCAGAGGAAGAGATGGCTGTCTTTCAGCAAAAGAATTGGGTGGATGAACCCAAGACCTTATCACCGGTTGATGTAAACCTGAGCTTTCTGCTGGATATCCCGCTTGAAGTTTCCATCGAGCTTGGCAGAACCCGAATGAAAATCAGCGAGCTGTTGAAAATTCGGGAACAGTCTGTTGTCGGACTCAGCAGTCTGGCGGATGAACCTGTGGATATTCTGGTCAATAATAAACTCATTGCAAAAGGAGAGGTTGTGGTTGAGGGCGGGAAGTACGGAATCCGAGTAATCGAAGTATTAAGCCGGGAGGACCGCATCAAAAGCCTTCGGTAAATGGCTATGGAAAGAAGCTGAATGCCTAAGAGTTTTTTTGTCTTACTATTATTTGTGGCATGTATATTGCTTTAACAAAAAACAAATCTTCAACGGGCGCCACGGAGGGATCCCATGCTTGTTATTACACGTAAGTTAGAAGAAAAAATTACCATCGGCAATGACATTACCATCAGCGTTCTGGGAATCAAGGGAAACCATATTAAGCTGGGAATAGAAGCTCCCCGGAACACTCCCGTATACCGGACAGAGGTATATAAAAGCATTATTGAAGAAAACCTTCAGGCAGCAGCAGTGCCGCAGGACATTTCACTGTTGTCAAATGAACAGGCCGAGGTGTTAAATGAGTAACAGACGATCATCACCTTCCACAGTGAATTATGGAGCAGGTATGTTAACCGTATCGACAACCCGTTTTGGGGACATCTTGATCGAAGAAGACCGGATAATCCATTTTCCGGAAGGACTGCTCGGATTTCCGGATCAGAAAGCGTTTATTATTCAGCAGCATAAGCCGGGGTCATCTTTTTATTGGCTTCAGTCTGTTGCGCTTCCCTATCTGGCCTTTGTGATTATCAATCCATTTCTGGGATAAAAAGACTATCTAAAGGAACTCCCGCCTTCAGATCAGTTATATTTTAATGGTATTGAAGATGGGCGTACCCTGGCTCTATCTCTGGTAACCATCAAACCCGAGTCTGTTCCGCCACTGACCATGAATCTGATCGGTCCCGTGATTATCAACCTTGAAAACCGGACCGGCAGGCAGGTTGTCCTTTCAACGACGCGATACAGTTGTAGGCATCCGCTGGTTCTTTCTCAATAATCAGCTAAATTTCTCCCAAACCTTCAAATACCTGTTTGAGATCCATTTGAAGCTTGGGCAGGATGCCGACAGTCACAACGTCGGATTCTGAGAATATGCCGCAGACTGAACCATATCGACAATATCCTCGGGGTGTCATGCCTGGCCAACCGAACGTCAAAAGGCGCTTCGAATAGCTTAGAGGTTTTTCCCTGCAGATACGACTCAATCTGATATGCCATTCGCCAGGATATCGTTTGATGAATTCGGCCGAATCCCTTGTCATTTTCCGGATTCTCTTGTTTTTCGGTATTGGATAATATATCTTATCAAGGGTTTTTTCAACAAAAGTTAAATTCACTTCCCCAACGTTTTGTTTGGAATCCCTTCGTGCTCTTCGTGGTTGAAAAGCAGGAGGCACATCACCTAATCATGTTTTTTAAAATCGTAGTGTCTCTCGAATCAGGCAGGGAAAATGTTGAAACCAGATGTTAAACAGGAAATCATTGATTGTCTGAGTAAACCGCCAAGGCCGTTGAGGGTCATCCTGTTTGGTTCCTATGCTTATGGAATGCCACATGAAGATAGTGATATTGACCTGTTGGTTATCTTGGATAGAGATGGAACGTCTAGTAATTATAAGACATTAATTCAGAATCGGCAGGAAGTCTCCGGACGGTTGCAAGTCCTGAAAAAAATATCCCGTTGATTTGATTGTTTATACCAAAGAGGAGTGGGAGGAACTCAAGGCCATCGGAACTTCTTTTATACGGGAAATTGAAGAAAACGGGGTTTCCCTGATATGAAAAAGGGAACGATGGAATGGCTGGAATTTGCTTCCATCTGGGTTTCCGACAGATACCGATGCGAAAGAATTATTTGAAGTAGCAGAAAAGGTGTATGCGAGCATCACCGAAGTGATTGGCGATACCCGCCCCTGAATAAATACGGTATTTAATCACCACGTGAGGATAAAATGGGAGTAGATGCTGTCTTAATGGTTGAAAATAGGCGCAATATTTCGCTGGAAGCATTTCTCCACTCCCTTGAAATGGATGCATGGGGAAGGCATTCTTTGCTGAGGTATTCGTCAGAACCGGATTTTACAGCATGGATTGAATTTGAATGGGAAGGAAAACGGTACTTTTCATTGAGATCGGGTACGCCCCGTTATAGTCGCCTTGTTCCCCACCATTACGATTTTGAATCGGAAAACTTTTATGATAATCCTGATTTCGACTCGGCCATACAGGCTCTTTTTCTAAAAACCGCACTGGCTGCAGAGACAATTGCGGGCGGACCTGTGCATTTGGGCAATGATGTCATTCACCGGTCAGAACCTCCTGAAGATATTGAAAATGATGAAATTTTCTCGATTCCTATGGAGATAGACAGCCTGATCAATAACTGGCGGGAGATTGCGGCTGCGGATGTGACATGACTTCCTTTCAAGCAGCGCTGATAATAAGGGTACAATATATCATAATAATTTCAGTATGTTTCCGACCAACTCATCCAATTGATACTTGAGGTGGTCGAATCGGGCATCAAAGTAATGTGAAGTTGGAATGATTTTGGCGGTCAGAATTTCTATGGTATTCTGGTCTTGCTTCATTCCATGTGTCGAATTCGATTCTTCATTCATGGTCCGAACTCATTTTTCCTGTCATTTCCGCCGGATTCACTTCCAGGGGATTATTTCAATAGCGGCATCTATGCAAACGCCACCTGAGGGAGTTCAATGTAGGTGTCTGGTTTTTCCTCTTTTTTCTGAATTGCAAAAAAGCGACGTTCAATCTCTTTCAAAACAGAGGCTTCGAAATATACCGTTCCACACTTTGTGCAAATCTCCACCGGCGTATTGGGAACAAGGAGATAGTTTCCTTTGTATGTATACAGGTATTCCGTCTTCCGTTCTTCGTAGTCGGAAGCTCCGCAGAAATTACATTTTTTAATCATTTTTTTCTCCTTGTCCACGGATCAACATTCAAAATCGCCGATTCAATTTGATAGAAAGCAAGATCATCCGCTCTTCTTTCGATTTCGGCATGGAATGTGTAAACGTACTCTCCATTGGTCACTTTTTGAGCAATCTGATCCAATTTCATGAGATATGATATCCATTAAAACTACAATACTGACGATTGGGGGCAACCCTTAACTGGAGATTGGGCGGCACACATAGACTATTATTGAACTCTTCTTTGTGCTGGCGTTGATGTGTATCCCACTGTTCCAGCCCCCAGCCGGTTTTGCTCGTCCCATTTGCGATTTTGCTCATCCCATTTTGTTCCCTGTTTTTCACGGTCAACGCGCATTTCATCCAGAGTTTTATGGAACCAATCCTGAGTTTCATCTCGACCGGCATACTCTCCCCGTGTGATTTCAATTATGTAGGATCGAAAATCCGGGTCAAGACGCAACAGTACCGGCAATTCCTGCCGTATCGTCTTTTTTAATGCTTCCAGATTCATCTTATGACCCCCTTTACCGTATCCCGTATCATTTCCGCCATTTTCTCTTGTTTTTCATTTTATTATACAATATATCTTGTCAAGGGTTTTTTCAACAAAAGTTAAATTCACTTATCCATGTTCTGGTAGTGTCGGTATATAGTTGACACGGTTTGCAACTGACCGTTTTCTCGATGTTTTATGGTTTTGCTTGTTTAATTCAACATATCGATTTATCACATAATTATGGATTTATGTCAACGAAACACAGACACTACCCGGATGAAATTTTGGCATCATTTTTCTGTTCTGACAACGTCAAGAAATTGACAACCCATTGCTGAATTTGCAGTTATCATATCATAACCATGTTGTTGGGTATAACCGTCTCCAACTTTCGATGATTGGTTCGGATCACAGGGAAAAATCAGTTGGCCAAATTTCCTTCATTCCAGTATGGATGCTTGAACTTGACATCGTATGGCAGTCTATTTATGTTCAATGAGTTATGTTGTTAGGATATTTCTATTTATTCATTTTCATGTGTAACTTCGCGCTTTCATCTGTCCGGATTTTGACAACGTATATGACGTAAAACTCCCAATAAAAAACGCTTTGACGCTTTTTTGTAGAAAAATGTCTGCAAAAATCAGCGGCGGTGGCATTGCCTTTGCATTGCAATAGCCATATGCGATGTTTTATAGAAGATCGAAAATACCTGATAATTATGGATTAGGGAGATTGCAGTATGGTGAACGTTTTGATTACTGGCGTTACCGGAATGGTGGGTTCACACCTTGCAGATTTCCTAATTGAGCACACCGACTGGAACATCTACGGTATGTGCCGCTGGCGCAGTCCTCTCGATAATGTAGAGCACCTGCTTGACCGGGCCAACCGAAAGGATCGCGTATATTTCATCTCCGGCGATTTGTGCGATTATGTTTCGCTTGTTAACGCAGTCGAAGAATCCCGTCCCGACTATGTCTTTCACTTGGCCGCCCAGAGCTATCCCAGCGCCAGTTTTACCGCACCTCTCCAGACCCTCGATACCAATATTCTGGGGACCGAACGCATTCTGGAGGCTCTGCGCCGCTGTCCGGGAATCGATCCAATCATTCATGTTTGTTCCTCTTCCGAAGTTTTTGGCAGGGTGCCGCAGGATAAACTGCCCATTGCTGAGGAATGCTTGTTTCATCCTGCCTCCCCTTATGCCATTTCCAAGACCGGTACCGATCTGGTCGGCAGGTTCCACGCCGAGGCATACGGGCAGAAGGTGCTGATAACACGCATGTTTACTCACACGGGGCCCCGGCGAGGGGATGTCTTTGCCGAATCCACTTTTGCAAAACAAATCGCCATGATCGAGCACGGTTTGATTCCTCCGGTGGTAAAAACCGGCAACCTCCAGTCGCTACGAACCTGGTCCGATGTCCGTGACGCAGTACGTGCCTATTACATGCTTGTCACTATTAACCCCATACCCGGATCCTATTACAATATCGGCGGGACATTTTCCTGCACCGTTGGTGAGATGCTCAAATTCTTAATCTCTATATCAACACACAAAGACCACATTAAAGTCCAGCAAGATACGGAAAGACTGAGACCGTTAGATGCGGATTTGCAGGTTCCGGATGCATCAAAGTTCAAAGTGCATACCGGGTGGCAATCCGAGATACCATTTGAAAAGACGATGAAGGATTTGCTTGATTATTGGCGCAAACGGGTTAGCTCTGGGAAATTGTTTTTAGATAGATAATTAGTGCCTGAACGAAAAGTTAACTTGCAACCGACAGTAGACTACTGATTTATGGAAGGGGAAAGGGTGACAAATATAAAAACGAATAAACACGATGCAATTATTCTTTCGAGTGGAGATGAAAAGGAAACCCTTAAGGCGATCATTAATCACTTCAAGGCGTCTCCCTTGCCTGATGACGAAGTTTTGCCAAATTTGGGATTGTTTCTCACATCGAAAGCTATGTCGAGAATCCTCTTCTTTTATGAGATCTACAAAAAGATAATTCACAGTCATGGCATCATTGTGGAATTCGGCGTACGTTGGGGGCAGACGCTCTCCATTATGTCGGCGTTACGGGGTATCTTTGAACCATTCAACCGCCACCGCAAGATTGTCGGGTTTGATACGTTTAATGGTTTTTCCGGAATAGGGGAAAAGGACGGTGATAGTTGCCAATGTGTTGACGGTTCGTTTTCTGTAACGGATGGCTACGAAGCCTATCTCGACCATCTACTCAGTCTGCAGGATAGTCTTAATCCCATTGCTCATTTGAAGAAATACGAACTCGTGAGCGGGAACGCTATAGAGACAGTTCCCGACTATTTTTCAAAACACCCGGAAACAATAGTTTCTCTGGCCGTTTTTGATTTCGATATCTATGAACCGACAAGAGTTGCCCTTGAAGTCATCAAACCCCATCTGTGCAAGGGAAGCATCCTTGTGTTTGATGAACTATGCGACGACATTTTCCCTGGCGAAACAATTGCTGTGCGGGAGATTCTCGGTCTGAACAATATTCGGATTCAGAGAATGCCCATGACCTCAAGAATTTCATATATGGAGATCAAGTGAAGTCAATTTGTAAGAATATCCGAAGACAGATTTTGCATGTATCGAAGGAAAGCGGGCATGGGCACATCCCGACATGTTTTTCGATTGTTGAAATACTATGGGCTGTCTATCAAGTCCTTCGTCATGATCCCAAAAACCCTTCGTGGAGGGAGAGGGATTTGTTCATTCTCAGCAAAGGTCACGGTGCTTTGGCTCATTACTGTGTTTTAGCAAAATTGGGTTATTTTAACCCAGATAAAATCAAAACTATGGGCATGTTTGAATCAAGATTCGGATGTCATGCCGACCGTTTTAAGGTGCCGGGAATTGAGGCTTCAACCGGTTCTCTTGGACATGGGATCGGTCTGGCTGTCGGAATGGCCCTGGCGTTTAAAATCGAAGGGAATGACAGGCGGGTGGTAACGTTGATTGGAGACGGGGAAGCAAATGAGGGATCGGTCTGGGAAGCCTTGCTTGTGGCTTCAAACTTGGGTCTTCCGAATATGACCGTAATTTACGATGATAATCGTTCCCATTCCAGGGGGCTTCAAATTGTCAATCCCGCGGAAAAATTCCTGGCTTTTGGCTGTGACGTAACGGAAGTTAATGGCAACGACGTAGAAGCACTCATAGATGCAAATAAGCATCGGGGGCAGTGCGTGCATGCCATCATTGCCCATACTTGCAAGGGATATGGGTGCCGAACATTTATGGAAAATCCTTACGAATGGCACAGAAGATCGCCAAATGAAATCGAATACCGGAATCTGTTGGAGGAATTGGATGCGTAAACAGTTTAAAGATACTCTTATGGATTTGTCGCTCCACGATGACCGCACAGTAATGATTCTCGGAGATGTAAGCGTTTATCTCTTTAACGAATTCAAAGAAAAGTACCCGAATCGTTTTTACAACATGGGTATCTCCGAAAACACACTTGTCAGCGTGGGTGCAGGTCTTTCTGCACAGGGATTCCACCCATTTGTCCACACCATTGCTCCGTTCATTACAGAGAGGAGCTATGAGCAGATCAAACTGGACATGTGCTATAATCGGTTTGGCGGCAATGTTGTTTCCTGTGGCGCTTCTTTCGATTATGCGTGGGACGGCGCGACGCATCATGCGTATACCGATCTTGCAATCCTGAGACTTCTGCCCGGAATGGAAGTGATTCAGCCCGGTTCAACCAAGGAACTGGATATCCTGCTTAGGAGTCAGTATAAGAATGGAAACCCGACTTACTTCCGTCTTAGCGATCATCCTCACAAGATTGATGTCCCTACGGAGTTCGGTAAGGGCGTGGTAATAAAGGACAGCGGAGCAGAATTAACGGTCATGACAGCAGGACCGCTATTGGGGAACGTGCTGGACGCATGCCGTGAATTACCGGTGAACCTGGTATATTTTCACACCATTAAGCCCATCGATACAGAATTGATCCACCGTTTCCGCACTACGCGAATAATCGTCGTTCACGACGCCTTTGGATTGAAAGAGGCCATCTGCGAAATGCCTGAGGTGCGGATTGTTTTTCACGGTATACGCGATGCTTTCTGTGGGTGCTATGGAACCCTCCAGGATATCCGCCGCAGTCTTGGATTGGATCCGGCGGGTATCAGGGAGTTTGTCGCAAAAGTGCTTAGACGTCAATAGCCATGTTACGATTTAAAACAAGCAAGTCAGCGCTTAAAGTCCTCAGTGCCTGGCAATAAATCGGTGTACAGGGAATAGACAATTTGTTTTATCGCAATAAGAAAGTGCTCGTTACGGGCGGGTCAGGTTTTATCGGGAGTCATCTCGTTCGGGCTTTGCTTGATAAGGATGCTTTTATCCGTATTCCGATCCATAGTCGACCAAGTACCATAAAAGACTCAAAAATCGAAACGGTCCTCGCCGACTTGACAAACCCCGGTGACTGTTTGTCTGTTATGGATAAGATAGATTATGTATTTCACGCGGCTGGTGCTGTGGGGGCAGTTGGTGTGGGAGATTATCAGTTAATGGAAGGTATAACGACTAATCTCACTCTTACTGCCAACACTCTACAGGCGGCATGGGCAAAAGGGGTTAAAAAGATCGTGATCTTTGGAAGCAGCACCGGATACCCTGCATACAGCCATCCCGTCAAAGAGGAAGAAATGTGGTTCGATGAACCACATCCATCTTATCTGGGTTACGGATGGATGCGTCGATATTTTGAAAAGCTCGGTGAATATGTATCCCGGAAGTCTCAATGCGAAGTGGTTATTATCAGACCATCCGCTGTCTACGGTCCGGGAGATAATTTTATGGAAAATACGAGCCACGTGATACCAGCATTGATTAAGAGAGCCGTGAAAGGGGAGAACCCTTACATTGTCTGGGGCACGGGAAATGAGGTAAGGGATTTTATTCACGTCTCCGATTTTTCCAGAGGGTGCCTGCTCGCAATGGAAAAATGTACACATTTTAATCCCATCAATATAGGTGCTGGCAAGGGAAATACAGTTCGTGAAGTCGTCGCTTTAATTCTCGATGCAGTCGGACACAAAGAAGTCTCTGTCTTTTTCGACAGCACAAAGCCCCTAACCATACCCTTCAGGATTATCGATACGGAAAAAGCGAAACGCCTGCTTGGATTTGAGATGCAAATATCACTCAAAAAGGGAATCAGAGATGTGGTCCAGTGGTATTTGAAAACTCTCACTTAACTGAATGAATAGAAGCTGTCTATGATATCTGATATTATACTGAAAGAATTCAACACAAAAAATGTCCTTGTCACCGGTGGTTCTGGACTTATCGGACGACAGGTAGTTGACATCCTTGCCGAAGCCGGAGCGTGCATCAGAAGTGTATCTTTGGATCGCATTATTGTAAATAAGAATGCTGAGAATATTGTCGGGAATCTGATGAATCTAGATTTTTGTAAAGAGATCATTCGTGATATGGACTACGTATTCCATCTTGCCGGAATTCAGGGGACGGTGCAAACATCGTCCTCGAAAATGGCCAGTCATTTTGTCCCGACCCTCATGATGAATACAAATCTTCTCGATGCGGCACGATTAAGCAGGGTGAAAAAGCTGGTCTACACGAGCTCAATCGGTGCGTATGCTGAAAACGATACTCTGCGAGAGAGCGACTACAAAGTCGCAAGTGTGCCGATGTCATTTGCCGGATGGGCGAAAAGAATGGCTGAGCTTCAAATTCATGCGTATAAAGTGCAATATGGAATAGATACCTTTTCCATAGTAAGACTCTCAAATATATACGGCCCTGGAGACAATTTCGATCCGGAGACGGCAATGGTAATACCATCATTGATATACCGTATATTCAATGGGGAGAATCCTCTCTGCGTATGGGGCGATGGAACGGTGATCAGGGACTTCCTTTTTAGCAGAGATGCGGCCGAAGGAATACTGCTTGCCCTTCACTACGGGACGGCCGGTGATTTTGTTAATATTGCGAGCGGAAAGGGACATTCCATTCAGGATATAGTTACTGCCCTGCAATCGTTTATTGATTTTGATTATTCGTTTGATGCAACAAAACCTTCTGGTGCTCCCGTAAGGGTAATGGATATCTCGAAGGCAAGAGAGTTATTAGGTTTTATCCCGTCAACTGACCTCACGACGGGATTAAAGTATACTTGGGAGTGGTTTGTGCGTCACTCAGGGGAATATAAAAACAAAATGAACTATTTCTTGCCTGAGAAGGATTAAGTTGACAATGGAGAAAATTAAAATCGGTTTGGTCGAGATCGGGAATTCCTTTGGAGGGCAATATTATTTGCCGTATTCACTTAGTGTTCTGCGGGCCTATGCGGAAAAAATGCTCGTTCAACGTGGGAATTATGAGTTTCTCCCGATTATCTATAAAAGGGAGAATATTGAAAAAATAGTCGAAAGCCTTGCCGTAGCAGACATAGCCTTTTATAGCACTTATCTATGGAATTTTAGGGTAAGTCTTGAGGTTGCACGGCGAATCAAGAGAGACAATCCGGACATAATAAATGTATTCGGGGGACCACAGGTACCGGAGTCCGATGAAAAGGCATCTTTATTTCTTCTGAAGAACCCTTTTGTTGAGATTGTGTCTTTCGGCGAAGGTGAAATACCCTTCTTAAGAATAATAGAACGTTATCAAGATAGGGGATGGGGTGATGTACCGTCAATAGCTTACCGACACCCTGACAACAGTATTTCATTTAATGAATTTAAAGAGACTATTCAGGACATCAACGAAATCCCTTCGCCTTATTTATCGGGTATCTTTGATGAACTCATAGAGCAAAACCCGAAAGAAATATGGCAGGGGAGAATTGAAACAAACAGAGGATGTCCTTTCACGTGCGCTTTTTGCTACTGGGGAAAAAAGTCGGAGCGTAAGGTCAAGCAATTCGAACTGGACAGAATTTATAGGGAGATTGACTGGATCAGCAGGAACAAGGTTGAGTTTGTCTTCTGTTGTGATGCAAATTTTGGCGTTCTGAAAAGGGATTTTGATATAGCGAGGAAGGTTGTAGAGAATAAAAAGGTCTTTGGCTACCCAAAAGCATTTTCAGTCCAAAATACCAAGAATTCGAAAGAGCGGATATTTGAGTCCCAGAAAATTCTAAACGATGCCGGACTGCAAAAAGGAGTCAATCTTGCCCTCCAGTCTCTGAATGCAGTGACACTTCAATATATTGAGAGAAGCAATATTGATAATAAGACATATGCTGAATTGCAGAGACTTTTTACGAACAGCAATATTCCTACTTTCACTGATCTCATAATAGGACTGCCGGGAGAGACTTATGAATCCTTTACGCGGGGAGTATCTGAAATAATTGAGAGCGGCCAGCACAATCGTATTCAATTCATTAACTTGACAATCCTTGAGAATACCTTGATGGCTAAACCTGAATTTCAGAGAGAACACGGTTTTACCATTACTGAGACAGAACTTATCCCCCACCATTCATCTCTGGATACGATAGAAAATATAATAGAAACTCAATACCTCGTTACTGCTACTCGATTGATGCCAGGAAGGGATTGGATAAAAGTGAGGGTATTCTCGTGGATGGCATCACTGCTGCATTTCGATAAGATTTTACAGATTCCTTTTATTGTTGTTCATGAGGTATACGGAATCTCATACAAAGACCTCATTGAGACGTTCATGAAAAAAATTGATGGCCAAACCATGATGGCCAATATCGTGTCTGCCTTCGAGGAAAAGGCTGCAAACATACAGGGCGGTAGCAGCGAATACAGCAAGTCAAAAGAGTGGTTGAATATAGCATGGTATCCCGATGAACTTCTGCTGATAAATATGAGCTCAGAAGCCAGCATAGATAGTTTTTATATTGAAGCAGAGGCCAGATTGCTCTCACTGGTGAGAGGTCGTGCGGAAACAGTCGAGTCTTCAGTAATCTCAGATGCCATCCGCCTGAACTGCGCGGTTTTGAAACAACCTTTTCTCAATGAAAATATTCGAGTTAAAAGTAATTACAATATATGGGAAATCTATCAGGCAGCGCTAAAATGTGAAAAGTCTGCGTTGAAAATGGGTAATTTTGAGTACGAAGTTGACAGGACAACGCAGTGTTGGGGGTCATGGGAGGATTGGTGCCGGGAGGTGATTTGGTATGGCAACAAGAGAGGCGATTATATTTATTCGATTAAAAGGAACCTCTAATAAGACATCAAAGATTTGCGGGCTTATCCTTGGGAGCCTGGCAAGAAAAACATCTTACTATGAGAAATGGAGTGTTCAATGATTGATCTGGCAGAAAGAAAAGAGATCCTTTCCAAAGGAAAACCAGAACCAAAGGATGTACCTTGGTGGGGTGAGCCGAATTTCGGTGGCTGGTATACGGAAGCGGAGATAGATGCTGTTGTTAAAGCAATACGGAGTTCAATGCATTGGTCGGTTGGCTTCGGACACGGCGGGTTATCTGATGAAATTGAGAAGTTCGAAAATGCCTTTGCAGAATATTGCGGCGTTAAACACGCTATTGCCATTACCAGCTGCGGAGTCGGTTTGGATATTGCGATGATGTGCTTGGATTTGGAACCAGGCGACGAAGTAATAACGCCTGCAATAAATTACAAAGCATCTCAAATGGCAATACTTGGTCAAAGAGGAAAAGTAGTCTTCTGTGATATTGATTCGAAAACTTTAAATGTTGATCCAGACGACGTAGAGAGAAAAATTACACCGCATACTCGCGCAATATGTCCTGTCCACCAAACGGGTTTATCAGCACCGATGAACGAGCTGTTGGATATTTCCGAACGTCATCCTCATCCTAAGCACGGTCCCCTTAAAATTATTGGAGATGCGGCGCGGGCCTCCGGGGCCGGTTACAAGGGAACAAAAGTTGGCGCTAAAGGGTGGCTTACCGCTTTTAGCTTCCATAGCCAGAAACTGATGACCACACTTGGAGAAGGAGGCGCGATTACTACAAATGATTCCAAACTTGCCCAGAGAATTCGCGACATTAATCATTTTGGTGGAGAATATGGATGGGGTTCCAATTACAGGATGAATAAAGTGCAGGCAGCTGCAGGAATTGTGCAACTTAGCCGTCTTGATGAGATGAATGGAATGCGTCGTAAATTAGCCTATCGCCGTAATGCTCTGTTGGGAGACGAGCCGGAGATTATCCTCCCCTATGAACCGCCAGGTTATGAGCATGTGTACTATGTGTATCCAATTTTGGTCCAGCCCGAATGGGCAGGTGAAAAGCGTGATAAAATTCTTTCTATTATGGAGAAGAAGTTTGGGATCGTCTGCAGTGTAACGAATCGTCCGACATATTTGCGCTGGCCTTATATTGCCAAGATGTGTGGGAATCCCAAGCTCAAGGTATCCGAGGATATCGGACAGCGATTGTTTTGTCCGCCACTTCATCCACTACTGAATGAGGAACAAGAGCTTTATATTTGTGCCAGCTTATTGGAAACGATAGACATCATTAAAAAGGAATTTGCATGACAATCTGCTGTCAAACTGAAACTTTGAAGCATACTCTGGAGGCACTCCCCCCAGTGGTGTTCGTCGATGAGATTATGATCGAGGATGATATTATTCTATCTCTATCCATCAAGACCAGAGCGATAGGCAAGATAACCTTGTGCCAGTTGGATATACGTGATGCGCCGAGGTTGTTTGAATTCTACTCCGAAGGGCTTTCCGAAAAAGCGAGACGGCTCTTTGCCCCCTATCCGCTTTTCCACACGCCACCAGATTCTGCCAATGAACTCGCACAGAGAATAGTGGATTGGAAAAAAGAAAATGATTGGATAGCGTTAAGTCTGGTTAAAGACAATCGAATAATTGCATTGGGCATATTGAAGAGATTCAAAACGGAGCAGGTCACAAGTGCCATCGTGATCAGAGATGAATTTTTAAAGAAAGGGTTGGGCCATCTCCTGCTAAGTGTCATCGTTGAACAGGCACGCCTTTTGAAGTTAAAAGGATTCCATATTAAAGTAATATCGGACAATGTGGCTTCGGTGAGACTTCATGCGAAATGCGGCTTCAGGAGGACAAGGATACTGCCACCCCCCTTATACGAGGAAATATTACAGTACCTTAGCGACAGCGACAAAAAGAATGGTGTTGAAGCGGTTGACAGGCATGTTCTTGAAATGGTTATAGAATTTGAAGCCAAGACTCAAATGAACAAATCTCTGTGCATTAAGGATTTCACTGAGGCATTTGGTGCTGATGAAGGCGAAGTAGCTCGTTGTTGCGGTGAGCTTTTAGAAACCCTGGATCTCAGATATACAGATTGCACTTCTGAAACCCGTGAGAGGATATTCCTCGATACCATTAAGAAGTGCGACAATGCTGAATTATCGGTTTCGGGCAGCCACAGGTTGAATGACTGGCGTGAGGGGTGGGGGGAGATACTGCAAGAATTTCATTCCTCCGGTAAAGACTTGAAGATGCTGGTGCCCAAAGACTTACATCCTAATCGTCCGTTACGCTATAACGGAAATTATATTATACCCTTCTCTAGTTCGTTTGAGCGCGATTTTGCATTGGCTTTCAGGTACTGGTTATTTAAAACATATTGCAAGGATTATAATAATATTTACGAGTTCGGGTGTGGAACAGGGCAGAACCTCGCAGTTATGGCACAACTATTTCCGAAGAAACGGTTTTTTGGCATGGACTGGGTTCCTGAATCACAGGAGATTCTTAAGGCAATTGTCGAAAAGTACGGATGGCAGATAGAGGGCCGCCGATTCGATTTTTTCGACCCGAATTATGAGCTGGAGATATTGCCCAATAGTTTGATCTATACTTCATCGGCTATGGAGCAGTTAGGTGGCGATTACGGGAGTTTTTTGAGCTATATGCTGGTGAAAAAGCCGAGCCTCTGCGTGAACGTTGAATGTATGCAGGAATATTATGATGAAAATAAGCTTTATGATTATGTGGCGCTCAGATACCATAAAACAAGAAATTATTTGGATGGCTTTCTAACGCGGCTCCGAGATTTAGAAAAAGATAAGGCAATAAAGATCATAGCGACACGGCGGACAGGGTTCGGCAGCCTGTATCATGAAGGGTATATGTATGTTATCTGGAAGATATTATGAAAATGATATAACTGAGGCAGTTGGAATTTACGCTTTCGGGTTAAGTAAAAAAATATTACGGCAGATGGGGGAGCTACCAGTACTGCTCCGGTAGCAAGTGAGAATATGAATTGAATTGCTCCAAAAAAATTTCATAAGGTAGATATGGAAGTATCAAAAACAGAGCTTGATGGCGTTTTATTAATAAAACCACCTACGATATTTGAAGATTTCAGAGGAACATATGTCGAACTATACAATGAAGAGCTTTATTTAAACGCGGGAATAGCGGTTAAGTTTATTCAGGATGACATTTCCATCTCCTCACGAAACGTGCTCCGGGGAATTCATGGTGATGCTGAGACATGGAAGTTGATCTCATGTCTGCATGGAAGATTCTATTTGGTTGTGGTCAACTTGGATAAAGACTCTCCCCAGTTTGGCAACTGGGCTTCGTTTGTCTTGTCCGACCAGAACAGACTACAAGTCTTGGTCCCACCCAAGTTCGGGAACGGACACTTGGCGCTGAGTGAACTGACCATTTTCCACTATAAGCAGTCTACTAACTACGATCGTGCTGGCCAATTTACCATCTTATGGAATGATTCCAAGCTCAATATCTGGTGGCCGATAAAGAACCCTATACTATCAATGCGCGATGAATCGATACTTCTTTAGGTGATTTGCTGTATTGAAGAGGTTAATCGATCTATCAAAGGCAAATGTTAAAGCAAAAACGCCCATCGAAGAAGGTATGAAAAACCTTTGATTGGAATCGGAGCACTTTATGATTATAACGCGAACACCTTTTCGAATCTCATTCTTCGGCGGTGGTACCGATTTTCCGGCATGGTACCGAGAACATGGCGGAGCAGCACTTTCCACAACCATCGACAAATACTCTTATGTTCATTGTCGAAAGCTGCCGCCGTTTTTCGATAGAAAGCACAAAATTGTGTTTTTTTCTAAACAGGAAGCCTTCAACGAAATCGATGAAATCGAGCATCCCGCAGTGCGTGAAGTTTATCGGTTCATGAATGTTACCGACGGGTTGGTAATGCAGCATGACGGCGATCTGCCTTCCCATTCCGGTTTGGGTTCCAGTTCTGCCTTTACGGTCGGGCTTCTGAATGCGCTCTATGCTTTACAAGGAAAAATGATCAACAAAAAAAAGCTGGCGTTTGAAGCCATTCATGTGGAACAGGAAATGATCAAAGAGGCGGTCGGTTCTCAGGATCAAGTTGCCGCTGCCTTTGGCGGATTCAATAGAATCGTCTTTTCGTCAAACAATATCGAGGTGAATCCGGTAACGATCACCAGTGAAAAGATAACGCATCTACAGAACCATCTCATGCTCTTTTTTACAGGGTTTGCCCGTTTTGCCGTGGAGATCGAGAAGGACAAACTCCAGCAGCTCGACAAAAAAAAAAGCGAACTCAGAGCCATGAGTCGACTGGTTGATTCCGCCATCGATATCCTCAATGACGATATCGATGGATATGACGATTTTGGAAAATTGCTTCATGAAACCTGGTTGCTGAAAAAGAGCCTTTCCGAGAAGGTTTCCACATCTCAGATAGACGAGATCTATCTTCAGGGGATGTCGGCAGGCGCGCTGGGCGGAAAAATTCTGGGTGCGGGTGGCGGTGGTTTTATCCTTTTCTATATTAATCCTGAAAAACAGGGACAGCTTAAATCGGCACTCTCACCCCTTCTTCATGTTCCTTTTCGTTTCGATACCTTGGGAAGCCAGGTGATCTACTATGCAGTTCCCTGATAAAGCAAATACCGTGGCTGAAACAGTACCCGAAATCCTGCCCTGGGAGCAGATTTCCTCTCAGGTTGTGCTGGATCTTCCTCCATGGATGAAGGTACACGAAGACTCCATACGATTGCCCGGCGGCAGGGTCATTGACAACTATTATCGCATCGAAACCCCGGACTACGTCATCATGGCCGTTTGTGATGCAGAAGGGCGCTTTCTACTGGAACGCCAGTACAAACACGGTGTCGGTTCAATCATTCTGACCTCGCCAAGTGGGGCAATCGACGATGGTGAATTGCCGCTGGAAGCAGCAGAGCGGGAGCTTATCGAAGAAACAGGGATCAAGGCTGGACGCTGGACCTCAGCGGGAAAGTTCCTTGTAGATGGTACACGTGGCATCTGTAGAGCCCATTTTTTCATTGCCAAAGAGTTGACACAGGTAGCACATCCTCAGCGTTTTGACATTGAAACCTGCGCTACGGTATTTCTGACCCGTGACGAACTGGCCGCTGCACTGCGGGACGGAAGTATCTGTCTGATGGCTGACATTGCCCTCTACTCGTTGATCCTGGGGCCATTCCTTGCTACCGTACAAAAAGAGATGTGATGAAAGACATGCAGGCAATCATTTTGGCAGGTGGCAGGGGCACACGCCTCAAAGACGTCGTCCGTGACGTGCCGAAGCCGATGGCGCCGATAGAGGACAAACCATTTCTGGAATATCTGGTGCTGCAACTTATCCGCTGGAATGTGCGGGATATTATCTTAAGTGTGGGATACAAATATAAATTCATACAGAATTATTTCGAAGATGGCAAGCGCTGGAATGTGCGCATTCGGTATTCTGTAGAGGATGTACCGCTTGGTACTGGCGGCGCGATCCGAGAAGCTGCCCGTTTGGTAGCTAAAGATACTTTCCTGGCCATGAACGGCGATTCGTTCTTCGATTTTGATTTTGACGCCTTCAGCGCATTTCATTTGTCCAGAAAAGCATCTCTTTCGCTTGCGCTGGCTGCACTTGATAACACCGGCAGATATGGCAGAGTCGCCGTTAATGAATATGGTGAGGTACTTGGTTTTGAAGAAAAAGCCTCCAGTGGCCCTGGGCTGATCAACAGTGGTATTTATCTCATCAGCCGGGGTGTCTTGCCAATTTTTCCGCCAAACAATGTCTCTCTTGAACAGTTTGTGCTTCCCCGGTTGGCCGGCAAAGGGCTTTACGCAATGCAGGCCGAGGCTTTTTTTATCGATATTGGTATACCTGAAGATTACCTTTACTTGAAAAATCACTACAAAAACATTTTTAAAAAGTTATTTTATCCATAGTCATGAAATATTTCAATCTTCTAAGTAACAAATTGTTTTCAATAATTTGTTACAGTTAGGTTTGGGATCAGCCTCGGCTGAGTGGGACGCTAATAACTATCGTGCAATTTGAATAGGAAAAAAATGATAACTACCGACGGTTTAACAGAGCCGATGATTAAGGAAAAATTGCTCTCAATTTGTATGATGGGTAGAGATGACGACTACATGCCGGATTTTAAATATCGCATTGCGACGGTACTCAACCACTTTGCTCGAAATCTGAACAAGATAGGTAGAGCAAGTGAAGTTGAATTGGTAATAACAGACTGGGGAAGCACACTTCCTATGGCGCAATCCATCAGGCTTTCACCAGCGGCTGCAGAAATGTGTAGATTTATCTATGTTGCACCGGAAATCATTCTGAAAACGCAAGGTGGCAAAGAATATTTTCACACAAATCGTGCTTATAATGTACCTTTTAGCCGTGCTTATGGACGATTTGTCATGTGCGTCGGTGCAGACCAACTCATGCTCCAACCCGCTCTGGATTCTTTGCTTCGATTGTTGCGTGGAAAAACTCAACTACCTGTAGACATTGACAATACATTCTTTGCAATACCTCGTCAGCAAGTTCCTTGGCAATTTGTTCACAGACAACCTTCTTTAGAAGAATGGGACCAATACCTGTTTTTGAACGAATACAACTTGGGCCATGAAGACAGTGGGCTTCTTCACTCTTTTGGTGGAACGGCAGGTTTTCTTGCTCACAAAAAAATATGGTATGACTTACGTGGTTGTGACGAGAGGCTTGAGGGATGGGGATGGAGTGATATTGATTTGGGGTATAGAGCAACACAGAAATATCCGTTTTTATTTTTATCCTGTATTAATGTAACTATGTATCATATGGGACATCAGCCAGCAGGGCGCCGTGAATCAGCTTTACAAATACAAAATCAGAATCCACAAATACACAATACGTCTTTACAAGTGAATGATAGTTCTTGGGGACTACGTGATTATTCCTTGGAAGAAATGAGAGCAGGAAATACATTATATCTATCTGTAAATACAGAATATATAAATAATAGTTCTACTGATAATGACAGCATATTGAATAAAAGTATTAACCAAATCGAAACCGATCTTCAGGATCCGATATTGGCAGAAAATGTTAATAAAATTGTCTCATTGTTTACGCAGAGTAGTTGGGACTTCGATTCAAATGATCTGTATCCGATTGTTTTCCTGCATTGGTACAGTAAAATCTTTTATCCCCGCAACTATATTGAATATGGTTTTGGCAGAGGATATAGTTCTGCTGTGGTCGCCGAGGCCTGCCCTAGCGTAAATCTTTTTGGTGTAGATTTTTGGGAAGGTATTATCCCGGTAAAACGTCCATATTTTATACCCTATTTTTTGGATTCGTTAAAATTCCGAGGATATATTCGATTCATCAACGGCGATATGACCACAGCCTTCAAACGAATTCAGAACTCATCCATTACGCCAATAATATTTGACCTTGCTTTTGTTCGGACCCATAACTTGGGAGGAAAAGCTTTCGATGTTATTTCCAGTATCATATCTTCTTTATCCAGTGACGGTGCTTTGGTATTTACCTGTCCAACTAGTGACCAATATTACAGTATCTTGGAACGATTAAAGAATCTTTTTCCTGAAAAAAGATATTTAAGGAGTAATAAGAATAAAACCGGAGTTGTCTTATCCAGTAACTCCAATGTGGAAGATCCCCTGCGAACGGAATTAGATTATGCTATTGCTTCGACACCACGAAAAACGCAAGTACTTTCTTCCGGATTGAAACCAAGTGGCGCTCCCCAACTTGTTCAAGAAACAGAAAACGCTAAACACACGACAACATCAGTAATCCCAACGGATATTTTAAACCAGCCGCTGTCAATAGAACCATATTTAAAAACTATAGATGTTGATAAGTTCAGAAAAATGCCGGTTCTTCTCTGTTACCCAGGACGCAGGGAAAGCTGGAAATCTCCGATCATTTCGGAAAATGAGATTTTCTGCGGCCCTGACTGCGCCACGGTACGCGGAGCTGACGGCTTAAAAGAAATCAGGATAAACGCAGGTATCTATGAAATTCCTCTTATATTGAGCAACATTCCGAAATATAAATGGCCTGAACTGTATGTGGTCAGACCATCCTTAAATAACCGGCCTGTTAATGCCGCTACCCTACTCTGCCCCAGGGTGGTGATCATCGGCAAAGATTTTTATGATCCGCTTCAGACAAATATTCTTGCCGAATACCTCAAAATTGAAAAATTTGATTACATTCTGGTTGATACATCTCAGGTTCCTATTGGGCTGTTTGATCCCGGCGCAGAGCAAAACCCATTGAGCCTTTTCAGCATTCTTACAGGTCGGACACTCGGATCCGGCGAAGACAGAACAGACTTTTCCGAATTTATATCTGTGAAACAGGAATCTCTTTCAGTTTTATCCAATATCGTTCTTCTGGGCGAAAGGCTTTACTCGGCAGGAATAACCGTAGAAGCGATGAAATGCTTCACCCACATAGTAACAAATTCCAGCGATAATTATTTCCGGTGTCAGGCTTATAACAACATCGGGGTTATTGCACACGGGATGAATGATATGAAGCGGGCGGAGCAGATGTTCTTATCAGCCATAGAGATCGATTCCAAAAACATCGATGCACTTTTGAATCTTTCTGATGTGTATCTAACGCTGGGGCATCATGACAACGCCCTGAATGTGCTCAAAAAGGCTTTTGCCGCACATCCCGGCAATGACCGGATTTCAGAAAGACTTGCATTGGTCACCACTGTATCGAATCCGGAAGAAACCGTTTTAACCAGTGATACACAAAAAGCAATGGAACCGGATATCAATGATGTGTCGCTCCAGTCAACTCCTGAAGAAAAAAGCGACCCCATCGTATTCGCTCCAGAATCATTAAAGCTCGAAATCCGTAGACTGCATATCGGTGGCGAGCAGCGGGTGGATGGATGGGAAATCATCAATGCAGTTGATGCACCCTACGTTGATCATCTTGGGAACGCTGCGGATCTGTCAATATTTGCGGATGGGACATTTGAATCGCTGTATTCATCTCATGTTCTTGAACATTTTGACTATATTGAACTTGAAAAGGTTCTTCGGGAATGGAAACGGGTTCTTGTTCCAGGTGGGAAAATTTATGTCAGTGTACCCAATCTCGATACGATTACCGCTTTGCTGACCAAACGGAAAAAGTCAGATCTGGAAGGTCAGTTTCATCTGATGCGAATGATTTTCGGTGGACACATCGATAAATACGACTACCATTATATCGGTTTGAATCAGACGATCCTGTCACATTTCCTGCATGCAGCCGGTTTTGTTGATATTCAAAAAGTCAACAACTTCGGTTTGTTCACTGACACTAGCCATCTGAAATTTGATGGAGTAGCCATCAGTCTCAATATGACCGCAATAAAACCAAAGGATTGAGGATATCCTCTGTTGAGGATGCAGATTGTATTAAAACGGGAGCAGAGTGGCTGGTCGATCCTCGGGTGTAGTGATACGGCCATATTGCGCTACATTATTTTGATGAAAGGATAAGATCGAATTTTTTATTTCCAATGAATTTTTCGTCAACAAAATTGATTCTGTCTTTAATCTGAACCTGGGAAAAAAGAGCCATTGCCTGCGGGTGCGGGTGGTCGATACTGTAATAAATTTTTATTCTCATTAAATCTGAAATATCGGAAATAAAACGTGGATCAATATCCGAAGAAAATAAAATCTCATACGATTCTTCTTTTTTGTTTGCTTCCTGTACTATTTCGTATAATTTAAGCCGGTTAAAAAAATCATATATATTGTTTGAGTCAGCATGGAGATGCCGTTGATCGTTGATGATATAGTTTAAGTCCGCATTCTTTTTGTCAAAAACAAAATCCAATACCCGTTTAACTTGTTTCTCAGGATGATGATTTTCGATATATTTTTTATGACCATTTTGTGCTATTTTTAAACACGCTTTCGGATTTTGAAGATAATAATCCAATTTCTGACAGAGATCATCTACATTGTCATAATACACGAGATCTTCTCCATCAATAAAATGCTCGGCAATACCACTTTGTGGACATAATCTGTCGGTGATTAAAAATCCTCCTGCACCAAGTGCTTCAAAAACCCGCATATTTAAATCACCATTCAGACTGCAATTAAAAATTATCTGATGCCTTCCATATAAAGAAAATACCTGATCAGACGGACATCGAATAGCTTCAACCGGATACCCCCTCAGTTGAAGTTCATGAAACAGTCTTGTCCTTCTGGGATGAAATTGTCCAATCTGACCAACAAAACATATTTTCTTGATTCGTTCTTTTTGAAAAGGTATTTCGACATATTGAGCATTTATATTCGGAATATATCCGATATCGTCAATTCCGATATCGGAAAAAAAATGTGCGTGTTGAGGCGTAAACAGCAAGAGGTGATCATCAAAAATCTCTGTATTTAAATATTTGATGATATTTTGAATCGGATCTATACCATGATGAATGTCTGCGATTAAACAGAGTTTGGGGATATC
>CAIVVZ010000500.1 GCA_903909505.1 uncultured Desulfobacteraceae bacterium
AAAGACGGAATCCTTGTCGGAAAGATAGACGCTGCGCACCCGACGCTTGTTCAGGGCCTGACGCATCGCGTCGGCTTCGCTGCCGTTTCGCACCAGAATGGCAATGTCCGCCGGCCGCAACGCTTTAAACGTTCCGTCCGGGGCCTGAAACCCGGCCTGTGCCGGTTGCGCTTCCGCCGCATTCAGCAAGCGAACGATTTCACTTGCCGCGGATTCGGCCATCCGGCTGATATAGCCGTCAGCACCGGATTTATTGAGGGTTCCGACTTGGGGAATCCGCCAGAAAGTCATGGCCTTAACCGCCTTTCCATAAGCCCTGAGCTGGTCCCTTCGCCCCTCGGCCGCAACTTCGGCAAACGGGATGCGGTCCTTGAACAAAAACGCGCCTTCCGGGTGTCCGGTCCCGGTCCCGAAAACCTGATTGACCGCCCGGACCAGACCTTCGGTGGAACGGAAATTCTTCCCCAGCGCGTATGCAGCCCCGTGGGAGTCCCCGCGCGCGGCCAGATACGTGTGAATATCCGCTCCGCGAAAGGAATAGATCGCCTGTTTGGGATCACCGATCATCAATAGCGCCGAAGGCGGAGAATAGATGACGGAGGACGGAGGACCATTGTTCCTGTCCTCCGTCATCCGTCCTCCGTCGTCCGTTGTCTGCGCGTTCAGATAGACCTTGCTGAAAATGGCGTACTGTACGGGATCGGTATCCTGAAATTCGTCGATCAGAGCTGCCGAAAACTGCTCGCGAATGACCCGGGCCAGCCGCCCGTTTCCCGTCCCGTGCAGGGCTTCATGCAGACGGGTCAGAAGGTCATCGAAACCCATCCGGGCGCTGCGTTCCTTTTCCTGCCGGACGCGCCGCCCGATGCCTTCCGCCGCATGGTTGAAGAGCGCCGTATCGATTTGAAGCGCGGCCAGATGCGCGACCAGGCGGTCAAGCGCCTCATAGGCCGGATGCTGCGGAACGGATTTGTTCCTGGCCGCGCCGGCATTCAGCCCGGCGCTGGAAAATTTTTCCAGTGTCTGATCATCGGGCAGCGGTCCGTTGTCTTTCACCCAGGAGCGCATCGATTCAATCCATTTGATCAGAGAAGCGGTCCGGTATTTATTGCCGTTCAGGGTTTTATCGGCCTGAGCCCGTGTGACCCGATCGATCGCATCCTCAAAGTCCGGATCCCAGATCCGCCGGGCTTCTTCGATCACCCGAAGACGTTCCGCGATCAAAACAACCGGGTCGGCCGACGGGCTCAGCTTCTCTCTGAACAGGGGATTGATTTTTTCCAGCAATGCCTGCGGTGTCGCGCATAGACGTATCAGCTCGGATAAGATTTCCTTTGGCTGGGAATAAAAATGGCTCCGCCAGTAGTCGCATGCGGCTTCTTCCAGCAGTTCCAGATCGCCGGGGGCCAGTTCCAGATCAAAAAGGCCGCCGCTGTCAAAGGCGTGCTGGCGGATCATTTGCTGACACCATGCATGAATGGTATGGATCGCGGATTCGTCCATCCACTGCGCCGCCTGATCCAGTAAACGGGCGCAGCCCGGCCACTGGTCGGCAGCGTAATCGCCTCTTAAGGCGTCCAGGTAAGCGTCCCCCCTGCCCCGTCCCCGGAAAAAAGCCGCGGCTTCCGTCAGCCGGCTTCGTATCCGGTCCCGCAGTTCCTCCGTGGCGGCATTGGTAAAGGTCACCACAAGTATTTCCGGCGGAGTCAAGGGCCGGGAAAAGGCGTTTTCTCCCCCATGCCCCAGGATCAGCCGCAGATACAGGGCTGCGATCGTGTACGTCTTTCCGGTACCTGCACTGGCCTCGATCATGCGAACGCCGTGCAGGGGAAAGGTCAGCGGATTTAACGGATTTCCCACGGCCTGCTCCTTTTCATGACGCAATCTCATGAACCCGGATGACTTGTAAGAGCGGCGCATAAAGCGCATTTTCCAGATGGTCAAACTGTTTGCCGTCCGTCTGCCAAAGCGCGCTGAAATCAGGATAGGTTCGCGCCAGATAGAGGCTGTACCCCAGCTCTCCGAGTGAATTGTAGCCGTCCCCCTGATAAGCCTTGCGGGCCGCATCCCCGGCTTTTTGCCGTGTCATTTCCGGGGTGTCCTTCGGGTTGTCGGACTGCAGCAAGGATAGAAAGGCCAGGGCGGTTTTGGCTGTCACCGGCAGGGGTTGCATCAGGCCCGACGCATACTGCGCCATGATTTCTGCCAGAAATTTTCCGGCGCCATCCGGGTCCAGGGGCCGCAGTTCCGCAATGCCATCCGGAGCCACCAGATAGCTGGACAGAGAAAGACCCTGCGCGCAACCGGCCAGATGCTTCACCCAGGAATTCACCAAAGCGGACAAACGGGAGACTTCGCCCCTGGAATTCATGAGGGTATCGCCATAAAACTCCCAGCGGGCATATAGTTCAGACGACGGACAACGGACAACGGACGACGGATGGCATTTCAGTCTTCTGTCATCTGTCATCTGCCATCTTTCCGTGCCCCACAACCCCTCCAGCCAGTCTTCCAGAACCAGTGCCGAAGGCGCCGCGCTGATTTCAATCGTTTGTCGGTTCCGGACCGGAAAGCGGATTTCCATCGTTTCCGCCGCATCCGGCCATTCTTTGCACAGATAGCGGTGATACTGCAACATCTGCAGCACCGGCTCGGCCAGCTCGGCTGCGGCCAGCTCGCCGAAACCATGCATCGGCAGACTGCCGCTGCGGCGCAGACGCTCCGCTTCATCCAGAACAGCCTGCCGGCATTTTTCCGGTTCCGCGGCCAGACCCGCTGCAAGCAATTGGGCCCCCAGGTTAAAAGGCGCCAGCCGGTCCAGGGCAAAGGGCTCCTGGTCACCCGCCGTGATATGGCCAAATATTGACCTGTCATCGAAATAGACTTTCAGCCGCCGGTTGAAAAAAACCTGGACCGGATTTTTCAGGAATCGAATCAAGTCGCCAAGTTGCAAGGGGCTTTCAATCGGGGGAGCCGAAAGATCTCCCGGCAGCGGGGCTTCGGGTGTCCGGAATGTCCGCGGGTTCAGAATTTCCCGCCATTCATGGGCGTAGGTAAACAGCCCCGGGTCCCGATCGGGCTTAAAATAGGCTTTGCTGAAGGGCTGAAGCGGATGCAGGCAGGTCAGATGATCCAGAAGCGCTTCCCCCGTCTGTCCGGCCGGCAAGTCCCGGCCTGCCGAAAGATCTTTCAGCCGCCATCCGGCCGACAGATAGTCGCGAAGCTGGCCGACCAGCACCGAAGGCATTTTCGAACTGTTATCCCGGACGCTGCGGCCGATATAGGAAATATATAGTTTTTCCCGGGCCGACAGCAAGGCTTCCAGAAACAGATAGCGGTCGTCCTCGCGGCGGGAACGATCTCCGGGCCGATAGGCGCCCGGGACTGCCATCAGGTCGAAATCGGGCGGCGGGAAGCTTCGCGGATACTGCCCATCGTTCATGCCCAGCAGGCAGACCACTTTAAAGGGAATGGCCCGCATCGGCATCAGGGTGCAGAAATTGACCATTCCGGCCAGAAACCGCTGGGACAGGCCGGATTCGCGCATGGCCCCCAGAAAGGCTTCGCGGACCACCGTCAGGGGCAACGCTTCCAGCAGACCGGCATCCCTGCAGGCGCTGTGCCACTTTTCCAGCACCGTTTCAATCCGGCTCTGGATCAGCCGGTCCGAATTGTCAACCGGCAGAAAGAAGTCTCTCGACAGATCCAGAAGCCGCCCGCACCATGTCTGCACTTCGGCCGGCTGCGCCAGAACGCGCCAGTGTCTCTCCAGCGTTTCCAGAATGGCCGCCAGAGGGCCGACCTGTGCGGCTTCCAGACCTCCGACTTCATCATAGGGCTCAATTCCCTGCCAGGGCTGGCCGGTGCCCACCGCATACCCCAGGAGCATGCGGCGCAGGCCGAACAGCCAGGTGTTCTGCTCCAGACCGGCGGGAAGCCCGAACCCCCGGCGCTGCTCGGCGCTCAGTCCCCAGCGGATACCGGACCCTTCAATCCACTGCCGCAGCCTGGGCAGATCCGCTTCCTCCAGGCCGAATCTGCCACGAAAGGCGGGAACATCCAGCAGATCCATCACATCACTGACCGCCATGCGGGATTCCGGCAGGTGAAGGAGCTTCTCCAGGGCCTGCAGCATGGAAACTCCGGCCCGCTCCGGGCTGTCCGCGATCGTAAACGGAATGTAACGCGCATCCTGCGGCCGGATGTTGCCGAATACGGCCTCGATGTGGGGTGCATAAGCGTCAATGTCCGGGGTCATGACGATGATATCCCGGGGTTTGAGATCCGCAATGTCTGCAAAAAACGACAACAGTTGATCCTGCAGGATTTCCACTTCGCGCTGCCGGCTATGGGCCAGATGAAAGCGGATCGATCCATCGCCCGGATCGATCCGCTGTTTGTCTTCAAAAGAAGCGGGCAACGGCTGCAAGTCCAGAATCGCCTGCTGGACCTGCTGCAGCAGAGCGGCCTTTCCGCCATCCGAGACAAAATCACGGAAAAGATCAATCTCGGCAAAGTTTTCCCGGTATGTCTCGGGCCGGTCATAGCCGTAAAGCAGCCCCATAAAGTCGCGTCCCTGCTTGCCCCAGGCTGCCAGAAGCGGATTGACATGCTGGTGCAAAAGCTCCGGATTCAGATCTTCGGGCATCTGGGCCTTTCGCGGATGCCTGGCGCGCTCGATTCGCAGCAGGTCCCTGTCCGCCATGATATCCGCCCAGTAATGCCGGCAGGGATTGTGAACGCATACCATCACCTGGCTGAAGCGGGAAACGGCGTGCAGCGCTTCCAGCGCCTGTTTGGGGAGGGAACAGATGCCAAAGACGATCACGCGGCGCGGCAGGCCGGCGGGTCTTTTTTCAAGGGATTGCGCAGATTTCAGAAACAGGCGATGCAGGCCGGATCGGCTGTTCCCGCGATGATCGATGGGAATGCTTTGCTGAATCCTTCGCCAGAGTTCGGCCTGCCAGAGCTGCCGCTGCGGCATTTCAAACGGTTCGCCTCCGGCGTTTCGAAGAAGGTCCAGACCGCTCGACCAGTCTTCCAGCCAGTCGGCCCGGTAGACCTGATACTGGTCGAAAAGATCCGCAAGGCGGCCGGCCAGCTGGTATCGTTTGCGCAGGTCGGGATCATCCAGCAGATACTGCGCCAGCGGCAAAAAACAATCCTCCTTCAGCAGGGACGGCAACAACTGAAACAGCCGCCAGGTCAGGCGGTCTTTATCGTAAGGCGATTCCCTGGGGATCGCCTCTTCCCCCAGGACCGTGCGGTAAGCTTGCCACAGAAAGCGCGCCGGCAGTTGCATATCCAGCGCGGCAGCTATGCCGCACCCGTCGTTTTCCGCCAGCGCCAGCTTCAGCCACTGGGCCATGCCATTGCTCTGGACCAGAAACAACTCGTTTTCCAGCGGCTTCAGCGGCCGGCGCCGGATCCACTCCACCACCACCTGCCGCAGGTCTTCCAGATGATTGGCATGAATCATCGAAAGGCCGGGAGTCAACATCTCCTCACCGGCCATTCGATTCACCTTGAGTGGCTTCCCACGATGGTTTGGCAGGGATCGGAATCCGTTTTTTCAACTGTTTTTCAAGATCCGCCAGCCCGTTACCTTTTCGCATTTTTTTCCATTCGGATTTCTTCTCGTCTATAGGGTTGGTTCGCCAAAACATTAATCTAAGGAAGCTGAGCTCATTCAGGAAAGATTCTCCAAATCGACTCAGTAGGTAACATGGATGATATCGAACATCGCTCGACTGTAAATCATGGATCACATATTGTCAAACAGGATTCATAAAGGCTTTACGACCCGCAAAGGTTCAAAGCTGAGCGATGTGATAGCTCAAAAAGAATGCGGCCTGGACTGGAATTGTATTGTGAAAGGCATCAATGCAGAAAAGCTGGAATATGGGAAGGAGCCATATGGTAATCCCTGGCTGAGGATTATAAGAAGCTGGCTTGAGCAGCAAATAACAGAGGTACTTGATTCCGACGACGATAGGCCTAAGAATCCTTCTCAATTTTTGACAAAAACCCATACAAAAGCGCAACCATATATTAAATAACGGATGCAAGCCGGTCGGAACCGACCTGTTTCTGAAAAGCGCTTCAATTTCTGCTTACAACTGAAACAGAATGCTGTACATGAATAATACTCAGAATCTGTTATATTCATTCTATTTTGCATGATATACAGAATGAAAAATAAAGTGTCAGAAATGTCTTGTCAAGTATTGTGGCATAATATATTGAAAGATTGGAAATAGATAGGGGATTACATGCGGGCAGAATAGAAAATCTGATACCTCAGGTACATTCTGGAGCATTCACATGTTGGAAAGATATCCAAAAACTATAACAACTACTTGTTAGGTATCTCAAATGCACCCATCATCGCCACATAGATCTCTGGATTCTTTCTTCTCAAGCGAAGATCGCGTCCTCGTCATCAAAGGCGCCTGGGGAGTTGGCAAGACATTTCTCTGGAACGCGTACGTCGAGGGGAGACTCTCCAACGGGGATTTGTCTCAACTCGCCTATAGCTATGTATCTTTGTTTGGTAAATCCTCTCTGGCGGATGTTCGGGCTGCAGTCTTTCAGAATGCCAAACCGATCTCAACGGCAGAACGAATAGAACAGGCCTTTGACGAGGAACTAACGTCCTCCACAACGCTTCTGCAGCGAGTCCCGTGGATCTGCAATGCGTCAAACATTGTTCGCGGCAAGTCAACATTGCTCGGCTGGTTAACAAATCTTGCTCGATCAACTCCGTTTACTGACAAGTATTCCGGGATCATTGCATCGATAGAGTATGGGTTGGTTAAGAATTACATCATCTGCTTCGATGACTTAGAACGAAAAGGCAGCGGTCTCACAGTACGTGAGGTCATGGGCTTGGCTGACGAACTAGCCCAAAGGAAAGCATGCAAGGTAATTTTGGTTTTCAACGAGGACTCGCTATCCGATGACAAGGATAAACGCGATTTCGAATTCTACCGCGAGAAAGTCGTTGACGCCGAGATAACCTATGACCCCACACACGCCGAAAACGTTCAGCGTGCGTTAGGCAGTGGACATGCATTAACGGCCCAAATCGAACGAATTTCCACTGCACTCGACCTAAAGAACATTCGAGTTCTAAAGAAATTCTATCGCCTGATCTCTGCCCTGCAACCAGAATTGACCGGATGCGATGAAAGCATAATGTCTGAGTTCGTTAACCATGCCGCTGTTCTATGTTGGTCATACTACATGCGTGGCACCGCACTACCTTTTGACTTTGTTCGCAGTCGCCTGGAGGAGAGTTCCTGGTCTTCATACCTACGAAAGAAAGACGAAGAACTCCCGCCTGAGGAGAAGCGCTATCGCTCGATAGCATCACAAATCGATCTCTCCCCGTCGATCTTTGACAAACCGATTATTCAATTTCTCGAACATGGCTACTTCGACATAGGTGAACTACGAAACGATGTCGAGGAACTTAGAGCAAAAGTTGAAGTCAGACGCGCGCATGCAGAACTGAACGTTGCATGGAAGCTGTACTCACATACTTTCGCCGATAATCAGACCCAGATAATTGAGTCTCTGCGGCGAGTTCTCGAACAAGACTCCTCAAAGCTGTCAGTCAGCGAAGTCGCGGGCGCGATGGAGATGCTTGTGGAATTCGGTGAAGATGTGACCCCACTACTTGAGCGGTATGTATCGCAAAATGCTCAAGCCTTGGCGGCAATGAATCAGCACGACTCGTTTCTCACAAGACGAATCACTTTCTCTCCTTTGCTCGATAAAGTTAAGGATATTCAGGCCAATAGAACGCCTCTCGACATTGACTCAGTTGCAATGAAGATTGCGATCAATCGAGGGTATAACCCTGAGGATATTGACTTTCTCTGCTCACTCTCCGCGGATGATTTCTACGCGTGGCTGAAGACGAACCCCGATGATCTGCCGACGAAACTCCGCTCGGGCCTATTTCTTTTTGGAAACCTGCAGAGTAGCAAAACGGAAGACATGCGTAAGTACTCGCATATCTACACGAATGTGAAGAACGCACTATTTAAGATCGGCGCAGATAGCCCGTTAAATCAGAAACGAGTCAAGCATGTCTACGAAATGGGCGAAGAGACCTAATCAGGTAGCCGGGGGTTTTTCTCCCCCAGCCCCTACACCACCCAGCAAGCGTTGCGACTTAAAGTAGCTGATTTTATAGCTGAACTCTGCTTCAGCCTACTGTATAGTAAAAGGGGACGCCAACGTCTGATGTGGGAATTCCGGGGACACCTCACTTATTTCCAGTCTGAATTTGATTGTGCTCATTAATCAAATATGTTCTCCCCGGAATTCCACGGGAGCGACTCATCTGGCGGTTCGGCAAAAGAATATGAGACAATTTTCACTGACAATTCTGATACTGCTACTGGTCATATTCGATTCAGGCTGTGCGACACAATCAGCGTGGTACCGTTACGAGTTGTGTTTCGGGCTTAGCGCAGACTCGGGACGAACGCGTATTTCCGATCAGCAATGGCAGCAGTTTCGAGATGAAGAAATCGTCAACCGTTTTCCAGACGGGTTCACTGTATACCCTGCCAACGGGTACTGGCGAAGTGTTGTCGAGACTTATTCCGAGTCGTCTCGGATTTTCATGGTTGTTGCTCCGGAGGCCGATGAGACCGAGAAGAAGTTAACCGCCATCGCTCAAGCGTACGCCCGAAGATTTCGTCAGAAGTCCGTCCTCCAGATGAAGTCGCGGGTGATGGTATATTTTCATACGCCGAGCTGTAATGCAGAGTTGGGAATCAAGCCTGACCACAGCAACTGACAGAAATATAAGTAAAAACGAAACATGGCTTTAAAATAATTGTTGAGATCTATTAAAAATTAACAGCGAAAAGACAAAAATGAAAAAGATATTTATAAATGCGACACTTGTGGTGCTTGTCATCGCTCTGTTTTCCGGTTGTGACAGCAGGGATAAGGGTAAAGCCGGAGGTATCGGATCAAAGGTCATTGAACCGGCAATGATCATCTCCAGAGAGGATGCCAGAGCGCTTACCGGTGTCGATTTCGGTGAGTGCACGGTCAAGGAACAGCCTGCTGTCGGCCTGAAACTATGCGTGTATGAGAAGGACGGGGCTTACCTCCAATTGGGATTGACGCAGGCTACAAATATGAAGGGTGGAAACACCCCGGAATCCATCTATCGCTCGATCAAAAGTGGCTTTAAGGATGCTGCAAAAATCGAAGGCGTTGGCGATGACAACTTTATAGCGCCTCCGGGATTGCACATCATGAAGGAAGGGTATTACATGACAGTTTCGCTGGGTCTTCTAACCAAAGACATGGAAAAATTGAAGGCTGCAGGAATGAAGGCGGTCGAGAACCTGGGGAAATATACCCAGAAGAATTGACATGCCGCTTTTTAGGATGATGAAAGAAGTCTGATCGCGCTTTCGGGATAAAAACGATGAAGAGAAAAGGCACAAGCATGATTATCCTGAATGACGCCGATCAAGTTCTGTTGTTCCAAAGAGATAACAAACCGACCATTCTAATCACAAGGAGAATTAGACAAATGAAACGAAAATTTTTTTACTGTGCGTTGTTATTTATTTTGATGTTACCCGCAATTTCTCAGGCAGCGTCTCAAGATTATGCAACTGCGTATGATTACACGATTCGGTTTTATCCGCGCTGGTTTTCATGGGTTCAGAGCAATTTGGCTCAATCTAATGTACTTGCCGGTCCGGATGGAATGGGGCCGGAATTCAAATTGATTGTCGCCGTAAACGATGACACGATCTATGCGATGTCGTTCCTCGATTTGAGCAATGAACCGCAGATCATTACGATTCCTCCCTATTCAAATTCCTATTCCGTTCTCATACTCGATGTGTTCGGGAGCGTTATTGCATCAGGCAGTATGCCGCCAACGACAGACGCCACCCGATACGCGCTGATCGGGCCGAACTACACGGGAACACTGCCGGATGGAATTATTCCGGTGTCATTTCCTTACAACACTTCTTTACTGCTTATCAGAGTCGACAAATATTCACATGACGGTGCGGATTTGACGCAAGCGGCGAAGGCTTTCAGAGCAGCGATCCAACTCAAGGGTCTGGCTTCATATATTCAAAATCCGGTCGGCGGTAATACGATCATTGCTCCTTTGCGTGTTTACAGCATGCCGGTGAAACGAACGGCCGATACGGCAATATTTACCTCACCGACTGATTTTCTGAGCACATTGCAGGAAGCGATGGCTGCGCCGACAACCGAGCCGCTCTCAGTTTCTGATAATATTTTGATCGCACAGTTCAACAGCAGTTTCAATTCGGCAAAACAGCAGACAACCGATCCATATTACAGCGCGCTATCGGATATCAATCAAGGCGCACAAGCTGCATTCTACGCGATTGTAGACCGTTGGCGGTCACATACCGGACCGACCAACTGGGTTCATTTCGACAATATCGGGTATTGGGGCCAGAATTACCTGGATCGAGCCGCT
>CAIVVZ010000501.1 GCA_903909505.1 uncultured Desulfobacteraceae bacterium
AGGGTTTGAAATTATGCATGTTCCATATCAATAAATCACAAAAATAGCAAGAGATATTTACGTCTATTATATGTTTTTTCAGATAGTTAGATTCTTAGACTTTTTACGAGACCATCAAGATTGCTCGATACAGACAATCGTCGTCATGGTGGAGAAAGACGGATTCGAGGGGCAGCACATTGACCAGTGGCTTGAAAAGGCCAGAATATTCGCCGAGAGCCTTCCATCAAAACCGGCTTGGCTTTAAACTGGAAGCTTCAAGGCGTGAAGTCTGGAAAAGGAGAATGGAAATGGAAGACAAGATCAGGATCGGCGTCAGCACCTGCCTTCTCGGGCAACAGGTCCGGTTTGACGGCGGCCACAAGCACGACCGTTACCTCACGAACACACTTGGCGAATACCTGGATTTCGTTCCGGTGTGCCCCGAGGTGGAGGCCGGATTCCCCGTCCCCCGGGAGACCTTTCGTCTGGTCGGCGATCCGGAAAACCCGCGCCTCGTCACCTCCCGCAGCCATATCGAACACACCGATCGCATGCTTGGCTGGGCCAAAAAGCGTGTCCGGGAACTCGAAAAGGAGAACCTCTGCGGGTTTATTTTCAAGAGCGACTCCCCCAGCAGCGGCCTCATGCGGGTCAAGGTTTACAACCCGAAGGGCATGGCGGGAGACACTGGATCAGGGCCGGAGCATGAACCTCGTCGATTTTCACTCCCGGCACAAGCTGCTCATGCTTTCCCATGGCTCGGCCAACGCCGGAGTCATGGGCAAACTATTTCTATGTGCGCATAATCGGCGAGCCGTATCTGAAACAACAGGTATACCTGAATCCGCATCCCATCGCCTTAAAACTCAGGAACCATGCCTGATCAGAGCACATCGATGCCAGATATTATGAATCATATGAAGACAGGGGGTGTAAACATGGAAATAAAAATCAACAGGTTCAAGGAAATCTCCCCGGATCAGCTTTTCAGGTGGATGGAAGCGCACAAGGAATTTTATCTGATCGATACGTTAACAAAAGACCATTATCAAAAACGGCACATTCCGAACGCGAAAAACGCCTGCGTTTTTGAAGTCTCGTTCATGGAACAATTGACAGGCATCACAACGGACAAAAATGCCGAGATTGTTCTCTATGGCTCCAGCAACAGATCGATGGACGCACTGACGGCAGCGGAAAAGCTCGATCGAGACGGATACCGACATGTCAGCGTTTTAAAAGGCGGTATCGAGGATTGGCAAACCTCCGGCAGAAAGCTTGAAGGCGCTTCACCGGATGGGACCGACGCCCCGAATACAATGCTCGAATTGGCGCAGGACCGGATATTTCGCGTGGATACGGATCTGAGCACCATTGAGTGGACCGGCAGGAATGCCAGTACCCGTCATTTCGGCACAATCGCAATCCGTAGCGGCGTGGTCACGGTGAAAGACGGCACCATCAGCGGCACGTTTGACATCAACATGCATTCAATCAAAAATACAAACCTTGAAGGAAACGAGCTGCAGCCGGTTTTGATTTCTCATCTGAACTCGGATGACTTCTTTTTCACCAAGGTCTTTCCCGCTGCCGGATTCAGCTTTTCAGGCGCAAAAGTCGCCGAAGAACCTTTCCTGACTTCTCCGAACTGCCGGATCAATGGGACGCTGGAGCTCAGAGGCATAACCGCCGATCAGCAATTTAATGCTACCGTCACCCGAACGGCGGATAACGGGATAGCGGCAGAGGCACACTTTGACATCGACCGGACAAACTGGCACATCATCTATGGATCAACCCGATTCTTTGAGCATCTTGGCATGCATTTGGTTTTTGATCTGATCAGTATTCAAGTGAGAATTGTCGCCATTTGATTGAGCGGCTAAAATCATTGCCGCTCTTGGGACGGCACCGCAGCGCTAATGCACGGAGAATCGGCTGAAATTATCTCTTACAGCCACGCTCATCCATCTTGTTTAGATTTTTCCGCAGTCCTGGAAGGCAGAATCCGCCGGGTGAAAATGGGAGAAAACAGGTACAACAGCAGATACAACAAGCAGATATAACCCAGATACGGACTGAATACCGCCACCAGCAACAAGATGATACTGACGCGCCTGAACCAGGTGCTCTGATCCATGAACCGCCCGAGATGAAGATACCGGACCGGATAAACATTCATCGCGGCCGCGGCCAGCACCATGGCGCCTGTGGCGCAATAGCCCCAGAAGGCGACGCTGTCCGGACTCTCCTGAACGGCCTGGCTGAACATGATCAGGGGAGCGGTCACCAGAAGCGCCGCTGCCGGCGTGGGCATTCCCTTGAAAAAACCCGGAATGGGGGAAGTATCCAGGGTAAAATAAATCAATCGGACAATTCCCATCACCGCATAAATCATGGCGATCCAAAAAACGGACAGATCGGAGATGTCCGGAACATCCGAACGGGACAAAACGATGTAATATATCCAGGCCGGTACGATGCAAAAGCTGATCCCATCGGAAATATCATCCAGAATCCCGCCCAATTGAAAGCGGGGGGGCTTAACACCTCCGGCCGGCGGTTCGGTAAGCCCGAGTTTACGGGCCATGGCACCGTCCAGTTTATCGAAAATCGCCGCACCGATCAAAAGCAGGTATGCTTCCCGGACCCTGCCCTGATTGGCGAACCAGACCGACAGCAGCCCCATGATGGCGTTCATCACTGTCAGGCCGTTCGGAAAGGTTGACAGAATGCGGCGACGTAGGATCTCGTTGCCCAGACACAGCTCATCCAGGAAGGCGGTGCCGTATTTGCGGCAATACCTGGCAATGGAACCGAAATTAATCACCAAAAAAATGATTTCGATGACAAATAGTCCCTTCAGCGGCAGGTTGCCCAGCCAGGAAATCCAAAAATACAGCCGGGATGGCGGCCCCTCGGGAATGTAAAAGGCGGTGGCGTAAAGCAGGGCAGCCACCGGCGCCGCCACAACCGTCCGCAGCCGGGTGAACTCGCTGTTCTCGGGCTCGGGTCCTTTTCCCTGAGTGAATCCGCGGATAAAATGGGCAAAGCTGTCACGGATCAACACGATGATGCATAAAAGCAGGATGAAGATGGCGTGCAGTAGATCGGTTTTCTGATAATCGGGCGTGATGTAAACCAGGCGCCACATCATTCCCACGGCCACCAGCGGGAAAATGATGGCGTACACCACCTTGTCCATGATGCGATCGGCCAGGTGCGCCAGGGTGGGATGGGGCTGGAAACGCGCGGCAAACCAGCCGTCCACCAGGTCAAAGGCCATGGCGGTGAACAGAAAGACAACGCCCAAGGTATAGAGAACCGGATTCTGGGTCCACATGACGGCAATGGCGCAACACAGACCCCCAAAAACCAGTGGCGGTCTTCCGTATACCAGAATGGCGGTAACTTTTTTGGATATTTGAAGTTTTTTCATGAATTGTCTTTTAACGAAAACCGCCCTTAAGTGTCAAGTAAATCAAAAAAACAACCCTCACCAATCAATGGGTTGATAGTCCTTAAGAAATTTCCCGCACCAATGGGTATCGGTCAGAATCCCATGAAAAAACGGATCGCAAATCCTGGCAGCGCCATCCACGATATCCAGGGGCGGCTGAAAATCATGCAATTCCTGTTTCAAAGAAGCCAGCTTCGCCGGGTCTTCGTCCGTCACCCATCCGGTGTCCACGGCATTCATAAATATTCCGTCCCGGGCAAGATCGGCGGCGGATGCATGTGTCAGCATGTTCAGGGCTGCCTTGGCCATATTGGTATGCGGATGACGGCCCGTTGTCTTAAAGCGGAAAAACTTTCCCTCCATGGCGGTTACATTCACGATATGCTTCTTTCCGGTATAGTCGCGCCGCATCATCGGCACCAACCGGTTGCACAACACAAATGGCGCCACGGCATTCACCAATTGGATTTCAAGCATCTCGGAAGTCTGAATTTCACCTATCCGCAGACGCCAACTGTTGGTTTCCCTTAAATCCACCTGTTGAAGATCGGCATCCAGTTCGCCTTTTGGGAAAACAGCTTCCGGAACCAGGCTGTGGTCGTATGTATAAGGGATCTGTGACAGTTTTGCGGAAGCGCGCAGGCCGATTCCGGGTGCTTTTCCGTTCCAGGTTACCGGAAGCGCCGGCTCCAATCTGATGTTCGGTCCGCTGTTTGGTCCGATGTTCGGCGCGGAAAATGAATCGAGTTGATTGACGCAGAGATGATACCGGCCAAGAAGCGAGCGGACGTTCTCCGGCAGTGTGTCGATGGCGCTGGTTTCGTTATCCAGCAGATGCGTGTAAAAGCCTGGCGGCCTTCGAACCGTCTGAGCCGCATTATTGATCAAAATGTCCAGGCGATCATAATTCCGTTCAATAAAGCTTGAGAATATCTCGACGCTTGGCGTATGCCGCAGGTCCAGGCCGTAAATATGCAGGCGGTCGCCCCACTCGGAAAAATCCTTTTCGCCCGTAAAACGCATTGCCGCATCCACGGGAAAACGGGTGGTGGCAATCACTCTGGCGCCGGCGCGCAGCATCATCAGGGTTGCTTGAAAGCCGATTTTTACGCGGGCACCGGTAATCAGCGCCACCTGCCCGTCAAGCGATGCGGTCTGAAATCGTTTTTGATAGTTAAACGCCGCGCAACTCGGACACATGGCATCGTAGAAAAAATGCAGCTTTGTAAATTCCGCTTTGCAGACATAACAATTGCGGGGTGATTTCAACTCACTACTATCTGAATTCAAATTCGCCGCCAAATCCGGAATCTGGACCGGCGCGGAAAATACACTGGCCTGTCGGGCGCGACGAATGCCCGTGGCTGCGCGTACGTTGCGCTCGTACTGAACAACCACCTGGCGCTGAACCCGGTTCTTTTCCTTGTTTCGTTTTTTAAGCTCGCGTCGATCCGGGCGGGTGAGCTGCCCGGCCGCAGTCATGAGGGCGATTCTTTGCGCTTCGGAAAGGTTGACGATCTGGCCGCTGTTTGTGGCCAGGTTTTCCAGAAAAGAAATGCAGTGTTGGATTTCTTCCGGAGAGTACGCTGTTTCGTTGCTGTTGTTCACTGTCTGACACCCTGAAGTTATATTGCCAACGACCGAATTATAAAAAATGATTATACCGCACTTTGGTTTCGAATTCTATCGGTTTGTATACAACCCCGTGCGTCAGAAGCTATTTTTCGTTCCTGACGGCAAGCTGCGGAATTTTCATCTCGGAATTATATCCGCATATCATGGGCCATCAATATTGACGCGACCGGGCAACTCAAGTATGATAATATCATAAGAATTGTTTTCACATTCGGTCAAATGTTTTTTCGAGAATGCGATCGTCTTATCTTTATTTGTTTTTCAGGCTTATTTTCCAGGATCCCATGCGAAAAGAACTTATCGGCATACTGCTTTTTTTTCTGGTGATTTTTACCTTGTTCAGCCTGTTTTCCTTTGATCCCAAAGATCCGTTCTTCCATCATTTAGGCGTCAACCCCCAGATCCACAATTTTTTCGGCTACGCGGGCGCCTCGGTTTCGGGTCATCTAATCAGCCTGTTCGGACTGGGGTCTTACTGGATCCCGGTTCTTCTGCTTATCTCCAGCATCCATTTTTTCAATGCCCGGCCCGGAACCACCATTGCCGTCACCATCACCGGAGGCCTGATTCTGGCCATTACCACCGGAGGTCTGGTATCGTTCCGGGATCATTATATCATGATCTGGGGAAATTCGTTTTCTTCCGGCGGCCAGTTCGGGCTTTCCTTTCACAGGTTCCTGATCGCTTACACCAATATCTCGGGCTCATTGGTGATTCTGTTTCTGCTGTGGATTATCGGGCTGATTCTGACAACCGGGTTTTCTCTGGTCGGGTTCGCCAAACGTTTCTGGATGGCTGTCCTGTTCGTGTTTATCAGAAAACCCGGTCAAACCAAACCGGAAAGCCCGCCCAAAGATCCTCCGAAAAAAGATCCGGTCAAAAAGCGTTCCAAACCCGCCAGGGTAAAACCCGCCGATCCGCCGACCCTGCCGATTTCTCAGCCACAGCCCGTCTTCGAGATGGTTCAGGAAGAGCTTCCCCTGCAGGTTGAATCTTTGAAAAATCCAAACGGTTTTAAACTGCCGTCCATTTCGTTTCTGGATGATCCGGAAACGCGTGCTTCCCAGTTTGACACGGAACACCTTCAGTCTCAGGCCAGGCTTCTTGAAAAGACGCTCGATGATTTCGGCGTCAAGGGATCGGTAACCGCCATCACGCCAGGACCGGTGATCACGACATTTGAATATGAACCGGCTCCGGGGGTGAAAATCAATAAAATCGTAAACCTCTCCGATGACCTGTCCCTGGCGCTGAAAGCCCTCAGTATTCGAATCGTTGCGCCGATTCCCGGAAAGGCGGTGATCGGCATTGAAATTCCCAATATTGACCGCCAGGTCGTCCGGTTCAAGGAGATTGTGGTCTCTCCGGCCTTTGAAAAATCCCGGTCCTGCCTGACCCTGTGCATGGGAAAAGACATCGTGGGGAATCCCGTTGTGGCGGAACTGGACCGGATGCCGCATCTGCTGATTGCCGGGGCTACCGGAACCGGGAAAAGCGTAGGCCTGAATGCCATGATCTGCAGCCTGCTGTATAAGTCAACGCCGGATCAGGTCAAGCTGATCATGATCGATCCCAAACGCATTGAACTCTCCCTGTATGACGGCATTTCCCATCTGATCACGCCGGTTGTGACGGACGTAAAAAAAGCCACCAATGCCCTGTTCTGGGCCGTCCGGGAAATGGAACGGCGCTATCAGCTTCTCTCCGAACACAAAGCCAGAAATATCACCCAGTTCAACCAGAAAATGGAAAAGGCAAAACCCGGACCGGACGGCATCAAACCCGAAAAGCTGCCGCTCATTGTCATCATCATCGACGAACTGGCGGATTTGATGATGGTGGCGTCCCGGGATGTGGAAGTGGCCCTGACCCGGCTGGCGCAGATGGCCAGGGCTTCGGGAATCCATCTGATTCTGGCCACTCAGCGGCCTTCGGTGGATGTGCTTACCGGCATCATCAAGGCCAACTTCCCGACTCGCCTGTCGTTTCAGGTCTCTTCCAGAACCGATTCCCGGACCATCATCGATTCCAATGGCGCGGAAAGTCTTTTGGGAAACGGTGACATGTTGCTCCTGCCGCCGGGAACCGCCAAGCTTCAGCGTATTCACGGGGCCTATATTTCCGAAGAAGAACTGACCCGGATTATCGAGTTCTTAAAAGAACAGAAACCGCCTGAATATAATACCACGATCACGGAGGCGACTGTCGAGGACGATAACGGAACTTCCGTCGAAGATCACGATGACCGTTACGACGACGCGGTCGCACTGGTGACCAAAACCCGCCAGGCTTCCATTTCGATGGTTCAGCGCCACCTGCGCATCGGCTATAACCGGGCGGCCCGCATCATCGAGACCATGGAAAAGGAAGGGGTCATCGGCCCGTCCGATGGCGTCAAGGCCCGCGAAGTCCTTGCGCGCGGATATGATGACATGTCTTGAGGATTAAAATGCAACCGGACATCCAACTGATCAATCAGATTGATGGGCAGATCACAGGACAGACCAAGGGTTTTCTGGACCCTGATGAAGGCATGAGGCTTTTTGACACGGCGCTGAAAGCCTCACGGCTCGGCCCCTGTCTTGAGATCGGAAGTTATTGCGGCAAATCGGCCATTTATCTGGGAACTGCCTGCAAAGCCGGCAACACCATCTTGTTTTCGGTGGATCATCACCGGGGGTCCGAAGAGCAGCAGCCCGGAGAAGAATACTTCGATCCGGAGCTCTTTGATGCGCGCGCCTATCAAATGGATACCTTTCCCCTGTTTCGAAAGACCCTTAATCTGGCGGGGCTGGAGGAAGCGGTCGTGCCAATGGTCTGTCGATCTGAAATCGCGGCCCGGGCCTGGAAAACGCCGCTGGGTCTGGTCTTTATTGACGGCGGCCATTCGTTTGAAACCGCGTTGACGGATTACCGCAGTTGGGCTGCGCACATTGTACCCCAAGGGTATCTGCTGATTCATGATATTTTTCAGGACCCCAAGGACGGGGGACAGGCTCCTTGGCGCGTATACGAGATTGCAAAAGCATCCGGCCTCTTTCAGGAGCTTCCGATGACAAAAACCTTGGGTGTGCTGCAGCGCATCAAATAACCGGCCTCAAAAACCGTAACATGGCTTCAACACAGGGAACCCCTTATGGATCATCTCAAATCAGCGCTTCAGTTCCTGACCCTATTGCCACTGGGCAAATCCGAAACATTCGACACGCGAGGCATGACCCCCTATTTCCCGCTGGCTGGCATCATCGTCGGGGTTCTGGTTTCCATTTTTGACAAAATCGCCCTGCTTTTCTGGCCGCTGCCGGCTGTGGCCGCCATGGATGTGGTGTTTCTGGCCATCCTCACGGGGGCATTTCATCTGGATGGCCTGGGAGATGCGGCCGATGGACTGCTGGGCCACCGGCCCCGGGAAAAAGCGCTTGAAATCATGAAAGACAGCCGCATCGGCGCCATGGGGCTCATGGCCGTTTTCTGCTGCCTGCTGATCAAGTGGGCGGGCATCCAGAGCCTGGATAGCCATCAGCGAACCCTGATCCTGATTCTGATTCCGGCCTATTCCCGCTCCGGAATGCTGTTTGGCATGCGATTTCTGCCTTACGGCAGATCCGGCGGCACCGGTCTGGCCTTTTTTCAGAATGCGTTAGAACCCATGGACTTTAGATGGATGATCCTGCCGGCCGTGCTTTCGATCTTTCTGGGATGGCGGGGAATCTGGCTGAACATGGTGTTTGCCCTGACCCTTGCCGCGATTCTCGGATACTATCGAAACCGCATGGGCTGTATTACCGGGGATATGCTGGGCGCGATGACGGAAGTGATGGAATCCGCCCTGTTTCTCCTGATGGCGGCGGGATGGCTTTTTTGACAAATCCGCCTCCTGCCGGCATTTACATTCATATTCCCTTCTGCGCTCAAAAATGCCTGTATTGCGATTTTTATTCCATAACGGATCAGTCCCTGCAGGAGGCTTTTGTGGCGGCGCTTTTCCGTGAAATCGCCGCCACAAAAAGCCTCTTGTCTTTCGATACCCTGTATATCGGCGGCGGAACCCCGTCGATTCTGCCCGCTCATCAGATCGGCCGGATCATCGAGCGAATATCCGAGCAGTTCAATCTCGAAGAATCCACCGAAATAACGCTTGAGGTCAATCCCGGAACCGTTACCCGCCAAGCCTTGAAAGCTTACCGGCAATGTGGCGTCACACGGCTCAATATCGGAGTTCAGTCGTTTCAGGACAGCCACCTTCAGTGGCTGGGGCGGATACATTCGGCGGATGCGGCGATTGATGCCATTTTGTGGGCCAGAGCAGCAGGCTTTGAGCAAATCGGCATGGATCTGATATACGGCATTCCCGGACAGAGTCGGCAAGCGTGGCTTGCCGATTTGCGCCTGGCGCTCTCCTTTGAACCGGAACACCTCTCCTGCTATATGTTGACCTGTGAGCCCGAAACACCGCTGGATCGGATGCGACGTCATCAGGTTTTTGAGGCCATGACGGATGGGGATGTCTGTGATCTGTTTGAGACCACGGTCACGGAATTGTCCGGAAACGGCTACCCGCTATATGAAATCTCCAATTTTGCCCGCAAGGACAATTCCCCCGATGCCAACAGGTCCCGCCACAATCAGAAATACTGGACGGATGTCCCTTATTTGGGTTTTGGCCCGGCTGCCCATTCCTATCTTAACCCGGTTCGATATCGCAATCACAGGGATATCAACGCGTATATGTCGGATTTAAACAGCGGCGCGCTTCCCATGGCGGAAAAAGAAACGTTAAGCGTGGAACAGCAGCTGATGGAGACCGTTTTTCTGGGGCTTCGAACCCGGGAAGGAATTTCAATCAGGCGGTTTGAAGAAAAATCAGACAGGCCTTTCAACATCCTTTTTCAGGATATTTTGACTGACCCGGAATTAAAGAAACTGATCATGCTGACACCGGAGCACTGTTCTTTAACCTGTCAGGGAATGATGGTCCTGGATTCCATTGCGGGCATATTCGTGGACAGAATCTAAGGCGGTCGTGAGCATCATCTTGCTATGGCAAAGGTCACGTCAACCTCCGTGCCGGCATTGCGCCGTATCGCCAGTTTTCCCTTTAATTGTTGGCGGACAAGATTTCGAATCAGCTTCAGCCCCAGTGTATTGCCGGATTCGGTATCAATTGTATCCGGAATTCCGGGGCCATTGTCTTTTATAAAGACACGAAACCGATTCACTTCAGATGAATCCAGTAGAATCTCGATTCCGCCACTCCCCCCATCCGGCATTCCATGTTTCAGTGCGTTTGACAGAATTTCACTCAACACCAGAGCACAGGGGACGGCCTGGCGAATCGACAGAAATACCGGGTCCGGAATCACATCGAACTGAACGCAGACCGGACTTCGCATATAAACCTGTTTCAGATATGATGTCAAATGCTGAATATATGCCCCCATGTCAATCCGGTCCAGGCATTCGCTGTGATGGAGCTGCGAATAGACCATGGACATCGCATGGATTTTAGACCGCGTCGATGAAAGAATTTCCGCGGATACCGGATCGAAGGTTCTCATCCCCGTCATATCCAGAAGGCTGGAGATGATCTGAAGATTGTTTTTAACCCGGTGGTGCATCTCCTTTAACAAAGTTGTTTTCTCGGCTAATGTGTTCCTGAGCTCACTTTCAATGCGATTCTTTTCCGTAATATCCTTGCCCGTATGGACAATGGCTTCGACCCTTTGATTCGTGCCCAGAATCGGAGACAAGGTCATGAGAAGATTTCGATGCGACAACACGATGGGGATTTCGGCGAAAACCGGCTGCGTTCCGAAAGCAGCATCTCTGCAGGGACAGGAATCGGGCGGGGTTTTTGTTCCATGAAACACGGTGAAACATTTTTTGCCGATGAGCGAATGGCGTGCCATCCCCGTCATTCGAACCACGGCCGGATTGACATCCAGCACGGTATGATCCAGGGAAGTAATGAATACGATATCCGAGATCGCATCAAATACCCGGCGCCAGTCGGCTTCATTCATTTTGTGCGGGTCGCTTTTCGCTGTACCTTTCCCCCAGCCTCATCTCACCTCTCGATCCGTTAGAGCCCTGACAACCTCGGTCTGAAATTCATCCTTTCACATTGATTATCCTGAATGGCTATGGTAAGCAATTAAAAATATCAGAATATGGCATACGATACCTTTAAAAATATTACGATTCAGCAGCTCGAATCCCTCGTGCATCTGGTGGCGGAAAGAAATTTCAGCCGGGCCGCCAGAAAAATGGTGTTGACGCAGCCCTCTCTCAGCAAGCACATCAAAAACCTTGAAGAGGCGGCCGGCACAAGGCTTGTCAATCGTGAGGGGTCCGGAATTTCGCTTACGCCCGAAGGCAAGCTCTTATTCGAATTCGCCCGAAAAGTCCTCTATCTGAGGGAAGACGTCAAGGAGAGAATGGTCAGGCTTCAGGACAGCTCTTCCGGCAGCATTCGCATCAGCGCCAGCACCCTGCCGGCAACCTATATTCTGCCCTACATATTGAGCCGGTTCCAGAAATCATACCCTCAGATTCAGACTTTCGTTCAGTCCGCCAACAGCGAAGACACCATTGACATGGTTCTGCACCAGCAGTCGGAAATGGGGTTTATCGGCAAAAACCCCCAAAGCAAAAAGCTGCACAGCGAACCTTTGTGGCAGGACAGGCTGATATTGGCGGTTCCCGCGGGTCATCACTGGACCGGGGCGGCGGCGGTTTCCGTTAAAGACCTTTTGGAAGCACCTTTCGTGATGCGGGAAAAAGGCTCCGCCACGCGCGAAATCTTCGGAGAATTCCTCTCGGAGCATGCCGGAATCGACCTGAATCAACTGAATATCGTTGCGGAAATGGGTAGTTCGGAGGCTGTCAAGGAAGCGGTTATCGCGGGTCTGGGCATCTCGGTGCTTTCGTTTCACTCTGTCAAACGGGAGATGGACCAGGGAATCATCGTTGAAATTCCGATTCAGGGCTGGCGAATCGTGCGCCAGGTGTATCTCATTTACCGGCATCAGTTGGGAATCATGAGACACCATCAGTTATTTCTGGATTATGTCAGGGAAAGCAAGGCTTCGGCTCTGGACAGCAGACTCGATGGCCCCCCATCTGAATGACAGGAAGACTTCTGGACAACGGCATCCCTTAAAAGAGAAATGGTGGAAGTGTTAGGGGAAAAACAGATGCTGCTGTAGAAAAATCAAGAGAGAACACAACTCGAACAAAAACCTCCCCCCGGCAATGGGTATTGCCGGGGGGAGGTTAGGGGATAAATATCAGGTAACTCTGATCTTGTACACCTGGTTGGATTCGGGGTCGATGATATGGACGCCGCATGCGATACAGGGATCAAAGGAATGAACGGTTCTTAACACTTCGATCGGTCGTTTGGGATCGGCAATCGGCGTGCCGATCAGGGCTTCCTCGACCGGTCCGCGGATGCCTTTTTCACATTTGGGACCAAAATTCCAGGTTGAAGGCACGACATACTGGTAGTTTTGGATCTTCTTGTTTTCAATCTGGATCCAGTGACCCAGAGCGCCTCTGGGAACGTCATTGAGCCCATACCCCATGCCCTTATCCGGCATGGTCCAGGACTGGTAGGTCTTGGTGTCGCCGTTTTTCACGTTTTCAATCAGCTCGCCGATCCAGCCTTCCATGGCATTGCCGATGGCTACGGTTTCCAAACCTCTGGCAGCAGTCCTGCCCAGGGTGGAGAAAAGGGCCGTCACCGGAATATCGAGTTTTTTCAGGGTGCCATCGACCAGCGCCTTGACTCCGGCATGCCCCTTCGCATAGGCCACCAGCACTCTGGCCAGGGGACCGACTTCGCAGGATGCGCCGTCATACCGGGGGGCCTTGAACCAGGAATATTTGCCGCCGGTAAGATAATCGCCGTGCTTGGGTTTGGTTTCGCCTTCAAACGGATGCTTGGCCTTGCCGTCTTCATACCAGGCATGCTTCACATGCTCGGTGACTTTTTCCTGCTGTGACATGGCAACACCGGCCAGATCCCGTTTCAGGATGACACCTCTTGGCATGAACAAACTGTCCGGCTCTTTTTCGGTCGTGGGGAAATCACCCCAGGCCAGAAAATTGGTGGTGCCGCCAATGGCACCCCAGTCCTTGTAAAATGAAGCAACGGCCAGCAGGTCCGGAATATAAACATTATTGATGAAATCCTGGGATTCTTTCCAGAGATAGAGAAATTCGGCGATGCGATCCGGAGAAAGGTCCTTTACGCAGGTAACGCCGCCGACAACCAGAGACTGCGGATGCGGGTTCTTGCCGCCGAAAATGGCATGAAGTCTTGCGGTTCTGGCCTGAAGCTTGAGGGCTTCGATGTAGTGGGCTGCGGCCATCAGGTTGGCTTCCGGCGGCAGTTTGTATTCGGGGTGTCCCCAGTAGGCGTTGGCAAAAGGTCCAAGCTGTCCGCTGTCCACAAAGGTTTGCAACCGCTGTTGCACTCCCTTGAAATAAACCGCTCCGCCCACGGATGCATTGCTGAGATTATCGGACAGCGCG
>CAIVVZ010000502.1 GCA_903909505.1 uncultured Desulfobacteraceae bacterium
AAGCTCATGAGGCGCTGGCGGTTGCAATGAACACCATAGGTGGTCGTAGCAACACAGGCGAAGGTGGTGAGAATTCGGAAAGATTTTATAAAAATACAAGAAGCGCGATCAAACAGATTGCTTCGGGTCGTTTTGGAGTGACCAATAACTACCTGATCAATGCTGATGAGCTGCAAATCAAAATTGCCCAAGGGGCGAAACCAGGAGAAGGTGGACAGTTGCCCGGTTACAAGGTGGACAAGATCATTGCCAAGCTGAGGAATTCGACGCCGGGCATCACGTTGATCTCTCCCCCACCCCACCATGATATTTATTCTATCGAGGATCTGGCGCAGCTGATCTATGACCTGCGTTGTACGAACCCCGCTGCCAAAATTTCAGTGAAACTGGTTTCTGAACAGGGTGTTGGGACGATTGCTGCAGGGGTTGCTAAGGCCTATGCCGATCTGATCGTCATCAGTGGTTGCGAGGGCGGAACAGGCGCAAGTCCAACGAGCTCTATCCGTTACGCTGGTTTACCAGCGGAACTGGGTATTGCCGAGGCGCATCAGACTCTGGTATTGAATAACTTGCGCGGAAGGGTACGTTTGCAAACCGATGGTCAGTTGAAGACCGGACGTGATGTGATGATCATGGGATTACTGGGTGCCGAGGAGTTTGGTTTTGCCACTTCTGCACTAATTACTTTGGGTTGCGTGATGATGCGCAAGTGTCATTTGAATACTTGTCCGGCAGGTATAGCTACCCAGGACGAGGCTTTGAGAAAACGTTTTACGGGTCAGTCGGAACATGTGATCAACTTCCTGCGTTTTGTGGCTCGTGAGGTGCGTGAATATCTTGCTGAAGTTGGTTATCGTAAGTTTGATGATATCGTAGGTAGGACCGATCTGCTAGAACAGTATCGCGATGCGGAAAAGATGACAGTGAAGACAAGAGATCTTGATCTGAGCAAATTGATCTTTTTCCCGGAGGCTTCGAAGAAGAATCCGTTGCGTTATTCGAACCAGACCGTGAATACGGTGAAAGATATGATGGATCATCGTCTGATCAGGGAGGCCAACAAGGCCATCAAGAGCGGCGAAAAGGTATGGATTGCACACGATATCCGCAATGTGGACCGAACCATCGGCGCCATGTTGTCGGGAGAGATTTCGAAAAGATATGGTGAAAAGGGGTTACCCGAAGACACCATCAACTGTACATTCTATGGTTCGGCCGGACAGAGCTTTGGCGCTTTCCTTGTAAAAGGGGTGAGCTTCAGGCTGGAGGGCGACTCCAATGACTACCTGGGCAAGGGATTGTCGGGTGGGTCGATTTCGGTGGTACCTCCGGCAGGGACTACATTTGTTCCGGAAGAGAATATCATCATCGGGAATACGATTTTGTATGGTGCGACTTCAGGGAAGATCTTTATCCGTGGACAGGCAGGCGAACGGTTCTGCGTAAGGAATTCGGGTGCACTGGCCGTGGTTGAGGGTGTTGGTGATCATTGCTGCGAATATATGACAGGTGGAAGGGTTGTCGTGCTGGGTAAGACCGGGCGTAACTTTGCTGCCGGGATGAGTGGTGGAATTGCTTTTGTTTTGAATGTCGACGGGAACTTTGATTATTTCTGCAATAAGGGGTTGGTTGAACTGACGCCATTGGAGGATAAAAACGATATCAGGGATCTGCAGGAGATGATCAATCAGCATTTGTTGCATACCCAGAGTTTGTTAGCGGCAAGGATTTTGACGAATTGGGATGAGTATTTGCCTAAATTCGTGAAGGTGATTCCGTTTGAATACAAGAAGGTTCTGGAGGAATTGAAGCTTCGGGAACTGGAAAGGAAATTGCAGTTGACGGAGGACAATCCAGCATTGCATTATTAAATTATTTTGTTTGGTTCTTCGAACCACACAAATAAATATTAAATTATGGGAAATCCAAAGGCATTTATCAAGATAAAACGCAA
>CAIVVZ010000503.1 GCA_903909505.1 uncultured Desulfobacteraceae bacterium
CATCTTTTCGAGTCATGGTCTTCCTCCTGATTAAGTTTTTTGAGAGAACTACTTAAACAGTGGAATACCGTGACTCAACACGTTATTGCAACAAATCCATTTTCATCCTTCGTTGTGCCCGCCCCGGGCATGGAGGTTAGTGATTTTCTCTGAAGAGTATTACCTGCAACTCCCAATCGTTTCAGTTCAGCCCCCCAGAATGATTGATCCGCCATGTGTGCCACAACCACCGATGGTTTTCCTGCCAGAAGGCTTGATTGCGTTGTCCCCGTACCTCCATGATGAACAATTGCTGCAAAAAGTGGGAATTGATTCTCTTGATCTCAGCCGAAAGTGGCCTTCCGGAATCCGCATTTCCGGAAATATGCCCCTATACCGTCGAACATCTCATGGGTGAATAGGACCCGGTTTGGGGGAATGTCGTTGCTATGCGGTTTCAAATAGTTGCCGCTTATTCGTAAAAAATCCTTCGTAAAGGAAGGCTGTGGAGATCGCTTCGCAGTCGGATTCGCTGACGCCCGATCGTCGCATGATTGGCCGCCATGCGCTTCGCACAATCTCGACGATGTGATCGAGAAAGGCTGTCGCGTCTTCTTCGGATAGCAGGAAGCGGCCATGTTGGCTCAGAAGATTCTTGCGATTGGCGTAACGTCCGGCGCTACCGCACGCCATCGCAAGATCGCGCCTTTCCACGGCGATCATGGGCGTGGGAGTCAGGTCAAATGCCGGGCTTAATCGCCAGTCCCGGCCTTTTGCCAGAATGGCATGATTGCGTGGATGGTCGTCCAGATTGGATACTGCCGCGTTAAAGCACATTCTGGCGAACAGCTCGCGAAGATCGGTTTCCGGTTTCATGCTCACACGCCGGATTTCATCCGCAAGCAGAATATAGGACCAGTCCCGTCGGGCTGCCGAGCTGTCATCACTTTGCAACAGGGTCAGCGCACTGACCATGCGGTGGCGCCGGTAACTGTCTTCATCCCGGTCCCGGTCGAAACGGCGCACCAGCAGAATGTCCCGTCCGCCAACCTTTGTGATGTCGCTGTCGGCCACAGTGAGTCCACAGGCTTCGGCGAGCTTCAACATTCCGTACTCCACGCGGGGATGGTTCCAGCGGTCGTCTTGCCGGCTGAACTTGGCGATCCACAGCCCCTGCCCGTGCTCTACCCCGGCTTTGGGCCGGGCGCCTCCCAATGAGGTGCCGACCAACATGAATTCTTCGACCTGTCTGGCGGCCGAACCCTCAAGGTTTGGATCATCGTTGATGATGGCATCGGCTGCGGCCTGTATTACCTCCAGATCCAGTGTACGGTTAAACCGACGCTGTGGGGCCGGAGGTTGCACATTGAGGCCGAACCCCAGCGCACCTGCCCGGTCATCCGGACCGTACATCAGGTAATCGAACTCTTCAAGCTGCGTGTGGCCGGTGTTTCTTTCAATGACACGCCTTCCCCAGAAATCAGGCATGGCATCACGAATCGCACCAAAAAAGCCTCCCATCCGCGCGGTTTCGTATGGTCCCCTGCGAAGACGCAATTCTACGGGATCAAGCTCGACCGCATCCTTACGTTCAAGATAACGTTGTCCGTAAAAGAACTGTCCGACCGGATCGCCATCAGGAGTCAGGAACACTTTGAAGCGCCCCGCGGTAACGAATTTCGTTGCATCAGGCGGCATAATGTAAACATAGCACTCGCGCTCAGAAGTCATCGTCTATCGTCTTTCGTTTTGGCGCCGTCTTCGGGCTTCTGGCCCGCTCCAGAATCTTGCCTTCTTCATCGTTGTCCGGATCGGCAACCTCTCGCATATCCCGGAGGCTGCCGAGTACCCACAAAGCACCCAAATATGCGGCTATGGCAGTGGTTGGCTTACCCTTCTCGATATCGGCCAGAACATATCGCGAGATGCCAACGCGTTCGGCGAGCTCTCCCCTGGAAAGCTTGCGCCGCAGGCGGGCAATGCGGATATTGCTGCCCAATCGCTTGAGTATCTCCTCCACCGCGGCCGGCGGAGATTTTGAGATTTTGCTGACACGTGGCATGTTAATATAAAAAACCTTAAAACCCTCTTATGTTTATTTTAATCAATATATCATGAATCCGTGGTTCAGTCAAAAAAAAATAAGGAAAAATGTTGTTTTAAATCATCTTAAAAGCTTTTAAATATAGTTTAAAGCAACATTAGCAGGAATATACGCAACGGGGGCAGGGGCAGCTTGAAAACGCCTGTAAAAGCGGCTTTCTGGCATCAATAATCAACGATACCGGTTCAATAATGATGCCGCACAACGACCGGCGTTCCGCCTGCTGGACTTTTTACGAAGTCACCACTTCTTTTTTGATCTCGGCTCTCAGGAAAATCATTTCCTTCTCCCGGACCGGCCGGCGGCATTCGCGTTTCTGTAGAAGGCTGCCGGAGGGACAGGATTCGACACATACGCCGCAATAGACGCAAGCCGATGGGTTACAGGACCACGTGGCGGCCTTTTTGTCCACCGTGATGCATTGGGAAGGGCATTTGGCGGCGCAGACACCGCAGAAATTGCAGATCCGGATGTCGTTATGAATCTCGCCCCGGGCATTTTCAAAGCAAGGTCTGACATCGTAGGGATAGCGCCGGGTAGCGCGCTTGCCGACGAAATTTCTCAGGATGGTTGGCGTCATCTTGAACATGACTTTTTCCCCTTTTACCTTTCCGTGCAACTGATGCAGGGATCAATGGACAGGACGATCACCGGAACGTCTGAAAGCCACATGCCTGGCAGCATGGCCAAAAGTGCGGGCACATTGGCAAAGGTCGGAGTCCGGACCCGGAGCCGTTCCAGATTTTTCTTGCCGTTTGCCTTGATGTAGTAAAACACCTCGCCACGCGGCTGTTCCACCCTGGAAATGATCTCGCCATCGGGTCTGCCCTTGACTTTAACGGCCAATTCCCCATCCGGCAATTTGGCCATGGCCTGCCGGATAAGATCGATGCTCTGAAGGGTTTCGCGAAAGCGGACCTTGCACCGGGCATAGCAGTCGCCCTCTGTTTCCACCACCGGTTCAAAATCGATTTCGTTGAATGCCGCGTACCCGAGCATCCGCATATCCTGTGCGATTCCGCTGGCGCGAAGGGTCGGGCCGACCAGTCCCAGTTCATAAGCCTGTTTTCCGGTCAGAGTCCCCTTTCCCACCGTGCGTTTCTGCACGGTGTAGTCGGTCATGATCGTGGTTTCCAGCCGTTTGATCTCCTTTTCGACATCTTTAAGTTCCGAGAGAATCCAATTAACCTGTTCCGGACTCAAATCCTTTCTCATGCCGCCGATGACGCAGACAGAGATGATAATCCGGTTGCCGGTGGTGGCTTCGTCAATGTCGAGAATTTTTTCCCGGATTTTCCAGCATTGCATAAAAAGGCTCTCGAATCCGAAACTGTCCGCAAAAAGCCCTAGCCACAGGAGATGGCTGTGGATCCGGTGCAATTCGGACCAGATGACCCGCAGGAACCTGGCCCGTGGCGGCACTTCAATACCCATCATCTCTTCGATGCCCTGGCAGTAGCACATGGCGTGAATCATCGAACAGATGCCGCAAATGCGTTCGACCACGTAGACCATCTGATGAAAATCCCGGATTTCCGCCAGTTTCTCAAGGCCCCGGTGCACGAACCCGAAGGCGGGAATGGCTTCCGTAATGACCTCGTCCTCCAGGGTGAGCTTGAGATGCACCGGCTCCGGCAACACCGGATGCTGGGGTCCAAAGGGAATAATCGTCTTTGTCATGATGCGTTCTCTCCCGGGACTTCTCGCAAGGGGGCTGTTTTAATCACCACATATTTGCAAAATGGCGTCTTCTTCACTTCCTCTTCCAGATACAGCGTGCGGTCGTAGTCAATGGCCAGCCCCTGAAAGCGGATACCGAACAAGTCCTGTATCTCGTTTTCGACCAGAAAGGCGGCAAAATAGACCGGAGAAATGCTGGGCACGGGAACATCTTTTGGCACGGTCAGGCGAAAGTGTTTCAACTGAAACTCCCTGTCAAAGTGATACAGAATATCAACCGTTGTCTCGTCGAGTTCAACACAGGACAGCGTCACGAACCGGTAGCCCTCGACTTTCATCTTCGCGGTTTCGCCCACCACATTTTCCGGGCTGATGGCAATCACCTGTTCTATCATGATTCTTCCTCCACGGAGCTTTCCGTGCGCAAGGATTCGGCTATTTTGGCCTTTTCCTTGAATTTTTCCAAACTCAGAACCACGCCGTCGATAATGGCTTCGGGCTTTGCGGGACATCCCGGGACATAGACATCCACGGGAATGACTTTGTCCACGCCGCCAACCACATTGTAGGCTTCCCGGAAAATACCGCCTGTAAGGCCGCAGGCTCCGATGGCCACAACCACCTTGGGGTCCGGAATCTGATCATAAAGGTTGCGCAGCACCTTCTTGTTCCGGTGATTGACCGTGCCCGTAACGAGAAAAACGTCCGCATGCATGGGGTTGCCGACATTGATCATGCCGAACCGCTCCACGTCATAAACCGGGGTCAGGCAGGCCAGAACTTCGATGTCGCAGCCGTTGCAACTGCCACAATCAAAGTGCAGCACCCAGGGCGACAGGGTCCGGGCTTTTGTGATGATTTTTTTAAACATATGGCAATAAACCCCTATCGTGCATACAACCAGACAAGATTCACCAGGGACAGCGACATGCCCATGGCCCAACCGTATCCGAGCATCCAGCGCCAGTTCAATCGGGCGGAAACGTTATCGATCCAGATTTCCAGGAAATACGTGATTCCAACGAGCAGCATCGCGCCCGCCGGGTTCGTGGCCCAGAACAGGGAACAAAGCCCCAGGACAAGCACGGTTTCGTACCAGTGGGCGATTTCGGTCAGCGCCAGGTACCGTCCGGAATAGTCCGTGAGCAGACCCTTGACGAGCTCCTGATGTGCATGGTGCGAGGTGGACAAATCAAAAGGCGACTTGCGAAGTTTGATGGTCAGAGCAAAACTCAAAACAACGAACATAAACGGCAGTTTCAGCAGTAGCGGCTGGTCCATGGCATGGACGGATTCGATTTTGAAGCTGCCGGTCAAAAGGTAGATGCCCACAGCCACAAATATGAGAAGGGGCTCATAGCAGAGTATTTGCAGAAGCTCCCGGTGAGCGCCCGCCTGACTGTAAGGCGACGTGGAGGAAAAGGCGCCCACGACCAGAAAGACCGCACCCACGGCCTGAATGAACAGGATAAGCAGCAGGTCGGAGCCGAGGAAAAAAAGAACCACCGAAATGGAAGCAGCCGTCAGATAGGCGTTGGCGCAGAACGCCTGCCAGACGTTTACCACCACTTTCTCTTTTCCAAAAAGCTTGATCACGTCATAAAACGGCTGAAACAACGGCGGGCCGATTCGGGACTGGAAGCGAGCGGTCAGAATTCTGTCAAGACCCGCGATCAAACCGCCGAGCAGGGGGCCGGCAGCCAGGCCGGCAAGTATCAGAATGCCCTGGCTTGTTGTCATAGCGCACCTCCCACAATCAGGGTCAGCAGCACGCCGGCAGCCAGGTTGATCCAGATCGTCAGCTTCTTTTCGCCGAAGATGTTCGAAAGATAATAGTTTCCAGCCTCTGCTTTAACCAGTTGGTTCATGGGTCCCATAAAGACCCTGGGCTCCGCGGTCTGAATGCCGCTCAGATAGGGCGAGCAGACACGCGCCTTGGTCGCCCCTCTGACAGCCAATATCGATTGCAAAAAACCCAGGACAGCGATCAGGCAAAGGGGCAAGACCGCAAAGACGCCGTAAGAATTCTCCAGAATGCCGTCATTCAGGGTATAGGGCGGCACATAATTCAGGGTCATCGACGGGGTGAACAACCCCGCATACAGCCAGGGCACGGCAATGCTCAGAATCCCCGCGCCCGCGCAAAGCGACAACAACGCAGCCCAAGTGACCGCGGACTGTTTCTCGAGCGTGAACTTTCCCGCAAACGGATCACTCATCAGCGTTCCCGCCCACCGGGCCCAGTACATGGCGGTCAGCGCGCTGCCGATGGCCGCCAGAATGATGACGAAAATATTCCCGGCGGCAGCCTCCATGGCCATCCATTTGCCAAGGAGCAGGCCAAAAGGGGGCATGATCATCATCACCACACCCATCACCGTAATGAGCGCCGTCAGGGGCATTCTGGCATACAAGCCGCGCATGTCTTCAATATCGCGGCTTTCAATATGCTGCTCGATCGTGCCCACGCAGAGAAAAAGCAGGGCCTTGGTGATGGCGTGGAAAATAATGAGCAGGATCGCGGCGGTGATGGACTCCGGCGTATTAAGGCCGGCACAGGCGAAAATTAGCCCCAGATTGCTTATCGTGGAATAGGCCAGCACTTTTTTGCCGTTGCTCTGCCCGACCGCCAGCCCGGCAGCGGCCAGAAATGTGAATGCGCCGAAAATGGCAATGCATTGACTTAAAAAACTGCCCTGCATGGCCGGAGCCAGTCGAAGCACCAGGTATACACCGATCTTGACCATGGTGCTGGAATGGAGCAAAGCGGAGACCGGTGTGGGCGCGACCATGGCGCCTACCAGCCAGCTTTGCATGGGAAATTGAGCGGATTTGGTGAACGATGCAACACAAAGAAGCGCCAGGGGTAGAAAGGAAAGACCCGCGCCGGGAGGCGTGCGGATAATCTGCTGCATGTCGATGCTGCCCAGACTCTGGTAGATCATCATCAGCGCCACAACAAAAGCCAGACAGCCCAAACTATTTATCCATAACGCCCTCACGGAATTCCGGATAGCCGTTTCATTTCCATCATGCCCGATGAGCAGAAACGAACAGAGTGTGGTGGCTTCAAAGAAGAAGTGGATCACGGTCGTATCATTTGACAGCACCAACCCGTTCATGACGCCCAGAAAAAATAGCATGACAAAGAAAAACCGGGGCTGCCGGGTGGTTGACAGATGCAGGTGTTCTTCATGGTTTTTCATATAGGGAAGGGCTTGAAAGCAGATGATCGAGCCGATGATGGAAATGATCAGCACCATGATGAGCGAGAGGTTATCACAATAAAAAGCCTGAGTGGCGGGGTGTCCCTGAATCATGAACACCTCGAACCAGGTCACCAGAACGATCTGAAGAGCGGCTGGAATGATAACCAACAGGCTGCGATGCTTGAATCCGAAATAAAGGATGGCAAACATCAGAATAAAGTCCGGAACCTGAATGAGACCGTGCACCCCAACGCCGAAAGCGGTTTGAGGTGAAAATGCGAAGGGGACATAGGAAATCAGGAACAGCGAGCTTGCGATCAGAATGCAGCCGGTTGCCAGAACGATGAATGACCTGATCCGGCTGGATATGGCCAAAAAGCAGCACAGCGCAGCCAGAAGCGGCAACAGGACCAGGATGTAAGTAAGCTCTTTCATGGTATTTTATCCTCGTCTTTCTGGGGATCAGATCACAGCCGGAACACCGGTTGCCCGTCGTGCCAAACCGATCCAATACGTGAAGAACTACTCAAAATAACAATAATCATTTATTTCATTCAGTAAATCATGACAACACCGAAAAGGCAAAATAATTGCTTGCTGTCGTGTTTATTTCTGAAAGACAAGCAGCGCATCGATAGCAATTAGGGTCTTGACTACCCGTTCGACGTGCGATCGCGCACTGAGTAAATCCCCATCGGGGCGAGTCAATGCTCTTCTGGAATGAATCCCCGGCCAGGGTTTCTGGGATAACTACCCGCATTAAATATATTTTGATCATAGAATTTATCTGTGATAGCATTTTTAGTATCTCTTCGTTGATGCTTCCATGATATCGTCCTTCTGACAATGATTTGGCGGGTTGCGAGGGATTACTCAGGATGCCTTCCCCGACATTACAACCGGAAGCATGAACTGAAAGTCTACGGGTACGCCCGACAGACAATCTGTTCATTTGGAGATTTCTGACAATTCAAAGAAGGTCAAGGTGTTATCAAAATGCTAACGGCAGCTTTAATAAAAGCCTCTTATGAAGATTTGAATTCCTTAACGGGTGAAATCAGAAGCCCATTACACGACACGGATATGTCATGCCGATATGCAGACATCCCGGCATAACCACTGAAATGCTGGCAATCGCCGGATGCTTTGGAAGTTTTGTCATGTCTGTCGGATAAGCGACTTCAAACCGCGTAAAAAGAACAGGAGGTATGCATCGTGCCAAAGCCCCAAAACGCCATGACCATTTTTAAGCTTCTGGACAAATCTAACTGCAGGCAGTGCGGCGAGAAAACCTGCATGGCCTTTGCCGGAGCCGTATTCACCGGTCGGCGCCCGCTGTCGGAATGTCCCAGACTGGACCGGAATATCATCGAAGCCTATTCCGATGATCCGCAAAATCGGCATGATGTGGAACAAAACCGGGATGATTTTCTGGAACAGCTCAAAAATCAGATCAAGGGCGTCGATCTGAAGGCAGCGGCAGGACGCTCCGGCGGGCGTTATGAAGATAACAGACTAACCGTCAAGGTGATGGGCAAGGATTTCAGTATCACCCCGGCTGGAGTGTTTTCAACAGATATTCATGTCAATTCTTGGGTGGCAGTCCCTTTTCTCAATTACATTCTGTACGGAAAGGGCCTTGATCCCACCGGCGACTGGCGGTCGTTTCGAGAACTCACATGCGGAAGGGAGCAGTATCCGCTGTTTCAAAAGCGATGTGAAGAACAGATGAAACAGGTGGCGGATGGCTACACCGATCTCTTTGACGATATGGTGCAAATGTTCAGCGGCAAACAGGTGGATCCGCAGTTCCAGTCCGATATCTCCGTCGTGCTCCAGCCCCTGCCCAAGATGCCTATCATGGTATGTTATTGGTTGCCGGAAGAGGGGATGCAATCCAGCCTCAATGTGTTTTTTGATCAGACAGCCGATCAAAATCTCGATATCGGATCGATTTTCAGTCTGGGGGTCGGATTGGCACAGATGTTTACCCGGTTGGCCCGGAGGCATGGATTGGCGATGGCTTCGTAAATAGTCCGAGCTCAGCGTTGAGTTCCATCCTGAGCCATAACGACTGAACCACCATGACTTGCACTCATATCTTAAACCGGGTAGGCGGTTTCACGTCTCGCCGCCAGATCCGCGGCTGATCTTGATCGTTGACTGGACATAAAAACCATATTGATGGAGATGAAAACCGGATAAAATTATTTTCAATTTTCAAATGAACTAATGATTTTAATGATCAAGGAGGAGCAACTATGAGTATGATACAAGAATTTAAAAAATTTGCGATGAGAGGCAATGTTGTAGATATGGCGGTGGGTATAATCATGGGAGCTGCCTTCGGGAAAATCGTATCTTCATTTGTCGCAGATGTGATTATGCCTCCAATAGGGCTTCTTATTGGTGGTGTTAATTTCACAAATCTTGCGATCACAATTAAAGGGGCTGTTGGTGAAACCGCTGCGGTCACAGTCAATTACGGTAAATTCATTCAAAACATTTTTGATTTCCTTATAATCGCTCTTGCCATCTTCATGGCTATTAAAGCAATGAACACATTAATGAAAAAGGAGGAGGAAGCGCCAGCACAACCACCCGTGCCCACAAAAGAAGAAATGCTTTTAACGGAGATACGGGACATACTTAAACAGAAATAATTGAATCCCGTTTAACCAACAAGTCAGTGGATGGAACGAGGATACGATCGCACCGTAAAAAATCCTAAAAAGCGTTGATTTCTGACGGATGTCGCAAAGGTGATGGGCAGAGCCGCGAAAAAGGCATCGTGTATATGAGAAAGATATCAAAAAATATTGTCGCCATTACCGGAGTGATTTTTATTGGATGTAAACACTATCATCGATGACAGTTTCCGTCGGTCCGACTTTTTTCTCAGTATCACGGAATCGCATGCAGCCGATATCCTGAATCGGGGAAATCGTATCTGCCTCAAATCCGGGGAAAACTTATTTTACCAGGGTGATCCGGCTTATAAATGCTTTTTTGTTTTGAAGGGTCGCCTCAAGCTCATCAAGCTCCATGAACAGGGAAAAGAGGCCATCCTTCGGTATATCGGGCACGGAGAATTAACCGCTATCATTTCTGTTTTCAAGGGAAAGGATTATCCGGTCACCGCGAAAGCATCGGTGCCACGGAAGCCGTTGGATGGGATAAACAAATCATGGAGCAGCTCATGCTCGAATATCCGCCATTGGCGATGAATATGCTCCGGTGCACCATCAATCGCCTCGACGATTTACAGAACCGCTACCTGGAAATCTGCGCTGAACAGGTGGAACAGCGCATCGCCCGCACGCTTTTGCGCTTCATGAAGCAGTCCGGCCACAGAGAAGAGGACTGCATCCGAATCGACTTTCCGCTCAGCCGCCAGGAGCTGGCGAATTACACCGGCACCACGATTTTCACCGTAAGCCGCATTCTAAGCACCTGGGAGAAGAAAGGCTGGATTAAATCCAAACGGGAGCAGATCACTGTCCGCGACCCTCATTCCCTGGTACTGTTCTCAGAACATTCTTGATATTCCAGCACTATTTGTATCGAATCCACCTTCTTTGTTTTTTTCACATCGTTGCGTCAGCGCAAAGATCCCTTCCATGGATGGTGTTATCATCCGATCATGATAAAGATTGATCCGGAAATGACCATCAAGGAATTGCCGAAGCATCACCCCTGTGCGACGACCGCATTTATCAAGCGCGGGATGCTGTGTGTGGGCTGTCCAACCCAAGCCTACCATACGCTGGAGGATGTTGCCCGTATTCACGGCAGCACAATTGACGACTTATGCGCTGCCATCCGGGAGGCCATTAGCGAGTGATCATGTTTTGTTTTCAATGTCAGGAAACCGCCAAGAATACCGGCTGCACCGTCAAGGGTGTGGTAAGCCGGAAGAAACCGCCAATCTTCAGGAAGATATCGCAGCAATGATGGCGAGAAAACATCCATAAAATGCTAAATCTTACGGAGGTGACACAATGTTTATAGTATTAATCTCTTTTCATGCCGTTATTTGACGGCAACCCAACACCCCATTTTTATGAAGTTATCATCGGATAGATCGATCAGGAACCATTAACCCGAAACATGAGAGGCATCCAAATGAAGGAACAACAGATATCCGACACACTGGCCCTTTCCCCGTGGTGGCGCC
>CAIVVZ010000504.1 GCA_903909505.1 uncultured Desulfobacteraceae bacterium
CCCTGGGTGATGCCTATGTGCTCGCGCCATGCCCGGATCATGGGAACGTCGCTCAGCACATGAGCCTCAACAACCTCTTGCGGTATACCGGTGGAGAGGGCCTTATCCCCTTCCAGCAGTGGGCGAACGCGCTTGAATTCTTCCCACGGAACCAGCACAAAAGCGGGTTTTCCGTTGTAATCAATGGTCTGATAATCAGTATGTGTTTTCATCCCGTTTTTTCACCTCTTCGATACTGGCAATGCTGATTTCCTCAAATACGTTGAACAGTATCCGCCAGTCACCGACGCGCAACCGGTGCGTATACTCGTGATTGGTCAACCGTTTGACGTTGGAACATGTCGGGAAATCCGCCAGCCCCCGCGTAGCCGTCAGGATTCTGCCCTGTATGGTTCGATCCCCAATCTTCTTAAGCTGCCTCGTTGCCTTTGGTTGCCATATTACTTCCATCATGGTTGAAATATAACCTTATACAACCTCATGTCAATGGTAAAGTTGTTTTTGCCGCTGATGATGGAACCGAAACCGGCCACGGAGGGGTTTCGCTCTTCGGCAACCTTGGTTCTCCATCGATCATTCTGTGCGGCCGATTTGTCGATCCAGTACGCAAAAAATGCAACGCAATTGGCGCCCAGGTAAATGCCAAGGATTAGGAGTGGCAGCTTGTGGAAAAAGACAGCGCCGGCAATGAAGGCAAGAAAAAGAAAAACCAGCGTCAGCGGGACGATTCCGCTTTTCGATGACTTCTGGCTGGAGGCACGATCTCCAACGAACCGTGCATTTTCAGCTCACGCTCGGCTTTTGTCACTGGTGGCAAGCTCGACGGAGTTTATCCAACGGCAACCTCCACAGAGGGGTGTCACGTACAATTCCTCATGTAAGCGCATTTTAATCTCCTCCTGGGAAGCACTTTCGAAAAAGAGCTCAAGCGCTTCCCGAAGATTGTTACGTGCTTCTTCGATTGTGTCTCCCTGACTGGCAATATCGAATTCCGGACAAAGCGACACATACCCGTCCCCTTCACGTTCGATAATTGCCGCAAGCTGTTTTTGCATAGTCGTTACTCCTGTTTTCTGAAATGAGTGGCAACAGCCCGCTGATGATACGTCAAGTTATAGAGAAGATTCTGTGTTTTCTTCTCAGCAACGTGATTTGATGTATGTGAAGTTACCGGTGCGGCCTGACAGTTTCGGCTTACAAACTGATTGCCCGGATAGATGGGTAAAAAGCCCATCAATTCTTATATCTCGCCGAAAATGTGGCGATGACTCCATTTGATCGGGCATTTATGATCTTTAGGGTGATGGGGTAACTGGTAACTTGATCCTCTGAAACATTGGAACACTTTTTCAGTAAATTGTCCGTCTGATGAAGGGCGATTTTCCCATCGTTTTGCAGGCCGCCGATCCTTCCTTCTACTACAAACAGGATATCCTTCCGCATGCTTTCCAGAATCCGGGCCTGCTTGCTGTCGATAGGGGCAAAACTGAAACCATTCAAATCAGACACGATTGCCGCCTTGCTTTTGCCGAAGTATTTCTCGTCTTGCCATGTGCATTGCAGATAAGAGGAACCATAGCATTGCTCGCACGTCTTGAATAGGGATAACAGGTCTGCAAAACCTCCTTCAATTTTCAGTCTGAGTGTCTTCTTTGCTTCGTTGTACCTGATCCTGGCGTTTCCTCCGTTCGTATAGGTTACGGATTTTCCGCAAAACCAGTCGCATTCCCCGGGCGGGCAGTCATACCACCAGTTGATGGTCTTATAAAAAAGTACAGGCTGATGATCGATGAAGTAAACTTCCGAACAAAAGGCGTATCCCTCAAAAAAGAGGGCGCACAACAACATACCGGATAGAAGCAGAAACCCTTTCGGTGTCATCTCGTTGTTCCCGTTATTCATAAAAACCGGAAATTATCGCTTCCTCTAATGGATGTTCAGTCGAAGTTGACCCGCCATACCTCACGCCGTTTCATGAGCTATGTCCTTGAAAGTGGCCTCGGCCCACTCCATGGCTTCTCTTGTCTTTTACCATATCGGCATAACCTGTATCAGATATCAAGAGCAAAGCGGATTGCACGTCCGACTTCAGTCATCTTTGACGGAGACAAGGATGTAATCAATGATCCGATTTTCCCTTTTGAAACAGTCTGCAAGTGGTCACAATTGACTGCGCATTCCTGGGGCATGCCATCGGCTTTCGAGAGAAACACCTCGGAAGGGATATTGCGAATCGTGGTTGTGATGGGGGCGATAGTTACCTCACCCAGATATTCCAGCACGGAATTTCGTGTCAGGATTAGAACCGGCTGTGACGGGCAAGCGCTTCACGAAAAGCCTTTCTTGCAAAAGCAGAACGACTTGTATGGAGTTCCTTTGAAACACGGTCGACCGCTTCAACAAGATCATCATCAAGCGTCATCTGTATGGTTCTCATTTCACA
>CAIVVZ010000505.1 GCA_903909505.1 uncultured Desulfobacteraceae bacterium
AAGGCAAGAATGCCTTCCAGATACCCCTTCAGGTGGGGGATTCCGCTGCCGCCCGCATCGGGTGCGAATTTCAAAGTAACAAACACAACGATTGCGATGGACAGTCCAAAGAGTAAAGCCGGCAACGGCCAATAATAGAATTCATGGGATCGTGAAAAAGCAAGAAACGTATTGCGCAGCCTCTCGGCATATTCCAGGCTGAGGCGAAAACCAACGGCGGTCAGCCCAGCCATGAGGCCAATACATAGACCTTTCAGGGACAGGATTCTTCTTTTAAGAATGATTTTGGACTGATCAGATGACGATTTTACGTGATTCATTATTTTTTTATCTATTGTTTTTTTGAAAGCCATGAATGACTTATTTTGCTGCCCAGCACTTTTTATAACACAATTGAGCCATTGCCTTAAATCCCAAATTGGTGGTCTACGGCGAGGTGGTATCGGTCCTGGATGGACACCCTAACCTTCTCAGCGTCAAGTAGCGGAGCGTTACATAAAACACTTTCATAAAATCAGTCCAGTTTCCGGACGGATTTGGCTTCTGGGATGTGCCGGCGACACCGCCTGGGACAAAGACAGTCGCTCCGTTTTCTTTCATACGGAGCGACAGCTCGATATTCGCCATAGGCTTGATTACTGGGAACGAACCCTGGAATGCCACGCGTCTGAAAAAAATCACCTGCTCTCCAATGCATATGCCCGAGACAACGAACCAGAGCCGGTGCAGCACAGGCGTAAGCCGGTTCAGGTGCAGGCTGAACCCCGACGAACCATCGTATGTGGCGCCAAAACATCCGCCGACAGCACTGTCGTTTTCCTGAAGCACTTTCAGCATGCGGAAATCGCACCCGGCAAAAGCCTGGCTTCTGCTTGGAGCAGAACAATCACATCGTTCCGCGCAGCATCAATGCCACTACTGATCTGCGTCCCCCGAATAATTTCTACTGGACAATCCTGGATGTCAATGGACTGGCCGCACCCGGAAATATCCTGCGCTTCATTTTCCGTCAATATGATAACGGAGATGCTTCGAGCCATCGGAAACCGGGCCGGCCAGTATTGGCGGTCTTTCCAGAAACACCAGATCCCTGCAGCAATAAAGGGCAAAAATTCAATTCCCTGCAGAAGTGGCTTGTTGTGCCATAAAGGATTGGTGGCCCATGGGTGAAAGATGAAAACAAGCGGCAGAATTGAGGCATGAAGAATGATCCAGGGCGTTGGACGGTACAATACCAGAAATGGGGTGATCAGCAGCAGATACCAGGTGTGAAACGTCGGAGCGAAAATCAATAAAATGGCGGATAACAGGAAGACGGACCGGGGCCTGTCCGGAGTCAGAAAAAATACAAACCCCGAGAGACCTGCAGCGCAAAACATGGCAAGCCAGGTTGGAGGCAATTCTCCAATGATGCTCTGGTAAATATAATTAAACAGACCATTGAAGTGAAAATCGGAGATAAAAATTTTTAACGAGGACAGAAAATCGATTCCAGGATCAACATAATGCAGCATCAGTGCACATGGAAGCAAGAAAAGGGGAAAGTACTTGATATTGCCGCGCTCAACAAGCAGAGGCAGGAAGATGATCGGCGTCAGTTTTGTCATGACGGCAAGCCCGAGGGCCGGATACATCAGCCATGGCTTTTTCTGACTGCAACCATAAAGGGACAGCATGGTCCAGAAAACCAGGATACTTTCAAGATGGCCTTGGCCAGCCACGGAGATGATCACCAGGGGATTCAGCGCATAAAGAACGATTTCCCTGAAATCTGAAGTAAATGGACGTATCATAAGCAGCAGCAGGAAAATCGTACCCAGATCAAAGAGCACAAGGATTGTTTCAAAAAACCAATGTGTCGGCGATATCGCAGCGCCTGCCTTAAAAAGCAACTGCGCAAAAGGCCAGTAAATTGCAGGGATATTTTTAAAATTGATGTTCTGCCAGATTTCGTTCCTGAGGTGTTTCAGTGCTTCGGCATCCGGTGCAAGCAGATATGGATTATAACCTGAAAGCTGGATTTCTCCTTCCCAGATATAACGGTTGATATCGCTGTTGGCCGGAAACTGGAAAATCGCAATGGCTCTGACAAGAAACGCCATCAACAAAACAGCATAAAGCATCTGCCCTCCAGGCCAGTGCTTCATGATCCAGAGCATGCACATGAACATGCCCGCCGATCCAATCAGATAATAGGGACTTCCAACAATGTTTTTGCCTGGAACCAGAAGAAACGCCGAAAAAAACGCATAGGCAATGAAAGCGCCGACGCCATAAACCATTTTCTGATGAAAAAAACTTTTCAATTTGACTTCAGCCCCGCATAACCTCTGGAAGCGAGTGTGATTACAAGATGGTTTTTTTTATAACCAATTCATTGGAGCTAATTTATAGCCATACATCTTTGTATCCGTATGCCGGAGTCTGGCTTTCAGGGTGCATCCCGGTTACAGGCCTTATAGAGGATATCGATCAGATCGACAAGATCGCATGGCTTGGTGAGATACTCAAAGGCTCCGAATTTGACGCCTTCCCGTGCGGCAATCTCTGATCCATGACCGGTCAGCATGATGACCGGCATCGTGGGGTCCATTTTTTTGAATATTTTCAAAACCTCAATGCCATCCATATCTTCCATTTTAAGATCCAGGACAGCGCAGTCGAAGCGATGGCCGCGAAGGGTCTGAATGGCCTCGTTTCCGTTGGTTGCGGTGATCGTAACGATGTTTCTTTTGGCCATTCGCTTGGCGAGCACGCTGACATAGCCGGCTTCATCATCCACAAGAAGCAGCTTGATCGGATTGTCTTGATCCATTCCCTTGTCAGGCATCATCTGTCCCTCTGATTGATCATGGAGTAAACGCTTATGGCCATGGCTGACCCCAAGCATGAAAAGGATTATTTCCCCCTTGGGAAAAAGGAGGACTGATGGGGTATTGGCTGGATTGTCACAGAAAATCCTTCCTGGCCTCCCTTTTCAAAAAAGGGGGGATGAATATTCTTCCCATCGAGTTTTGTCAATGCTTCCGGTCCGCCGTGGCCGAAATAACGGTCAGATCCCGTTTGGCCAGCCTTTTGATCATGGTTTCCACAAAAGGTACTTCATCATCCACTAACAAGACAACTGTTTTTATTCGGAACTCTCTTCGCTGCGCACTTGATCGAAGGAGGCTACGACATCCGAACGGTGCAGAAATCCTTGTACCATAGCATGTCAAGGCAACGATGATCTTTACCCATATCATCAAACGAGGCTCGTCGTGCGTTCGCAGTTCTGTGAACGGGCTTTGAAACGATTAATGGTGGTCAATCTAATTGTTGTTATACTGCAAACTGGTGCAAGACAGCCGTTAGCGCAGAAAAGTGATAGATGAGACAAAAAGACGCCTCTCAACAATTGTTACCCATTCTTGAGTTGTGGGAGGTCCGGAAATGTTAACAATACATAAAGAATTGCTGACATTTCAAATATGGTTTTTTGCTATTTCGGGTAGGTAACCCGTACGAAACAGCGATGAGCCTCATTTACAGCTACTGTTGCGCAATTATGCCCGGACTGCTTTAGCAACAAACCAAATCAGATCGAGCCTTGGCCCCAATCTCTTGCAATGGCGTAGTCCACCAGTTTCGTCACTCTATCTTCAGTGATTGGCGGAACAGTTATGTGTGGCAAGGCACGATCCGTGTTGGTACGGTCGAATATGGGATTGTTGGAAAAGTGGGACAAGATTGTCTTCATCTGGTGCCAAACCATACGCTCTGTCAAATTGCGCGGCTCAGTAATTGGAGTCCCGCCTCCGGCAAAATGGATTCCACCCACGTTGAAACGTTTGCAAATATAGCTCATTGTCCACTGATGACTTGGGGGGTCCGAGTGCGTAAGGTGAAAGATCTTGTTGTGATTATCCGAGCACTCAATGATTGCCACTGCCGCCCTGGCAACGTAATCCACAGGTACGATGTTGGTCGTGGCATGGGAGTCAGCCGGCAGATTAATGTCGAGATTCAGTCTGTTTGAGTCTTTACTTTCATGCATTAACCGGTCAAGAAGATGCAATGCCTGGAACAAGATATACCAGCCTGTGAAGGATTTGCAGCGAGCAGTTTCGGAATGCCCCACAATGATCGATGGCCGCAGCAGGGTGGCCTTTCCGTGCCAAAGCTGTTCAGCTTCCCATTTGCTTTCTTCATACACATTTACAAAATCACCTTGTGGATGGTTGATCTCCCGAATTAAGGCATCCTGAACCAGGCCGCATACATAGGCCGTGCTTATAATATGGACCTGCATGGGAACGCGCTTTAAAAGTCGGACCAGGACCTTTGCGCTGCCAAGATTGGTTCTGAGTGGCTCTCCGAATTTGTCCATATGAAGTCGAGTGGAGGCGGCACTGTGCAGCAGCGTATTCGCTTGGTCGATTCCGGGATTTAGTTGACACAGTTTATCCCACTGCGCATCCAGTTCTAGAATCTCGCACTTGAACCAATGAAGGCTGTTGGCATTACGGGGTAATCCCAGATTGCCCAGGAATCGGATCGTGTCCATCTGTCTGGATTCACTTCGGTAGAGAGCCCAGACCGTATGCCCTTTCTCCAAAAGTTCAGCCAGGAGATATTCCCCAAGAAAACCGGTCCCCCCGGTTAGCAGCACATTCATCGGCTTGTTCATTATTTCCTCCTTGCCTATCAAATTGAGACAAGCAAATCCATCTCAAGAGAAATCGTCTCGATTACCCGAATATACTCCATGGAATCGCATATAAAAACACTTTTTAAGCGATTTTCAGAGGTTGGCGTTTTTTTTAATTTACAAAACGGGTGATAAGATGCTAGCTTATAATTTTTACCGGTTTGCAGTATGCCGGTCTAACCCGATATTCGGCAAACCGTTTCCGGACGCTTTATGTGTTTCAGTCGGCTCTTCCGAATCGAAGGAAACGCTATGAGAGACTGCCCAACAATGAATCATTGATGGTATGAAATGCGTTTAATGACTGGTGAATTTAATAGACCTGCAATCGGCTTTCTGTTCTTCCCGGAGCACATCTCTTCCGCGGTTGTTGAGACGGCAATGCGTACCGGGGTGAAAGCGGTATTCGACCTGACTGGGATAGATACCGCTGCGAGTACTGGAGCGCTCCTTCAAGCCAATATCGATTCGGGTGCTGTGGAGCTGAAGCTTTCCGCCGATACCCTGCTCGACCCTGCCCTGCCAGACTTTCTCAGGAAGACGAACGTAACCACGGTATGGGTGGAAATTCATGAGGCGCTCGTGACGGATACCGGGGCACTCCTGGAAAAGATTTCCGAGCTGTCGGATGAATTTACCATCATTCCCATCCTGGGGAGCGTGCCGCTTATTCGAAATATTGTTGAAAATCATTCGAAAATCAGCGTCATAGCACTCAAGGGAAACGAAGCGTCAGGCTTTGTTGGAAGTGAAACGCTTTTCATTCTCTATGCTGCCGTGCGGCAAATGATTCAGGATCGGGATAAAGCTCCCGGTCTTGCCATCTGGGGGAGTGTGGCTTTTGCCGAGGCTGCGGCTGCGTTTCTTGCAATCGGAGCAAAACGCATCGTTTTCGAGAGCGTGCACTGGTTTACGGATCTTTTCACAGCCTCTGTAGATTTTCGCGACAAGGCCGGCAATCTGCGACCCGATCATACGGATCTTGCGGGATTGAGCCTTGGGACACCATGCCGTCTGTTCAACAAGGGAAATTCCAGGGCGGTTAAGGAGCTGAAAGACTTTGCAAACTCGCTGTGCGGCTCTGAAATCACGAAAGCAAAACAGAGGGAATTCTGCGAAAGGATCCTGAGCCAGTTGACGCCGCCCCACCGTGGCGTGTTCGGTCGTGACGCGCTTATTGCCATAGGAATTGAGGCTTCTTTTGCCTCATCCTTCGTGAACCGATACGGCAACGGGACCGAAACCGCTATTGCCAGGTTTATTAAACAAATTGACAAGCATCTGGCGAATGCTCCCAAAGCCGTTAGTGCGTTCGTAAACAGTCCGGTGGCACGGGAAATGGGTGTGCGTTATCCCTTTATTCAGGGGGCCATGACCTGGATTACCGACAATCCGGACTTTGCAAAGCGCATTGCCGAAGCGGGCGGATTGGCCACGATTGCCTTGGGAATGATGGATGAAAACGCACTTGAGGAGAGACTCGGGAATCTGTCTCGGATAATGGGTGATTTCCCCTACGCTGTGAATATCATTACCCTGAACGAGAATCCATTTCGAGATGTGCAACTGGCGTGGATCAAACGCACCAGGCCCCGTTTTGCGGTTATTGCGGCGGGCGAGCCTTCTCATGCGGCGGATCTCATATCGGCCGGTATAGAGACCATCTATATCGCTCCCAATGAAGAGCTCCTGCGGCTCGCTTTTGAAAAGGGAGTCCGGTTTGTTATTTGTGAAGGCAGCGAAGCAGGCGGTCATGTGGGACACTATACAACGCTTACATGGGCGCAGGTGATCCTGGATTTGAAATTTCGGAACCCTGCATTGTTTGAAGGCCGAAGGATCATCCTTGCCGGTGGCGTTTGCAACCGCGAAACTGTTTTTATGGCTGCCATGCTCGGCGCGGAAGCGGTCCAGATGGGGACTGCGTATCTTGCCGTATCGGACATCATCGAAACAGGCTCTCTTCGCCCGCTCTATCAAAAGATGATTCTCGAATCGGAACCGGGCTCGACCATCGTTACGGGTGCAGCCACCGGGTTGAGGGTCAGGTCTCTCAAAACGCGAACAATTGATACGATTTGTTCGCTTGAGCGCGATTTTGTTTCCCAAAAAAAGGATGAGGCTGCGTTTCGCCGCAAAATAGAAGCCCTGAGCGCAGGCAGTCTTTGTGTCGCGGCTCGAGGCGTCAATTGCGTGGATGGCTCCATCCTTAACGAAGCCACATGTATTGATAAGGGTCAATTCATGAGCGGTGCGGCTGCGGGAATGATCCAAAGGGTAAAGTCCGCTGAAGAGCTGCATATGGAGTTGGCGCAAGGCCCTCTCGCCGATGGTCTGCCCTTTACGGGTCCTCTCACTCAAGAGACGATCCAGGATCATGGCGCTCGTGTCTCCGCGAAAGTCGCCATGGCCACCATGCGAAACAACCGGAGCGAGCGCATCGCTATTACGGGAATGAGCGTCGTTAATTCCCTCGGTAACAGCCCGCAAGACGTGTGGGCAGGCAGTCTGAATATGGAGAGCGGCATCAGATATGTGCCTTCGGACAGATGGAATCATGCGCTTTTTTACCATCCAAGGCCGGGAATGCCGGAAAAAACTTATTGCAAATTCGGTGCCTTCCAGAACATAGACGTCAGTCGCAAGGATATCGACGTGCCGCCTCAAGATTTCCGCACCATGACGAATTCCACCAGGCTTACCCTTTGGCTTGCATCAAAAGCGATACGGGAATCCGGACTTCTTGAAACCGATATCCCTCGTGAACGCATCGCTGTGCTCATTTCCCAAAATTCCGGGGAAGCCGCGGCTACGCTGCAGGATGTCATTATCCGCGCATCCATAAACAAGATCATGGGAGCGGTGAATCGCGTGGTTCATCTTTCTCCGGAGCTGCAAGCCGCAGTTGAGGAAGAAATCAAGGCGGGCCGCATGGCAATTGACGACACCACGCTTTTGGGGCGCTTAAATTGCTCGGCAGGCGGATTCATCTGCAATAAATTCGGGTTCATGGGTCCGAGCTTTTCAGTCTCGGCTGCATGCGCAACTTCCCTTGTAGCGTTGTATAGCGCTTATCAGATGATTCGAAACGGCGTGATCGACGCTGCGATTGTAGGAGGTGCGGAAGAACGCCTCACCCCGATGCACTTCCTTGAATTTTCCGCTTTAGGCGCATTGGCGGGTATATCGGGTGCGGAGAAACCGCCGCATCAAGCCAGCAGGCCCTTTGATTTTGACCGTGACGGCATGGTGCTCGGGGAAGGGGGGGGCATGATCGTGATCGAGCGGGAAACCATCGCTCGGAGCCATGGAGCCAGGATTCATGCTTTCATTACGTCCATGGGCGCCAGCAATAACCATCTGGGCATGGTGGAATCTTCCCGAATCACTCAGAAAATTGCCATCAGGGCTTCCCTCGCGCATCTACCTTATGGCCCCGAAAGTGTCGATCTGGTTGAATGTCATGCCACGGCTACCCGGCAAGGTGATGTCGAAGAGGTGCATGCGCTGAAGTCTTTCTTCCCATCCAATCGCAAGACCGTGCTCACATCTTTTAAATCGCAGATTGGTCATACCCTGGGCGCTTCAGGTGTCAACAGTCTGATCCGTGGCGTGATGGCAATGAATGCGGGGATATTTCCGCCGACCCTCAATTACAGAAATCCTGATCCGGAAATCGAGCTCCAGGGCTCCGGCCTGGCTATTCTTCCCGAGCCGGAAACATGGACACGCAAAGAGGGGAGACCGCGGCGCATGCAGGTGAATGCCTTTGGCTTTGGCGGCTCCAATTATGTTGTGCAGCTCGAACAAACAAACGATGAGGAGGATTCGGTTCTCGTGTCCCCGATACAATCCGAAGCCCGGCATGAGCCGGCAGATTTGCCCGAAGGGCTTTTTCTTTTTAAAACTGAAATCTCCGGACGGCCTTACAGGCTGGCCATACAGGCGGAATCCGAAGCGTCGGCTATCGACTTGGTCTGGAAGGCCGAATCCCTGGGAAACGGGGGGCCGGTGACGTCAAAACGGCTGAAGGCTCTTGCCCGTCAAGGGGTTCATCTATCGGTGGAGGAGCCGGCTCCCAGGCTTGCCCTTATCTTTCCAGGGCAAGGCTCCCATTATGCCGGAATGAGCCACGAACTGTATCAGTCTTTTCCCATTATAAAAGAATGGATGGACCGGGCTGCTTCTATTGCTGAATTCGACCTGTTGCATTCAATCTTCCACAACTGCGAGGAAGATGCTCAAAAGACCCGGTGGCAACAGCCGGCTTTGTTTACCATGGAATATGCCATGGCTCAGTATCTGCGGTCTCTGGGAATACGTCCTGCCGCTCTGGCTGGGCACAGCCTGGGAGAACTGACCGCACTTTGCCTGGCCGGGGTTTACTCGTTTGAAGACGGTTTCAGGATTGTCAATAAGAGGGCCGTGTGCATGGACAAGGCATGCGCAATGAACATAGATCCTGGCGCAATGATGGCTGTGGACGCCCCCATGGATGTGATCCAGGATTTTATGACCAGGCGCCGGGATGTATACCTTACCAATATCAACTCACCCCGCCAATTCGTGGTAGGCGGAAATACCGAAGAGATCAAGCTCCTATGTGCCGAGCTAAAGAGCAATGGATATCGCAGCAAGCTTTTGCCGGTGAGCATGGCCTTTCACTCGCCCGTTATGCGGTGCATTCATGATGAACTGGAAGCGTTCATAGCAGGTATTGAATTTCATGCACCCAGAATTCCCGTTGTTTCTAACACGACAAGGGAACAGTTCCCCGACGATCCTGTTGAAATCAAACGAATCATCATGGCCCATCTGGAATCTCCGGTTGACTGGATGGCGAATGTGCAAACCCTTTGGAATGATTTAGGGATTCGCCTTTTTGTAGAGGTCGGTCCGCGGGAGATTTTAAGTGATTTGATCCTTGACAGCATTGCTGAAGCTGAATGCATTCCAACGTGCTTGCCTTCCGCCGAATCCCTGACTTTCAAGATCGGACTTGCTCAGCTTTACGCACGCGGCAATTTGCCTATACAGGGTCCTGTACGCTTCATGTCTTTACCCGGAACGAGAAAATCAGTCGAGCCAGTCAAATCTGGGGATGCCAGGACGCATCTCAGACCTGCGCTTCCAACTTTTGATTCCTTGGAAGCAATTATTTACAGACAGACAGTCTCTTTCATCCTGGAAAGCTTCGGTAGATTCCTGAAGCCTGGCATTCTATCCGCCATCCGTGCCGAATACGATCCATCCTTTCCGGAGCAGCGCCTGGAATCGATTTTGAGCCGAATGTTTCCTGCTTTGGGAAATGATCAGACGCCAATGTTCGTTCCCATTGCAGGACAGGAAGGAATAGAGGCTGCAACGACAGGGCCGTCGGCATCTTTTTTGGATCTTCATCAGGAAGTTCTCGCAGAGCTTGGATCAGCCGGTGTCGAAGATGTAACTGAAGCTGTGATCCGCATCATCATGGGAGTCACAGGTTACGAACGGGATGAAATCGAGCCTGCCATGAGCCTGCGCGAGGACCTTTCCATTCGCTCCAGCCGCCTTCCGGTAATCATGGACACTGTGGAACACCACTTCGGGATAAAGGTCCAGCTTGAAGACTTTAGGGACGCACGTACGATCCAGGACATTGCAGAGAGGATCTCCAAAGTGATGATACGGAATCAGTCAAGGAAGTCTCCGAAAGAAGCTCCCGCCGATCCCGGGTCCGAAGGCACATCCCAAATCGAGGAAGAGGCTCAAAAATTGCCCATAAAGCGGATGATCTTCAAAGAGACCGCTGTAGAAAGTGCTACCGTGGAGCCCGTGGAGCTCACGCAGTTTGATTCTGTCGTGGTGCTCTCGTCAGGCAGCGCTACGGAGCTTGACAAGCGGGTGGGCGATGTGCTCAGGCGGGACTATGGCTGCCGCATCTTTCCCATGGTTTTCACCGAAGAGAGCCAGGATGCGAGGCGCGAAGCATTCGATATTCGAACAACCCAAGGCACGAATATGGCTTCCGGGGTTATGCGCCAAATAGAATCACTGGCAGGACTTGTTGTTGTTCTCGACAATACGCTTGAAACCAGGATGTGTTCTATTGAAGACGTTTCCACGGTGCTGGAGGGCTTCTTTTCCTTGCTCAAGACGTTTCTTGATTCCCCGGATAAGAAGTTCGTGATTCTCGTCAACCTCTCAGATAGGCTTTGGGGATTCTCAAGACTACTTATGGAAGGACTGCTGGGTCTTTTTTTGAGTGCTATCCATGAGTTTGCGGATGTCCTCTTCCGGACCGTGCGGGTAAGGGGGGAAGCGGACATACGGAATGTGATTCGAGGAGCGCTCGACAGGAGCCAGAAATACATTGAATCCTCGTTTGAAAGCGAGCGAACATTCACCCTTGCAGGAGAGATCGCACCCATCATTTTTAATGAGGAACCTCGTCTAAAGCTTGGAGGAGGTGATGTGATCCTCTTCACGGGAGGATGTTCAGGAATAATGCCCTCTCTGGCGCGCAGCCTCGTTCCTTACGGCTGCAAGATGGCTTTTATGGGACGCACCCTCCTGGAGCCAAATCTAAATGACACCGAATCCGCAAACAAAGAGGCCACTGGAGAAGCGCCTAAGGGGCTTGAGCGAAGCCAGGACATCATTAAAACCCTCATCACCCTCAAAGATGTGGGGATTCATGCCGAGTATTTCCAGGGGGACGTGAACGATCCGGCGAGTGTCTCTTCAGTCGTGCATACGATTGAGGAGCAGTTCGGTAAAATCACCGGTATTGTCCATGGTGCGGGAATCTTACGGGACAGCTTTATGAATAATATGACTGCCGAGGACTTTTCCGCAGTCGTCAAGGTGAAGTTGATCGGTGCATGGCGCCTCTTTGAGCAAACGCGGGAATCCTTGAAGTTCTTTACCTGTCTTTCTTCCGCAGCCTGCATTCAGGGCAACCCCGGCCAGGTGAATTACGCTTGTGGAAACAGAGCAATGAGCGCCCTGATGTCCTATTGGAGCGGCATTCATAAAGGCATCCTGTTCAAGGCATTCATGCTGCCCCCGATCGAGGGCGCCGGAATGGCGGAAAACCCGGATATCAAATCCATCATGAAGTTCATGAACGCGGCCTACATCCATGTCGATGAGCTTTCGCACCTATTTTTGCGGGAGCTCTTTCTGGGGCCGCCGGAGGATGTTTGGGTGCTCTTTATGCGCTCACTTCCCGATGTAAAATCAGTGTGCCTCAAGGCCGATGAGTTTAGGTGCAACAGCGGCATCGAGTCTAATGGCATGCTTTATGATGGCAAGAGCTTTCCGCTCATTGACTGCGTGTCGAATTTAAGCCTCCAATCGGCCGACTTTGTCGCCGAGAGGGATTTTAATCCGGAGAACGATCTATGGATTTCGGATCACAAGCCGTTCAAGTTCATAAAACACCCACTCGTCTCCGCTATCATGGCACTCGAATGGTTCATGGAAGCGTGCAGGATACTGCATCCGACGCTGAAGGTAACAGGGGTTAGAGAGGCACAGTTCCTGGACATGATCGAATGTCCCCCCGGCGTGACGCGACATGCGCAGGTTCAATGCAGGACACTGTCGTGGAAAGCCAATGAAGTGGTCTGCGAGGGATTCCTTTCGTCAAAAGGAATTTCGCCCTCAGGCAGACCTGTTGAGCGAATGAACCGGGGATACAAAGTCCTTGTTCTATTGGAGGCAATGCCACAGACCGACGAGGACCCGGCCGATTTTCCCGTCAAAATGGAAGAACTCGATACCCGGCCCATGGATCACGATGAGGCGATCAAGTGGTATGAAGAACGAAGCGATATGAAGAACCGGTATCGTGTGATAGAAACCCTGGACGGCACCGCTCCAAGAGCGATCAGAGGCCGCATGGTTTATCACGCCGTGGCAGACTTCAAAGCACCGAGAGAAACAAACTACCAGTATTCTCCGTATCTTTTGGAAGCGCTTCTTCAGTTGGTGAACTTTCATATCATCATGAGAGATCAGGCGGAACAGCGGTCCATGATTCCGTTACGCATCGGTGAGATGCTGTTCCGGCGCAAGTGCGCGGATGGAGAAGAAGTTACCCTCGAAGCTCGCATGCGTGATCAGGATGATGACGGGATCACCTGGGACGCCCGTGCGGTAGACCGGGATGGCGAGGTACTCATGGCCGTTAAGAAGCTTAGAATGAACTGGTTTTTATAGTGAAAGGTTCTCCGGATGTCTATTATCGAATTGAATAGAACTGTCGAAAAAGAAAACAGATGGTTGGCGCCGTTACAGATTATTCCAGGCATGCGGCTTGGTACGCTGATGCGCGTTTTGAGTAGGAACCGCTTCAGAGTGGATCGGAAATGTTTTGGCCGCCTTGGTTTTCTCCTCCTCATGGGAGCTTTGAATTCGATCCTCTCTCGATATGAAAAGCCTTGTTACGGATCACGTCTTGAAGGGGCCTGCATCGAAAAACCCCCTCTTTTCATCCTTGGGCACATGCGAAGCGGCACAACGTACCTACACCATCTGATGAGCCAGGATGAGAATTTCGATTTTCCAAGTACCTATCAGGCGATATTTCCACACCACTATGGTTACAGTCAAGAGGACGGCAGCAGGGTATTCAATAGGCTAGTGCCGAACATGCGACCGATGGACAATGTGGCGTTTCGAGCGTCGACGCCGCACGAGGATGAGTTCGCTGTTGCAGCTCTATGCGGCATATCGCCCTACATACGGGTCCTGTTCCCAATGACGGAAAATGCCGGCCATACGGCGTTGGATCCTCAGTCGCTTCAACCCGACGCACTGGAGAGCTGGAAGGATGCCCTGACCTGTTACATCAAGAAGCTCTGCCTTTGGAAGCACCCCAAACGCATCTTACTGAAATCACCGCCACACATGGGCAGAATCCCAATGTTGCTGACACTGTTCCCGGGTGCACAATTCATTCATATCGTCAGGAACCCTTACGATGTGTATCTGTCCACAAGGCACCTCTGGCTTAGCACCTTCGCGCATAGCCACTTGCAGGTGCCTGATCGGGAGACGATCGATCAGATCATTTTATCCTGGTACGTGGAGCTCTTCTTCCTTTTTGAACGGGACAGACATCTGATTCCAGCGGGTGCAATTCACGAACTTAAGTATGAGGATCTGGAAAGAGATCCTTTGCAGAGCCTCGAAAGTATTTACGATAGTTTGAGATTGCCGGGATTTGATCGGTTCCGCATTCGAACCTCACAGTATCTGGAAACAATAAAAGACTATAGAAAGAACAAATTCCAAATAGATGATGCCAGCCGTGAAAAAGTCAGGATGCGCTGGCGCTCGACCTTCGACTG
>CAIVVZ010000506.1 GCA_903909505.1 uncultured Desulfobacteraceae bacterium
TAGCCTCTAACTATATGATATTACAACATAAAAGTCTAGATAGAAATAATGAACTATATCAGTAGGTTATAAATAATGCGATCACCATGTACGAAAAAGTGATGTTGAAGTAACTAACCCCCAAATCCGTTATAATCAGTATCTTTTAAAGTGGCCAGATTGAGTTCAAGAACATTTTTGGGATTGGGGTGGACAATGAGTAGACCATTTCGATCCACCAAGAAGGGATAACCGGACTTGCCGACTTTGACAGATAGAATTTTTTCAGCCAGAAAATCGATTTTGAGGATAATTGCCAAAGCACCCGCAAACTGTCCCGAAGGAGACAGAATCGGTACACAAATGGGTACCACCGGATTTCCGGTTTTTTTGGATTTCACAGGACTTGACACATTGATTTTATTGGCTTTAGCATCCTGAAAATATTGCCGGTCCTTTACAGACACCCCTTTTGTTGTTCCGCCCACGCTGTCAACGTAAATCATACCTTCCGGATCACAGACGATAATGGTTTCATAGTTTTCCCCGATCTGCTTCATGGCATTGACTAGTTTATGTTCCAGTCGCTGAATATCTGCGGATGAATTCGCAATGCCGGTTTCAGTTACCTTGGCGGCCACTTCGATGGTGGTGTTTCCCACGGCCAGATCCTTGGCGAGCTTGATTTCTTCCTGTAGCACCACCTGAGTTAAATCAGACAGGCTTTTGGCGATGTTGATAACATTTTGTTCATTCATGGCCTTCAGGTCTTTGGATAACCGGATATCTGAAAAAGATGCAAACGCCAGAAGCGGCAACAATACGCACAATGTGCCGCCTGCAAGAAGTTTAAAATTAAGACTTCGATTCTTCATTGTGTTCTTCCTTTCACATGGGTTTGGAATCACTATCGCAGTCGATGCCCGGTGAGGGTGATTAATATGAATAAATTAGTTTCACTGATTCAGATCCTTAAAACAAAAAAGAAGAATACCAGGAATGAAAATAAACTCAACAAATGAATGATTGACTCGTAAAAAGTCGGCACGCCCGTCAGTTGGGTCTTCAGGCCTTCCTTCCTTGCCTCATCCAATCGGGATTGATTTTACTCCTTGAACCTGATAACTGGCACAAGCTGTTAATGGAAAGAAAATGTATGACTTCTAATCGTTACCGGGGAGGCTATATGAGAACGCTGAAGGATAAATTGTCGCACCTGACCTATCTGCAGGCCACAAAACTGCTCGGCGCTCAGGGGAAAGAGTTGCTGATGGCGGGCGGGAAATTCGATATCGATGTTTTCGAACAGGTGACACTCGACAACGAGAGCTTTCAATTGAAACTTGAAGGCACGACCGTTGACATCCGATTGGACCCGCTGAAGCATCAGCAAATCAAAATGACTTGCAGCGCTTGCCCTGTGATCTGCGAGCATCAGGGCGCGGCCGTATCGTTGATTCTGGAGGAGAAGATGGCTTTGGGGTTGGCGGCGCCCCCGCCCGAGAGAGTTCCCGTTGAAAGCCTGAGCGAAGCCGAGTTGATCGATCAGGCCATCTCCGATCGAAAAGAGCGGGCGCTTAAGGAAAAGATGCGCCTGGTGTCCATGAACCCGCATGAATTGTGGACCGATTCCGTCGTCACAAGTCAAGTCTCCGGGAAAAGTTACCGGATTGCGCTACGCGGTTGGAAACCCGGCGAATCCTATTGTTCCTGTCCGGATTTTCGCAAAAATACACTCGGCACCTGCAAGCACATTCTGTTTGCCCTGGAAAGCGTTCGAAAAAAATTCAACAAACAGATCCGGGAGACCCCGGCTGAAATCAAGGATATCTGTTTTTACCTTCAGTATGGAGAAGAAACACAACTAAAAATGTTGATGCCGGAAACCCTCGATCCCGTCGTTTCGAAACATCTGTTGCCTTTGAAAGGAAAACCCATTGAAAACATGAAGGACTTGATCGGCCGCATCCGTCATGTCGAAAATGAAGGAATTTCGGTCATTATCTATCCGGATGCCGAAGAGTATATCAACCGAAAGCTGTTTCAGGACCGGATGGCCGATGAGGTCGCCGGCATTCGCAAGGATCCGGCGAATCACCCGCTACGAAAGACTCTTTTGAAAACCGAATTGCTTCCGTATCAGTTGGATGGCATTGCTTTTGCCGCTGGGGCCGGCCGCGCGGTTCTGGCCGACGATATGGGTCTTGGAAAAACCATCCAGGGAATCGGGCTTGCCGAATTTCTATCCCGTCACGCCTCGGTTTCCAAAGTGCTGATCATTTGCCCGGCGTCCTTGAAGGCCCAGTGGCGCATCGAGATCAAACGCTTCAGTCATCGCAGTTCCTGCCTCGTTCTGGGAGCCGTGAAGGACCGGCAGGCCCAGTACGAGAACGACAGCTTTTTTACGGTCTGCAATTACGAGCAGGTGCTGCGGGATTTTTTATCCATCGAAAAGGTGCCTTGGGATCTCATCATACTGGATGAGGGACAGCGGATCAAAAACTGGGAAGCCAAGACGAGCCGGGTGATAAAGGCCTTGCAATCCCCATTCGCACTGGTACTCTCCGGCACACCCCTTGAAAACCGGATCGATGATCTTTTCTCGGTCGTTGAATTTATTGATGACCGGCGTCTGGGGCCGGCATTTAAATTCTTCAACCGGCACCGGATGGTCGATGAAAAAGGCAAGCTTCTGGGATACAAGAATCTCGACGATCTGCGCGAGCGGTTAAAACCCATTCTGCTGCGCCGTACCCGAGCCTCGGTCATCAAGGACCTGCCGCCCCGGACCACTCAGGTGATCCGCATCACGCCCACCGACGAGCAACTCGGCGTGGAAAGCGCCCACCGCAGGATCATTCAAATCATCCTCCAAAAGAAATTCATTTCAGAGATGGATCTCCTGCGGCTTCAAAAGGCCCTTTTAATGTGCCGGTTGTGCGCCAACAGTACATTTTTGGTGGATAAACAGACGCCGAGTTACTCGAGCAAGCTAAAGGAGCTCGATTCGCTCTTGGAGCAGCTATTTGCCGAGGAGGATCGCAAGATCGTTCTTTTCTCCGAATGGACGGGGATGCTCGATATGATCGAACCGTTGCTGGAGGCCCGAAAGCTGAACTACGTCCGATTGGACGGCTCCGTACCGCAGAAGATGCGCCAGGGCCTGGTGCAGCAGTTTCAGGAAAATCCCGACTGCAGGCTTTTTATCACCACCAATGCCGGATCCACGGGATTGAATCTTCAGGCCGCCAACACCGTTATCAATGTCGATCTGCCCTGGAATCCGGCCGTATTGGAGCAGCGTATCGGCCGCGCCCATCGCATGGGCCAGAAGCGTCCGGTGCAGGTGTTTTTGCTGGTGACAGTGGATACGCTGGAGGAAAGTTTGCTCACGACCCTCTCGACCAAGCACGAGCTTGCGCTGGCGGTACTTGATCCGGAGGCGGAGATCACCCAGGTCAACATGACAACGGGCATTGAGGAGCTCAAGCGAAGACTGGAGATTCTGCTGGGGGCCAAGCCCGAGGCTGCCGAAGACGAGAGCATGAAAGCGCAGGTGGAAAGGCAGGCCGAGGTCCTGGTGAAAAAGGAAAAAATGGCGGCTGCCGGCGGGCAATTGGTGGGCGCGGCCTTTGCCTTTATCGGCGAGATTTTCTCGAGTAGTGATGAAACCGAAAAGATTGTCTCCCTTACCGAAGCCTTCAGATCCAAGCTGAATGAATGCATGGAAAAAAATGATGACGGCAGCCTCAGCATGATGATCCGCATGCCGGATGACACCTTTGTCCAAAACATGGCAAGGTCCCTTGCGCAGATGGTTGCGGCCGGATCATCCGAATAAACAGCCTTGATCATCGCTTTGGGCAACTGTTTTGAATTATCGCATCAGTCGCGGGTTACCAAGCTTCAGCCTGGTAACCCGTTATGCACACCATTGCACACCTTTTTACTCCACTCTCATCTGCATGACCATCGCCGCGAAAACAGCGGCCAAAATCATCAAACCACCGATGAAGGTTCTCAACGTTGGCACTTCACTTAACAGAAAATAAGCAAAGATGACGCCGTACACAGGTTCCAAACCCGCTGTTACGCTCGCCATTTGGGCTTTAATATGCCTCAAGCTTCCTATAAAGAGCAATTGGGCCAAAGCCGTGCATACCACCCCAAGAACCACCAGCAGCAAGATGTCCTGCCCTGAGGGAGATACGCCGGAAAGGATAACCGCCGGCAAATTGAATAGCGTGGCAAAAGCGTGCTGGTAAAAGGCAACTGCCAACGGCTGGTGACGCCGAACAAGCATGCGGTTGAGCAGCGAGAGAACGGCGAAAGTAAGGCCGGAAAGAATTCCCCAGAACACCCCTTGCGTCACGTGATTGGAAAGATCGAAGGCAGGGATGACCAGGAATAGCCCCATTAACACGATCACTGCGATGATCACATCAAAGCCTTTTAATTTCTCACCGAAGAAATAAGGCTCCATAAAGGTAACAAAGAGCGGAAATGTTGAGAAGGATAATAGCCCAATCGCCACGGATGACACCTGAATAGATTGAAAGAAGGTAAACCAATGAACTGCTAAAACAACTCCTGACAGCAACAGGGTTAAAAAGTCCCGGCACGACTGAATTGAGAAGGTTGTCCGGGTCAGGATCAAACCAATGAAAAGCGTGATTCCGGCAAAGAACGTTCGACCAAAGGTAATGGCAAGCGGATTAACATGGATGAACTTTCCAAATAGGCCGGCAAAGCCGAACAGAAATACAGCAAGATGAATTTGTATAAGACCCAGTCTTTTATTCATAAGAAAATTCATATTTGAAGTTCTGGTCACAGAATCAGCTCTGTTCCCTTAACGCAAGCTGACAGTGACCTTGATGTCGTCATTATCTCCAGCAACTTTACAAGTGAAAGCCTTTCAGCAAAGCAGATCCGGTTACAACCCGTTTGACCTCTGCCCGAAATGCGCTGTGTCGAGGGAATTTGGTGCGAACGAATTCATTCAAGAGGGATATGGCGTTATCTTTTTCATTGAGATGCACATAACATTCCGCTACCGCACCCAGCGCTCTGGCGGCCCGGTCATAAGCACTCCGATGTTGGTTGGAAACAATCTGTTCGACACGTTCACGGCAGATCCTGTCCGACCAGATCAGATACTGCTGTTTTTTTGATTCCGTCAACGACACTAACATCAAACCTTTGATAATCTCACTGGAGGAATTTCGGGCGTATTCCTTCAACAATGACTGTATCGTGACAGTCTTGTGATTATTTCCGGTTAACATGCTTAAAATACTTACAAAAATGATTCCAACCTTTCCGTAGGACCAGCCAACACCCTTTTCAGTTTTCCCTTCATTAAACGCATCCTCGATTCGTCCGGCCATCAGCAGAATTTCAAGATACAAACCGGCATGACCGTCCCTGCTCTTTTTGATGCCTTCTTTGAATGCCAAAATCACATCCAGTTCCCGTGAACGAAGGTTCTGATTTTCAGCTTCCTGAAGGAGTTCGAGAAGACTTGTCTGTTTTGGAACAGACAAAAAGCGCTCCCGTTTTCCCAACAGCAACAGCTCCTTATCCCCCAGTACCATTGCAGCCTTTACCAGAGATTCTGTCGCCTGTTCCCGAAAACTGCCCTGGGGCAACACTTCCATAGCTTCCAGGCATGCATCACGTACCCCCTGCCAATTCTCACAGGTTTCAAGATGCTGAATCCAGAACAAATAGCCATAAGGCTGTTCCGATTTCCACTCCCTGGCCAAACGGGAGATACCCTCTGCGCCTTCCAGCCATAGCAATGCTTCCATCCGAAGTACTGCAGCTCTGGCGCTATTGCAGAGCGCCACTTTCTTCTCCCATTCAGGCAGGAACCATTCCCAGCCATTAAGATTTTCGACTCTGGCATCCATCACATCCCGTAGCAGGGGAAATGGCCCTGACAAGTCCAGACGATAGGGATTCATTGCGGCGTCCACCACCATGGATTCATAAAAATCATCCAGCAACCGGGCAGGATCAGCGGTTTCGTAAACACAGCGGCAGTATCTTGCGCGTGCTTCACGAAGTTCCAACGGTGCCGGTGAATAAAAAGAAGACATATCCTTGTTGGCATTCAAAAAATCGAACAACGCGCGATACACCCGCAGCGAAGCGTCCAGATAGTCATCCATAAATAAATCGCCTGCATCCAGAAACAACTGTTCCAATTCGTTCGATTGGTCTTCGGTTACATATTCCGGTTCCTCATCATCATACCCTTCTTCATAATCATCCCAATATGTTCCATCTTCAATGGATTCAATCCGCGTTTCGATATCCTCCTGCAGTTCTGAAATCCGCCCCAATAATTGCGCTTCCACATCCGAAGGAATCTCCACTTCTTTGGAAACGAACCTGGAAGAAAGGACACGGAGTTTATCCAAAAATTCTTTGCGTGAACTCGCCGGCATTTCCCGTGCCAGTTCAAGCAGGGTTTCTACCAGTTCTTGTTTTGAATGGCTTTCACAGTGTTCTTTGACAGCCAGCAAATACGGTTTCAATGAAATTCCGGTTGCAGTTGCGTTCATAACATCCTCTGAAAATGATCACAATAAATGGCAAAATACTGTTTAAAATCTGTAAGATAGGTAAGGAAGAATAAAGGAGTCCCCTGTTTATCCAGCCATGACAGTTCGTAATGGCATAAAACATATTGAGGACCTGATTGCATAGAATGGTCTTTTGGTCAAGAATGAATTCTCTTTGGATGAAAGGATAGATTTTACTCATTGAACCTGATAACAGGCACAAGATGTTAATAGAAATAGAAAAAGCGTGATGCCAATTCTGTGACGCTCTTCGCTGGAGATCTTTGCATGGGAAGTCTCTGCCGGCGCGCAAATAATGGTCTCCACTCCTCCCAGACTGACCGCCGGACGGATCAGTTTCAGGCGGCGCAGAAACGACGCGGGTTCGATGCGCTTGTCGTCGAGTTCAAATGACAGCATCGCCCCAAACCCTGTCATTTGGTTTCGGGCGATCTCATGCCCGCTGGACTGAGGCAAACCGGGATAATTGACTTTGCGGATCGCGTCGTGTCCGGCCAGGTACGCGGCAATCCGGGCAGCGTTGCGTTTGCCGTTACACACGAATAGCAAGTGTTTTCAGGCCCCGATCGAGCAGGTAGCAGGTGCTCGCGTTCAAACTCCCGCCCAGGTGCCGGGCTGCGTGACGAATTCTTTCCGCGTGTTGGCTGGAGCAAACGGCCACGCCGCAGCACAGGTCGCTGTGCCCGCCCAGATATTTCGTGCCGCTATGAACCACCACATCGATTCCCAGGCATATCGGGCGCTGGTGAATCGGTGTTGCGAAGGTATTGTCAATGACCGTCCATCATAAGGCCAATGAGAAGTATCAGCTGGAGCCGGCTTTATTGGCATCCGCTGCATGCTTTTTGTTAGCCGCTGTTTTCTTCTTCTCTGATTTCAGACTCAACCTGGACGACGTCTGAGGTCTCGGAGCGGGAATACCGTATAGCACGCCTTCGGCGCTGATATCCTCATCGATGTCTGGCCAATGCACTCCATTACCATCACCGATGATTTCACAATTTGCCCGCTGTTTGGGGGTTGCGTCAGATAAGCGCCACGACCATGCCAAAGGGACGCTGATTGTTCGCCCGTCCATGAGATGAGCTTTAATGGTATCTTTGGTGACGGCTCTATGTTTAATTCTCACTTCCTGTGTTTTTACCGCTGTGTTCATGCCATCCCTCAATGATCTTATCATTATTTCTCATAATGATCACACTTATTGCATTCAGCTCTTTCGCTGAAAAACTCCGATTTCTCGCCAGAGTCAAGGGTTTGATCCAGAACTTACAGACCATTTTCTCCCGCTGAACATGGACATGCATTGGTTCATTACAGTCAAAGCTGTAAAAGAAAAACCGGTATTGCCCGAGAATGCCCTTCACGAACGGTATCATAGCGGCCGCTGATGCGATGGTGTTCAAAGGAGTTGTCGATTGTTCGACCAACCCCAATTATCCGGCTGCTGATTGTGGTTGGACTTACAAGGTCTCTGTGGCGGGTAAAATCGGCGGGGTTTCCGGAAATTCCATCATCCCTGGCGATGAACTTCTTTGCACGGAAGATGGCACGGCTTCAGGTGATCAGGCTACCGTTGGTACAAAGTGGGACGTGGTACACGTGGAAGGCACCGGCGTTGTCCCGAATGCGCCGATCACCGGAGCGACAAAGACCAAGATCACATATGATTCGAAAGGATTGGTCACTGCCGGCGAGGATGCAACGACGGCTGATATCGCAGATTCGTTGAACCGTCGATACGTGACTGAAGCGCAAAAGTCTGTTCTTGATAATACATCCGGGACGAATACCGGTGATGAAACGGTTAAATCGATTGGTGCGCTTATCAATTCCGGGGCAAGCAAGCCCACGCTGGCCGATGCAGATGCTTTTGCCCTGATGAACTCTGCCGATGCCAACAAGCTTGCCAATATCTCAGGGGCAAACCTCAAGGCCGCAATCAAGTCCTTTCTTATGGGCACCTATATGGTTCGCGAAGTTCCCACCGGTAATCGGGATGGTTTTAATGTCATGACCACCGGCATAGCCGGTGGCTTGATTAAAGCCCTATAAGGGCTTCTTTACTAACCACCCCTTAAGGGGTCTTTCTGGGCTATTAAACTGTTCTGTGGTCAGAATCTTATTTTTTCCAATCTACGCCATCTTCATTTCTTAGGTTGTTACTTGCACCCCTGAATGGGTTCTTAACAATATTCATATTATATCGACCTTTCTGATTCTTTAAATACAGCCGATCCCGTTGAATATCCAGTCCCACCTTACTCCCAATATACCTTCTTGAGCAAAATCATTCTTTTGAAAGCCTCTCCGCAGTTTGCTCTACCATTCAAAACAGTATCGGAATATTTTATGTCCTGGCAAAAAATCTATGTTGTTCCGTTAGCTGCAAAAAGTTTCCAAATACTATAGCATAGCTTTTTCAATTCTCCCCAGCATAGCTGGGGGCTTAGCTCTGGAGTTACCTTTTCGCTTTCCAATGCGCCCATAGCCGGAACCGAAATGGTTTTTTTAAATGGGCTTCTTCAGAACTCAGGCTCCAGGAACGACTACACCATTTCCGGCCAGAACATCGCCATGGCATCCGCACCGGTTGCAACCGATGTCATCCTTGCAACTTACTGGAGATAGTCTTATGGGCAGGACACAAGTTCCTGGAACTCAGGTAAAAGACGCGACCATCAACACTGTTGATCTTGTGGATAAAGCGGTATCGCTTCAAAAAATGGCGGTTGTTGCAAGCGGAAGTGTTTTTATCGAAAAACCTCTGGAATGGGTCCGCCTGAAGTCCAGGCTCTCAATACATTAAGCTCGTACGCATAAATTATAAGGTATACTAATTTCATAAATGTATCATTTTTATAGTTCTAAATATTTTAAACTCAATAACAAAAGGCTTGAATTGGCGCTGACTCCATGATACAATAATGAATAATTGGATATTCCTTTCATTATTGTATCATGGAGCGGCGATGAAGACAGAATCTAAAACAAAAAAGTTGGTTGATGCCTTCAATATCGAAAAAGTTCTCACTATTGACGTCATAAAGAAAATATTGGAAACGAGTTCAAGGATGACCATTTTTCGAAGACTCAAAGAAATAGGGTACTACAGCAGCTATTCTCATCGCGGAAAATACTATACCCTTTGCTCAATTCCTCAATTCGATAGGAACTGTCTCTGGAATTATGCGGGGGTACATTTTTCCCGTTATGGTAGCCTAATGGAGACTATTCCAATCTTTGTAAAAAGATCTGAGGCTGGTTATTTTGCATCCGATCTTGAAAATTTGCTGCAAGTCTTTGTTCATAATGCGCTCGGAAAACTTTGTCTAACAGGCCAATTGTTGCGCAAGCAAATCGGAGATCAGTATCTTTATTTGTCTCCGATACTGGCAGAGAGTCAATTTTTTGCTCGAGAAAAGATCTTAACCCATGAAATTGCTCAATCGGATCATCCTGTGAAAGGGGTGACCCAAAAGCAGCCAGATGAACCTCTGAAAACCTTGCTCACGGCATTTGATGAGAAACAGAAACGACTATTTCTTGGATTTGAATCTTTCATGTTTGGTCATGGCGGCGATGTTAGAGTAGCAACGGTTGCCGGAGTGAATGTGAAGACCGTCGCCCGTGGGCGCAAGGAGCTTTTGTCCAAAGAGATTGATTTGGAACGCGTACGTCGCCAAGGGGCCGGAAGACCCCCATTAAAAAAAACGAAATCTTAAATGTGATTGAAGATCTGATGGGGGAAGATATTGCAGGTTTTCCGATCAATTTGGTTAGGTGGTCCAGGCGCAGTACATACAATTTGAGTGAAGAGTTGAAGGAATATGGTATTTCTGTATGCCCAAGCAGTGTAGGAAAAATATTAAAAATCGGCAATTTTTCACTGCGGGTCAATCGCAAATGTGTATCTGAAACGCATCATCCGGATCGTAACCGGCAGTTTGAGATTATCTCCGAGACCCGAAAGCGATTTGAGGATAAAGGTCAGCCGATTATCAGTATAGACAGCAAGAAAAAAGAGTTAATTGGCAATTTCAAGAATTCCGGCAAAACCTGGCGAAAAAACTATGACAAGGTTTATGATCATGATTTTCGATCTCAAGCGATAGGAATTGCAGCTCCTTATGGAATTTTTGAACCGATTTATAATTTGGGTACGGTTGTAGTTGGGAAGTCCTATGACACACCGGAATTCGCGGTGAATTGTATCGATCTATGGTTTAATAGTTTTGCTAAGAAAAGGTATCAAAATGTCAAAGAGCTGTTGATTCTCTGTGATGGTGGTGGAAGTAACGGATCTCGATCAAGACTGTGGAAGTACTATCTTCATCAGAAAATATGCAAAAAATATGGGATTGGCATCCGTGTTTGTCATTATCCAACAGGCGCTTCCAAGTGGAATCCGGTTGAGCATTGTCTTTTCGGCCCAATAACAAATAACTGGCAAGGCCGCCCTTTAAGATCTTTTGAAATTGCTTTAGAATGCATCAAGTCCACATCAACGAAAAAAGGCTTGCGCGTGGAAGCAGTTTTAAATGACAAAGAATATCAGAAAGGTAACAAAGCTTCAGATAGTCAAATGAAAACAATTAACCTTATACGGAATGATGAATTGCCGCAATGGAACTATTCATTGATACCCTGAATCTTGAAACCAAAATGCCAATTAATTTCTATGCACGCGCTAAGAAATGATCTGGGTGTATTTCCCAGATTAACAACATCTATCGATCTGATTGCATTTGTGAATCATGGTGGGAATGTTGTTGTCAAGATGGGAAGATTTATTTACTGGAATTCAGACTTTGTTACCGTTTATCGAAGGATCACGCCAATTTTGAAAACAGTCGTTCCATTTTCAGCGATGACGGAGTTTAATACGTTTACCGGAACAAGACAGAGATTTAAAAACGATATCCCTGATAATACCACAGCGGATATGATTACAGACATATCGTTTAATGGCGGATCGGGGGTTGCTGCGGGAGATACCATCATTATTGAATTCACGGAGACCACAAGACAATTATCTTCGCAACTTTCCCTGGTTTACAAAGGATGGGATTTTGCACAGGATCGCCCTTATGCAAAATCTCCTACCGGAAATTTTCCCGCACAACCGATGCTGACATATTCCGCAATCATCCCAAAAAAGTTTTCACTTCAAGACGGTGCGTATACAATCCAATATTTTGATCCTTCAAACTGGAATGATTTAACGCTTCCTCCTTACATAAGCGCCTTTGTAAAAAGAAATTATGATGGCAGAACAGGTTATGTCCATTACCTGTTTCCCAATATGATGTATTTTTCCGAGATCGGTCTTGGATCGGCTTTCAATGGTTCTCGCGTGGAAGCTTACGAGCTTCCCAGAAGATCCGGAAAGCAGCCTTCCGGATATGCAAAATTCATAGGATATTGGACAATTAATAAAATGCGGTTGACCAATACGATAATGATGGGAACGGGATACCGTAGAAGATATTACACCATTGGTTTTAAGATAAGAAATTTATCAACCAATGATGTTTCCAATTGGCTTCCTTTAATTGTAATCGCCAATCGTAGATTTAAAGGGTCGGATGGCACAAAAACTTTATTTGTGAGATTCCGCCCTCTTTAACAGTTTGTGCCGCGAGGCTGAAGGGGTGTCAAAGCCCCGAAACCGTAAAATGGCGGTACGTTTCATGGTCTCAAGAATCGGAGATTACTTTAAGGTACTCAAAAATTGGAGTATCGTTTTCTTTTAAGGAAGCAGTTATTGTCTTCCTCTGCACATCATATATTCAATTGATAGGGCAGCCTGGCACCGGCGTAATCAAGCATGGAGGGAGACGGAATCAGGCGGTTATTGACCAGCAGGGAATCTACAGTCATTGGGCTTACTTGAAAATGATCTACAGCATCTTCGATAGCGGATTCGGAGTAGTCATCCTGCAAAAATTCTCTCAGCGCTGCTATAGGGCAAAGAAATTCTGCTGCGAATGCTTTTTGATATTTCTGCCTTGAGGTGCTGAGGTCGGTACTGGTTAGCCATTCCCCATTTATGTGCCCTGTTAGAAGGTAGTCACCTATAAATCGTGCCAGTTCAAATCGCTTGGCGATCGGATGTTTTTTGCGCGGAATAAACTTGAATCGATTTCCGGACTCGGGTACGGCGATGGCAGCATCGTTGCGCTTGACAGGCGACCATTGCTCAACTTCGGATGCGCTGATACCCAACAATTCACACAGATTGGCGTTATCTATCATGTCTTTCGGATTACCGATCGTCCGGCGCAATGCTCCCGCAGCGGCGACGGCACGCTGCCAAGGCGCACCTTGGAGGGTTGACGCAACACAGGGTGTGGCTGTCGGCACTCCGATCAGTCCACGACTCTCAGCGATCTCCTCAATGGCGGCGAGCGGTGTTTGTATGGCTGGGTTACCATAGACCGGGGCGAGTTCGGAGAGTGCTGCAGTACCCATTTTTTTCTCAAGCGCCAGTGCCTTGTTCATCAGTTCTTCCGGGCATTCGTCATGGTCATAACCCATTTCTGCTTCAAGACGTCGGTATTTCGCACTTTCCTTATCGGTGCGATCTTCCCGTATGAGCTGCCAAAGATTCGACAACATTGTGTTTTGGCAGTCTATTGCATTGAGGCGGCTAAGAACGGCAGTAATGAAATTTTCCACACCACGCTGAAAGTCAGCCAACGTGATGGAAGCAGGCGCCTCCAAACCATTCAGGTATCTGACGGATTGATTGTTATTGGCGCCCGATGGCACAGCCCATATTTGCATCATTTCGCAATCCGATGCAAATATGATCTGCGGCCATACAAAACCATGATTGGCTGCGCCCAATTCGTGCGCCATTCGCCAATCCACAGAGGGGTGAACCCCATGGGCGGGAAGGGGTTCCCAATTGAGACGCCACCACGAAGATGCCAGCCACATGGCCAGAGGATAAGCCGACACCAAGACGGACTCCGTAATTGTCCTGGACCAGATATCCTCATTCTTCATCAGATTCACATTGGCAACATGCAATTCAAGCCTGGCCATTGTGTCGCGGTACTCCTGCGCATCATTTCCGGCAGTCAGCCAGTCGTGAACGAACTTGAATTCAGCCATTTCTCAAATATTCCATTGCCGGACTATCTCAGAAGCCAGTGGGTCTGACGAAGGCATCGGATAGCCGTGGTAAGTGCCCGTTACCGGGTTCTCAAGCTGGGCTTCCAGTGGGTAGCCATCCCCGGTAACGGACCAGATGTTCTGAGGCCAATCGGCGTTAAAGCGGTCGCTTATCAACCCCTTACGCAAGCCTGATTGAAGAAGCACCAGTGCCACTTGTCTTGAAAATATGCCGACTGCATCACACAAGGACTTTCCCGACCTTGGGCCGTTTGGAGGCGCAAGTCCGAAATCCCCCGGGTTCCTTTTGTGTTCCGGATTGCCGCCATACCGTACCTGTTCAGCAAGCTCAGAGCAATGCCGCAACTCGCCCTCTGTCAGCTTTTTTATTCTGCGCTTTGAGTTGAACTGATTATACTTTCTTAACATTTTTTTCCTGAACAATCGCTTGCAGCAAATTATGCTCCATCAACATTAAAAAAACATTTTCATTCTGTATGAATTTAGCACTGTTAAGTCAACAATAAAATCTTCTTACGGAAGACATGCATTGGGGCATCATTAGGACCAGGGAGCGCTTTGTACCCGGAGATCGGAAACGAAGCCGGTTTCAGGTTAGCCTCCAGCGTATATCCCCGTCCCCGACACTTGACCGCAGAAGTCTCGAAGACGCAAGTTGGAACTGGAGCCCCGGAAAGGGTTTGTTCTTGGATCAAAACGACATAATCGTCCGAGATGCGCCAAGTGCCGGGTTAATTGTCCCGCTGGGTTTGTCGTGACACTCAAGATGAAGAAAGAGAAGCCCGCCCTGTCTCTCTGCCCCTGTCAGCAGTCCGTGGCGAGCCGATCGACACCTGGCCCTTATCCATATGTATGCCTCAAAAAAAAGTACCCAGCAGTCGGATATTGGAGGAAGGCTTTCCCCAGTTTCCAAATTGTTGGTAGGATCAAGAATGACGTTAATGACTATGCCCCCCTCTTTATCTTGCTCATCTCTGCCACTCCCTACAGCGTTGTTTCCGTTCTTTTTGTGTTTCATCATCCTTGGAGAACAGCCTCGCTCTTGGGGTTATATCATTGTCACAATCTTTCTCGAATTGATTGCACCCAAGTCTGAACAATGACATAATGCGAATAATTCATCTATTCTTGAAAATCGATA
>CAIVVZ010000507.1 GCA_903909505.1 uncultured Desulfobacteraceae bacterium
GCGGAACTGACTCCGGAACTTCAGGCAAAGCTCCTAAGAGCGCTTCAGGAAAAAGAAGTGAGACCCGTGGGTGGATTATCCGTTTCTCCGATTCGCGCGCGGATTGTTTCCGCCTCCAACCGGGACTTAAGGGAAATGATAGCGCAGGGAAAATTCAGGGAGGATCTTTACTACCGCTTGGCGGTTTTTCCCCTGTTTATCAGTCCCCTGCGCGAGCGGCGCCAGGACATACTGGTACTGGCCAGGCATTTTCTGTCCATTTTTATCCAGGACAGCAGCGGGTTTTCACCGGCAGCCCTGCGATGCATGGAAACCTATCACTGGCCCGGCAATGTCCGAGAACTCTCCAACTGGGTCGAGTATGCCGTGATTCTGGCGGGCAGCGAGCTGATCATGCCGGAACACCTGCCCCTTCACATGTCCACCCAGCCGATCGACCCTCTGACGGTTCTGGGAGCAGATCAACCAACTCTTGAAGAACTCGAAAAACGCTATATCCGCATGGTTCTTCAGAGCACCGAAAACAGACGAAATGAAGCGGCAAAGAAACTGGGAATCAGTACGGCAACCCTCTGGCGCCGGCTTCAGCAGCAGTAAGCCTGTGAGAACTCCGCCGTCAACGAGTCGATCAACTCCTTGACGGAAATAATCTTATCTATCCGGTAGGCATTGGATCCGGCAAAGGCAAATCCGTTTTTAAACTTTCCCTTTCGGGCACCGGCCAAAGCCAGAGCAATGCAATAAGGGCTTTTTGTTCGATCGCAGGTTTTGATACAGTGATAAGGGCAGGTGAAAGGCGTTTTGTTGCCATTTCCCACTTCAGTCAGAAACTGGTTCCGCAGGGCGCGGCCCGGCATTCCCACCGGACTCTTGATGATGATCAGATCTTCTTTTTCGGCCTCGAGATATGTTTTCTTAAAATCCAAACTGGCATCGCATTCATGGGTTGCAACAAATCGGGTTCCCATCTGGACCCCGGCTGCCCCCAGCTTTAAAAACTGATGAATGTCAGCTCCGGTATAAATACCGCCGGCGGCAATAACCGGAACCGTGACCCCGCGCCCCGCAGCGATAGGATCAACAGCTTCGATCACTTCAACGACCAGTTTTTCAATGGCATAGGCAGGATCATCAATCTGTTCTATTTTAAATCCGAGATGCCCTCCGGCCTTTGGCCCCTCGACCACGAAAGCATCCGGAAGATAATTGAATTTTGATAGCCATTTTTGGCAGATCAGCCTGGCGGCCCGGGCGGAAGAGACAATGGGAACCAGCTTTGTTCGGGAGCCGCTTGTCAAATACCCCGGCAGATCCATGGGCAGGCCGGCGCCTGAAAATATGATGTCGGCCCCTTCCTCGATCGCGGCTTTGACGAGATCCGCATAGTGGGTCAGGGCGAACATGATATTGACACCGATAATGCCACGGGTCAGGGATCTTGCCTTTTGTATCATCTGTTTCAGCGCTCTGACATTGGCCGCAACCGGATTCTCGGTAATATCGGGCTCGTCGATTCCGACCATGGCGGCGGCAATCACACCGATTCCCCCTTCATTTGCCACGGCCGATGCCAGTCCGGACATGGAGATACCAACCCCCATCCCTCCCTGAATAATCGGAACGCGGCAGACAAGATCGCCGATTTTAAGTTCAGGAAAATTCATCAGTTACCCCCATATCGTATGTGAAACAGCCTGTGGAAAGATATTGACTCAGATCGGTATATATTACGAAGGAATCCACTGAAAAGCAAAGCAGATATGAGGGAAAGACAATTCTATTACAATTCCGAAAAACTGGATCAGCGGAAAGTATTTTCAATTTATCCGGCAGCTCCCGAAGTAAAAACAAAAAAAGCCTGTCATCATTTGATGACAGGCTTTATATAAGATTTTCGGCGGCGTCCTACTCTCCCACCAAGCTTCCCTGGCAGTACCATCGGCGCTGAAGAGCTTAACTTCCGTGTTCGGGATGGGAACGGGTGTGA
>CAIVVZ010000508.1 GCA_903909505.1 uncultured Desulfobacteraceae bacterium
ACACCCGGCATGGTAGGGAGCAGTGCAGAGTGGCTTGATGCGAAAACCGTTGTGGTACATACCCCGGGAGATGAAATTTTCTTCGGACTGGCACATCCTGCTGCTGCACTCTTTGAACGGCCCTTTTCAATGGCGGGGGCACGCAGCGAGCACAGCAACTTCATCTGTCAGATGGCGGGTAATGGGGTCAGGGTGCTGCGACTGGTCGACATTCTGCTCGCCGGAACCATCGATGACAAAACCGGAGCGCCCAAGCCGGGCCCGGAGCTGAACGGACTGCGCACAATCGCCCTTGAATCTCTCCGTTATGACACTAAAGCGCTCCCCGGGAAACTGGCTGCCGACCAGGCTGCGTACAAAAAGGACGTTATCAACAAACTCCATCCAAGGGAACTTGTCTCTATCATCATGCAGCAGCCCAAAATTTCCCTCCATTCCACAAAAGGGCATAACACCGGCCTCAAGGCTGTTTATACCGCTGATCCCGTCATGAACCTCTACTTCATGCGCGATCAGGTGATCACCACACTAAAAGGATTGGTGATCGGTCATTTCAACGCTTCACAGCGGGAACTGGAAACGAAGATAGTCCGGTTTGCCTACAAAAAACTCGGCATAACGCCCGTCTACGAGGTAAGCGGCACAGCGCGCCTGGAGGGCGGGGACTTTATTCCGGCTGGTGACACCGCCCTTATCGGGCAGGGTCTGCGCACCAATGCCGAGGCGGTGCGCCAGATGCTGAAGGGTGATGTGTTCGGTACAAAGCGGGTGGCTGTGGTAAAGGATGCTTGGAAGAACCAGGACCAAATGCATCTGGATACCTATTTTAATATTATTGACCGGAATCTGGCTGTGATCGTTGAGGAGCGGGTCGATCAGCGCGATTCTTCCGGGAAGATAGTCAAGGCATCCGATCCGGTAAAAAAATCGCTGGTGGATCTGTATGAGATGAAAAACGGGAAGTACGCTAAAACCGGCAGTGATATTCCATTCCAGAAATTTCTGGAAGATGATCTGAAGATGAAACTGATTCCGGTGAGTAATGCCGACCAGCTCAAGTACGGGATTAATTTCGTTTCGCTCGGAGCGAAGAAGGTTCTGGCCATCGACGGCGTCAGCAGCGCCTACAAGGAGCGCCTGGCAGCAGAAGGAGTGGATGCGACCTGGATGAACTTTTCAAATCTGACCGGCGGCTATGGTGCTGCCCACTGCACAACCCAGGTGATCCGGAGGGAATAGGACAGCAGGGTGCACCGGGCCGGAGACTGAGGGAGCCAAGGGGGACGCCCTTAAGTTATTAAGTTGAGAGAATAAATGTATCCGTGTAAATGGTAATCCATGCCAAGATCAGCAAGATTAGATGCCCCCGGGGCCTTGCATCAGATCATGATCCGAGGGATCGAGCGGAGAAAGATATTTAAAGACGATGACGACCGGGAAGATTTTTTGGGACGTCTGGAGAAACTTCTTCCTATAACCAAGACATCCTGTTTTGCATGGGCACTTATTCCCAATCATGCTCATTTTCTGTTTCGAACCGGCAATGAATCAATCGCCACTCTGAAGTGGTGCGGATTTTTGAGACAGGTGTATAAGCAATGGGTAGAACAAAAAAAGGAGAGATCCCATGCCACAACACCGAACACGCCACAGTGCCGATTTTAAAGCCAAGGTAGCCTTGGCAGCATTGTCCGAATCAAA
>CAIVVZ010000509.1 GCA_903909505.1 uncultured Desulfobacteraceae bacterium
TCGTTATCATTGCAGAAACCCGTACAGAGAATGATCGGAATATCCGGTTTGATCGCATATATTTCCCTGGCGAGTTGTTCCCCGGTCATATCCGGCATGCCCCTGTCGCTGATCACCAGATCAAACTTATCAGGATCGGCTTTGAAAGCAGCCAAAGCATCCGGGCTACGCGTGTGAGTGGTTGTTTGATATCCAAGCTTTTCAAGCATCATCTGCTCCATATATGCGATCAGATTTTCGTCATCGACCAGCAGAATGCTTTCGGAGCCCGTCGGATACTGCTGCGGGGTGACGGCGGTAATTTTCCCGTCTTGGACATCTTCCAGAAGCGGCAGGTACACATTGAACGTTGTTCCTTTCCCGACTTCGCTGTAAACGCGGATATCCCCGCCATGTTCCTTAACAATGCCGTGTGCCACGGAAAGCCCCAGCCCCGTGCCTTTTCCCTGCGCTTTGGTGGTGAAGTAGGGATCGAATATTTTGTGGATCAGCGGCGGTTCGATTCCATGCCCGGTGTCTGAAATGGTGATGCACGCATATCTATCGGATAAAAAATCTCCTGGCAGCCAATGGTCATGCAAATCATTGCATCCGCCAAAAGACGGAGGGTACATCCCGATGGGCCCTCCGCCGGCCGCCTCTTTCAGCCCGATGGCTATTGTTCCGCCGTTTTCCTCAACGGCATGATAAGCGTTGGTGATCAGGTTCATGGCGATCTGATGCACCTGAGTGGGATCCGCCAGGACCATGCCGCAATCCGTGCTGATGAGGCTTTTGATTTCAATATTCAGGGGTATTGTCGCGCGGGCCAGAATCAACGCCTCTTCCAGGATCGGCTGAATCCGGATGGGCAGTTTCCGGGGGTTGGACTGACGGCTGAAAGCCAGGATCTGTTTGACCAGGGCACTGCCGCGTTGCGCGGATTTCAGAATTTGTGCAATCGTTTCATGCGCGGGACTGTCCGGCGGGATGTCTTCAAGCAGCATTTCCGAAAGGCCGCTGATCGGGAACAAGATGTTGTTCAGATCGTGGGCGATACCGCCTGCAAGTGATCCGATGGACTCCATTTTCTGCGCCTGCTGGAGCCGGGCTTCGAGTACGGCCTTTTCCGCTTCAGCCCGTTTTTGTTCGGTGATATCCACAAAAGTTTCCAGCAAGACCGATTCTCCGTTCATTTCGATTTCCATGACGGACTTTAGGATCGGAATTTCACTGCCGTCCCGGCGCCGAAGGGTGCGTTCGGAGTTGTCAACCGCCTGATGTTTGTCCAGAATCGGACATTCGTTCTGGGATGCCGGGCAAAGATATGCATCGCATTCCTTCCCGCAAAGGACCGTCGCATCTTGGATCCCGGCCAGTTTGCTCACGTAATCGTTAACCCAGCGGATCTTCCGGTCCCTGCCGATCACCGCAACCCCGAAAGGGCTTCGTTCAAGGATCGTTTTTAAAACCGCATGCGACCGGATCAACTCCTGTTCGGCCCTCTTTCGGGCCCTGACCATCTTATTGGCGGAATGCGCCAGATTCTGCAGTTCATCATAATTCATTTCATCAAGATTGAGTTCTACCTGTTCAAAACTTGCTCTTTCAAAAAAAGAAGCAAAGGCATCCAGGTTCTTCTTTGTCTTTTTTGAGAAATAGAAAGCCGTCAGGCACACAAAACCAAAAATTCCAGCCAGGACCGAAACGATCTTGACAAGATTAGCAATGATTTTCCGTTCTACCTCTTTTTCTCTCTGCCCGATGGTGGTTTCTATCTCGTCAATGTAAATGCCGGTTCCAACGTACCACTTCCATTCCGGAATGCCAACTGCATAACTCAGTTTTAGGGCGGGTCTCGTTTCTCCAAGTTTGGGCATCACATACTCAAGGTATCCGCTGCCTTCTTTCGCCAGACGGATCATCTCCTGGACGATCTTCGTGCCTTGACTGTCCGTAACATCCCACATATTCTTGCCTTTTGCCGGACGGGTCAGTGAAACACCATCCCATTGCCCGACAAATACATAGCCGTCTCCCCCGAATCGTATCTTTTCTATAAATTCAACAACTTCTTTTTGAATCTCCGTTTGTACATCATCCAGATACTCGCCGGTCCCAAGCACCCAGCCAAAGGGCTCAAACAATTTCACATAGGCTATTTTGGGAAATTTTCCTTCCTGGTTCGGTTTCGTCCAGGAATATTGGTAAAAGCCTTCCCCATGCTTATGCACGATATCGAGCATATCCCTGACAACATATTCTCCCTGAATCCCTTGCATGGGAAGCATGTCTTTTCCTTCCATCTCGGGCCTGTCGGCAAAAATCTCATTTATCCCCTGGAGGTTGAACGCAAAAAAATAACCCCGGTCTTCGTTAAAACGCATGGGGCGTAGCGCATCCTTGACCATTTCCCGCATTTCATTCAAAGTTCGTTTTTCACGGTACTGTTTGAAGATATTTGACGCGATCGCATAGGCTTCATTCACCTTGCCTTCAATGGATTTTCGCAACCGGGGCTCGACATGCGCCTTCTGATATTCAATATAGGAAATGGCGGTGTCGACTTCGATTTTCAGGAGGTCTTTATAAGAGCCGAGGTATCTTGCCCGCATTGATTTTGATTCTGCACGGAAGTCCGAGTATTGGCTCTGTATCCAAAAATATCCCAGAATACCGATGGAAAGGATGGTGGCCAGCAAAAGATTGATGATGATACACCGGCTGAGTTTCGGTTTTTTGCGCTTGATACCCATGTAATCTCCCGTATTCTTAGTCATTTGCGGCTATCAATGTTCCAGGGCATTATCCCTTTTTTCTAAGGAATTGCAAAATGGTTCCGCTGAAATCGGTAAAAAAACCCGAAAAACACTGCCATGTCCCGACTGGCTCTCCACCGTGATTCCCCCGTCATGCGCGCCGATAATCCCCATTACAATAGGTAGCCCCAGGCCCCGGCCGGTAAACTTTGTCGTGAAGAACGGATCAAAGAGCTTCTCGATATTCTCGCTTGCGATTCCGCAGCCTGTGTCCGCCACTTCCAGACAGGCATAAACGCTTTTCCGCGGCTGCCAGTCGATGGGGAAGCGCCTTGAGTCGGGAATATCCGCATGAGAAACCGTCTTGACGGTCAGGAACGTGGTTCCTTTGTTTTCATCGGCGGCTTCCCATGCATTGGTGACCAGATTGGTCAGCGCCTGCTGGATCTGGCCCGCGTTCGCACGGATGGCCGGACCGGAATCGGGGAAATCGGTCTTGAGGATGATGCCTGTCGGGGCCGCGGCCTGAAGCAGGGGCAGACTTTTACGACAGATCCCGGATAGGTTCGCCAAGGCATGTTCGCCGGGTGATTGCCCCAGGTAGGTCAGCATCTGGCCGCTGACCTCCGCGGCCTTGCGGGCCGCATTCAGCGCTTCGGTCAGGATTTCCGAAGTTTCCGTGCGCTGTGGCAGGTCGTCCATGGCCATTTCCAGATTTCCCGTCACGACATGAAGCTGATTGTTGAAGTGGTGGGCAATGGCACCTGCCATGCGGCCCAGACTTTCGGTCTTCTGAAGATGCCGGTTCTGGGCCTCGAGTTCCGCTTTTTCCGCATCAACCCGTTTGCGGTCAGTGATGTCTCGGGCCACGGAGATCATTCCAACGACCTTTCCATTTCCGATAATGGGAGCACCGCTTACTTCCGCAAACACGGTTCGCCCGTCTTTTGTGATTAACTGGTATTCATCGGATTCGAGGATTTCTCCCCGCAGGGCGCGGGTGACACGGGATATGTCCTTTTCAATATATTTTTCAGGCAAAATCTTCAGATCGTACAGCGGTTTGCCGATGAGTTCTTCTTTCTTGTATCCGAGGTACTTCTCCATTGAAGGAGATATGCTGGTAAGTCTATAGTCGAGGTCAATCGAACAAACCGCCTCGAGGATGCTGTTGAAAAGAAGCTGGTATTGCGCTTCAGATGATTTCAGCGCATCACTTGCCGCTTTTTTGTCACTGATATCCCGTGAAAATCCCAGAATGCCGATGGGCATCTTATCCGGGCCGCGTAAGAACGTCATTGAGACCTCGATCCACTTCGTGGTTCCATCCTTGTGCGTCTGCTCCGTTTCAATGATTCTGGATCGGTAGATATCCTTATCCGGCAGGGTCTCCATCATCAGCTCTTCCGTCATCACATCCAGCAGCCGGGCATGGGATTCTGGGGATAAGATGTCCTGATGTGATTTTGTAAGGAATTCCTCCTGAGAGTATCCCAGCAATTGCGTAACCGAAGGGCTCAGATATGTAAAACGGAAATCCATGTCGATCATCCAGATAATATCTCTTGAATTTTCCGTGATCATGAGAAGCCGTTTTTCATTTTGAAGCAGTGCTTCCTCGATTCTTTGTCTTTCTTCGATTTCCTTCTGGAAGCCCCGGTTCATTACTTCAAGATTAAAGGCGAGTCGAATCAAATAAATGACCATCGGCAGGAGCAATAATGTCACGACCAATGCGTCTATGCAGCCGATCAGGATCAGATCGCGGTCAATGCGTCCCCACCAGAGCAGGCTGTTCATGACATTCATAATAGCCGTAAATACTTGAGATAGAAAAATTATGATAAAAGTGAGATGTAATGGCCAACGTTTTTTAGAAAAAAAATCTACAAATACCGATTGATAATTCATTTATTGGGTCCCAAAACATGTTTCATGTGGGTAGATTGCAATATTCATGAATCTGTCATCTTAAAATATCGTGATTTTTGTTGGCTTTTGGACTTGTTTCTGGATTTTATGCATCATTTTCTTTTCTCGTTGAACAATTTTTGGATATGATCCGGAAGAAATGCGTTGAAGAAATACATCGCCCGTATCCGTGTGAAAATAAATCTTTCGGGATACGTGCCCGCCAATGTCGCAGCCGATGATCCTGATTTTCTCCATCTTGAGAAATGCCACAACGAACTCCACATTCTTTTTCCCGACACCATTTTCAATTGGAATAGACGGGAAAAGATGGGCGCCGCCGAATACTTTGGCTACCAGTTGAAACCGGTTACCGCCGATAGACATGATTCGGTTGATCAGCAGTTCCATGGCATTGACGCCGTATCTTGCCGCAGAGTCAAAGTGGAGCAAATCCGCTTTTCCAGGCAGAAGAATGTGGTTCATGCCGCCGATTTGCTCCAGAGGATCATACAGGCAAACGGCAACACAGGAGCCAAGGGTAGTCTCGATGATTGCAGATCCTCTGCTTGCATGCAGACCACCGATATGAATACGGATCGCATTTCTCATGACGATGGTGCTTCCAGAATTCGAATCCCCATTCTATGCATCCTTTGCAAGCGGAGCGCAGACACTGAACTCGGCGCCGCCTTCGATATTTTTTACCGTGATGCTGCCGTTCATGTTGCGCTCGATGATCATTTTGGACATATACAGGCCGATGCCGGTCCCTTGCTCCTTGGTGGAAAAATAGGGATCGAAGATCCTGTTCAGGACCTCCGCCGGAATGCCGCCGCCGTTATCAGCCACTGAAACACATCCCTGGCTGTCTTGCTCCGTGAGGACAATATCCACCCTGCCTGAAGAAGGTTGATGGGGCCGGCTATATGCCAGGATCGCCTCTTTGGCATTGGATAGCAGGTTCAGGAGCACCTGCGAAAATTCGTTGGGAAAACCCAGCAGCTTCAGATCCTGCGGGGCATCGATATGAATGGAAATATGGCTGTTTAGAAAGCTTGATTCCACGAGCGCGATCGCTTCCTTGATTTGCTCCAGCGCGGAGAAGACGACGATCTCTTTGTCCGGACGGAAAAAGTTGGAAAAATCGCTGATGGTCGTGGACATTTTCTGAACCATGCGGCTTCCGTCCGCAACCGCCTGATCCAGATATTCAGCATCCAGCATCTTGAACCGGTATGCATCCTTGATGTTGTAAAGCAGCAGACCAAGCGCATTTAATGGTTGCCGCCACTGGTGCGCGATGTTGCCGATCATCTCGCCCATGGCCGCCATCCGGCTCTGCTGGATCAGCAAAAACTCGTGTTTGATGTTTTTCACCAGCTCCTGCGCCACCCGCTGTTCCAGGGTCTCGTTGAGGTGAAGGAGTTCTTCCACGGCCCGTTTGCGCTCGATAACTTTCCAAACCGCCTCCATCAGCAGTGAGACCTGAAGGATATCCGATTCATCATAATCAGTTTCTTTGTTCGCCAGGCCGACCACAGCGACGATGCTATCGTCTTTGAAGATCGGGACCGTCATGAACTTAACAAGCTGAACATGGCCTTCGGGGTAGCCCTTTTTCAAAGGGTCGGCTGCTGGAAAATCGTTGACGATAATCGGCCGACGTTGCCGGACCGCCTCGCCCCAGATCCCGGTCTTTTCCAACTCGTAACAGGTTGGAGGATTGGCGATGGCGCATTCCGCCATCACGTCCCTGGACCACGTGTTCAGGATAAACTCCTTGCGATCCTCATGGTAATGGTAAATGTAACCGATCTTGCTTTCGGTCAGTTGAATGGCTTGATCCAGCGCGTAATCAAGAAAGTCCTGGATGGTTTTGGACGGGTGTTGCAGAATATCCAACAGCCTTCTCAATCGCGATTCGTTCCGAAGGGCGGCTATGCCGAAGGCTTGGATCTCCTCTTCGGCCCGTTTGCGTTCCGTGATGTCCCGGAATTCGGTTACCCGTACAAAACGTCCTTGATAGGGGATATTTTTACCCTGTATTCTAAGAGGATATGTTGAGCCGTCCTTGCGGAGCCCTTCCACATCGTAGGACTGTTCAAATCCGCTGAGGATTTTCCGCATCACCCGTTTTCGCCATTCCGGTGCAATGAGATCAAGCCCATTCATGCCGATAAGCGCTTCGCAGTCAAATCCGGTCATATCAGACAGACCTTGATTGCAGTCCAGAATAAATCCCTTGTCATGGATGCAAATACCCCCAAAGGATGCGTTATGAAGCGCCCGGAACCTTTCCTGGCTATCTTCCAGAGCTTTTTGAGCTGCTCGCTCTTCGGTCTGATCACGGAAAACCAGGACCATACCGGTCACTTTGCCTGCATCATTTTTAATGGGCGCCCCGCTGTCGGCAATGGGGATTTCTTTCCCCTCTTTTGAGATCAGCAGGGTATGATTGGCAAGCCCCACAATCACTCCTTCCTTCAGAACCTTTTTAACAGGGCTTTCAACGGTCTCACGAGTGACTTCATTGATGATCCTGAATACTGTTTCCAGGGGGTTGCACGCTGCATCCCGTTCACTCCAGCCGGTTAACCGTTCGGCAACGGGATTCATGCGGACGATATTGCCATCCCTGTCGGTTGCCATCACCGCATCGCCGATGGAGTTCAGTGTGGTGCTGAGGCTGTTCTCGCTCTCCAGCAGCGAATTGAGAAAATTGTCCCTTTCCATCAGCGTCCGGGCCAGTTTGATATTGCCGAACCCGAGTTCTGAAATCAGGTGGGCCAGTTTGGCATAAAAGGTCATGACCGTGTTGACTGTTTCCCGGCTCCAGCGCGGCACCCGTTCAAGTGCTTCAAAATATGCCTCTTCATTGAATCCATATTTGCGGGCCTGTGAACGGAAAATATCCATATCCGGCGATTCGTCTGAAAATAAAAACTGTCCCAAAAACAGATCGCCCATGCGTTCACCACCCACGGTGATGGGCGTGGCAATATCCCACATATTGTTTTTGCAGCGATAGAGCCTGAATGTACCCGGCTCCACACCATTGGAAAGATGAATATCGCTTTCCCGGCAGTGGGTGCAGGTTTCGGGATGGATGCGATGAAATTTTGTGCAGATATCCCGCCAGCCGGTAGCGACCAGGATTTTACCGTGAAGATCAAGGATGGCAACACCGATATGCGAAAGGTTATAAAAATCGTCCATCATGGACTGAATCGACTTCGTATCCATGATATCGGCAAGCCCCAGCGCCCCCACATCACCCTCCGGCAAGAGGATGTTGTCCAGTTTCATCCGATGTCGCGCTTCGCTTTCTCTCAGCAACACCATGGCGTTGTTTCGCTCGAATTCAGCCTGTTCCAACTCCTGAACTTTTTTTTCCAACGCTTCGTAGGTTGGTTTTTCAGTCATGGTCATTTCCTGATATAAAATGGGTGCAGGCGTCGGCAGTGAAGACCCCGAAAGATTTCCATCAACCGGCAACGACCCTGTCGCCACCTTGATTTTTGGCGGTATACATGGCTACATCGCCGCGTTTCATCAAAGCCACCCCCGAGGTTTCCTCTTTTCGCTGAACCACCCCCATGCTTAACGTAACCGGGGAAAGCACGCCGGTTTCGGCGGGTTCATACAGCCAGCCGTCATTAAATATCCGGCGGATCTTTTCGCCGGTAATCATCGCCTGGTCCAAATTGGTCTCGGGCAGCAGGACGAAAAACTCGTCTCCACCATATCGAAAGCTCTTATCCGAATGGCGGGTGATATCATTGAGCAGATTTCCTACCCGCCGAAGGACATTGTCACCCTCCAGGTGCCCGAGCCGGTCATTGCAATCCTTGAATTTATCCAGGTCAAAACAGATCAGGCTCAACGGACTGCCATAGCGGTTGACCCGGTCCATTTCATCGGCAAGGCAGGAATGGAAATGCCGCTGGTTGAACAGGTTGGTCAGTCCATCGGTAATGGAAAGTTTATGGAGTTTTTCCTCCATGATTTTCTGATTTGTCAGATCATGGAAAAACCCGACGCTCCCCATCTCATTGCCGTTTTCAATAATCAAGGCTGCCGACAGACGTATGGGGATGCTCTTATTGTCTATGTCCACAATAGTGGTTTCAAATCCATCGAGACGGCCGACACCGCCGAAATCTTCAGCATAGATGGCTGCCTTGATCCGCCTGGCCTGTTCGCGGCTTTCGTATATTTGACCTATATCCAGACAACCCAGAACATCCTCGCACTTGCGCCGGGTCAATGCCGCCGCCTTGGCATTGAAAATCACGACAGTACCGTGCCTGTCCACACCGATGATCCCGTCCGGACAGGCACCGATCAGATTGACGATGATATTATCTTTGGCCATTGTCGAGGAAAATACCGTCTTGATCATTATCATTCTCTCCCTGGGAAGCTGAAAATTCCTCATAATGATTTTCTTTCCTTCATAAATGCGATACCTTCTCACTCGACCCTCTCGATCAGGTGATAACCAGTGCTTCGGCCACCAGAAGGGTCTTTCATCAAGACACCCCGTTCGATAAGATCCTTAATATCTCGAAGAATTCATAGGAGCTTGTTACGATATTTTCCTGGACCATTTTCCGTCTCCTTGCTTTCGGTTATTCTTTTTTTCCCCCTTGATTTTATCGCCATGTACAAGCATCACCCCATCTGCTGATGCAAGCTTCTGCATCTCATCCGTAAAACCGCTTCTGCTGAAAAGGATAAATTTGTCGTGACGATTTTCGTTGCGCCATTCCACCTGGGCGGCTTTCTCTTTCAAGGAACGGAAAATATCAATTCCTACTTTGTTGACACTCCATTTGCATTCGCCAAACCAGGCTGTGGATTCTTCTTCATCAAGAGCAACAAGGTCGATCTCTTCACTGCGATTCCACCATTTGCCCAAGGCGCTGAACTGCATCACGCCATCGGTCATGAATTGCCTGCAGAGTTCGCGGCATATTTTCTCGTAAACACTTCCCAACAGTTGATCAAAATCCCGGGCAATCCTGTCCGCGACATAATCAATATTCCCCAGTTCCAATCTTCCTCGTAAGGGGAAAACGGAACGAAACCAAAACGAGACATAGTAATCATGAATGCGGTACAGCCCCATCCGGCTCTTGTCCAGATAGCGCTCGGTAACCGGAATCTCTTTATCAACCAGACGGAGGGCACGCAGGATGTCAAGATAGCGTGCATTTTCAAGCGCGGTTTCGTTCGGTTTAACCCGCTCCAGATACGCGGGTATCGCCCCGAAAATCGCATATAGCCCAACCCGTTGCTCCAAGGACAATCCGGGGAAGAACTCCTCCATGCCTGAAAACTCCATTTCCCTGACCTCAAGAGATGCCGTACGCCTCCCATACAGCGGCGCTTTGCTGAATAACACCTCCTGTTCCATCATCCCGATGCTGGAACCCATCAGAATCAGAAACACATTGGTTTCCTTGAGCTGGGTGTCAATCCCCTTCTGGAAAATCGTCGAGATGGCGCTGTTCGCGTAAACCAGATAGGGGAATTCATCGATCACCTACTTTTTTGACCATTTTGATATCAGGCGTATCAGATGATTTCTTTTCGGATTGATACCACCCTAATTCGTTTTATTCAATTGTCCATTATCTTCAGCCGGGTCAGTCAGTACTCGATTGATCGTTTCCCTCAGCCCCTTAATCTGATAAGGTTTAGCCAGGAATGCATTTTGAATTTCTGTATGTTCTTCCGCCATAACCTTAGCCTCGTCGTAACCGCTGGAAAGAATGACCGGAATACCCGGTGAAAGTTTGCGCAGAGCAGCCAGTGTTTCCCATCCGTCCATACGCGGCATCGTCAAGTCGGAGAGAACGCAGAGGATCTCATCCTGATGCTTTTGAAATATATCCACTGCTTCAGCACCATCTTTTGCTTCAAGTATTTTATATCCCAAGCGGGTGAGCATCTTTTTGGCCATATTGCGCACCGGCTCCTCGTCTTCGATCAGAAGTACCGTGCCTCCGCCTTCAATCTTGGAGAGTTTTTCCGCTGCGACAGTCTGTTGCGCTTCCGGCATGGCAGGCAGGTCATGCCGGAGAGGAAGTTTTTCAGTTGATACTGGTAAAAAAATCCGAAAGATACTTCCATGTCCAGGTTCACTCTCTACCGTGACTCCCCCTCCATGCGCTTTTACAATTCCCATTACAACGGGCAAGCCCAGTCCTCGTCCAGTGAATTTGGTTGTAAAAAACGGATCAAAGAGCTTCTCGATATCCTTGTTTGAGATCCCACTGCCGGTATCCGATACCTCCAGGCAGGCATAGTCGATTTCCTGTAGCTGCCAGTCGATGGGAAAGCGCTTTGAGGTGGGAATATCCTCATGCGAAACCATCTTGACGCTCAGGCCAATGGTTCCCCGATTGTCAGCAATGGACTCCCAGGCATTGGTGACTATGTTGGTAAGAAGCTGCTGCATTTGGCCTGCGTCCGCATTTATAATCGGACCGCAAGATGGGAAATCGGCATTTAGAATCAAGCCTTTCGGGGCTGCTACCAGAAGAAGGGTCAAGCTTTGACGGTAGGCTTCGGACAAATCTATGGGTTCATGCTTACCTGGCGTTTGCCCCAGATAGGTCAGCATCAGTCTGCTCACCTCCGCTGCTTTGCGGGCCGCCTTCTGGGCCTCGGACAATGTCTCCGAAATGTCAGCACCACAAGGCAGCTCATCCATGGCCATTTCCAGGTTTCCCATCACTGCAAAGAGCTGATTGTTGAAATGGTGGGCAATGGCGCCGGCCATGCGTCCTAGACTTTCGGTTTTTTGAAGTTGCCGGTTCTGCACTTCGAGCTCCGCCTTTTCAGCTTCAGCCTGCTTTCGCTCAGTAATATCTTTGTCGCTACCGCGATACCCATACAGTGTTCCATCTGAGGCCAGCAGGGGAATGCCGTTGGTAGAGACCCATATAAGACGGCCATCCTTTGTTTGTACGGCATTTTCGAAATTCTGGAAGGCCTCTTTTCGATCGAAGACCGCAAAGGCAGCCGTCCTGAACGCCTCGCGTCCGGATTCGGGATGCAGATCATAAAAGTGCATCTTGCCCACAATTTCTTCCGGGAGGTAGCCCAGAACCGCCCCGGACGCATGGCTTATAAATGTGTAGAGTCCTTTGGCGTCAACTTCCCAGGTGATGGTGCGGCTCTGCTCGGCCAACTGATCAAATCGATCAGCGCTATTTCGCAGTTCCTTGTTGAGACGCTGTAATTGCGCATTCTGTTGATGAAGCTGCCTCATCAGATTGTTCAGTTCCTGGTTCAGCGACAACACCTCTTTGCGCATGTTTTCATTTTCTTTGGTATCCGATCGGCCAAAAGCCAATACGTGATCATCCGTTAGCTGAAATGAAAAATAGAAACTTTGTGGCATGCCTGAGTAGGTTATGAAGTGCAGCAGATGTTCCTCGGATGAATTTTGCAGTAAAGATACCAGATTGAACTTTCCGGTAAAATCTACGAACAAATTCTGGATGTTCTCGCCATTTAAATTGCGACCTGTTATCGTTTCTGCATATCGGTTTGCATCAACAATATAGCCTTCCGCTGAGAGGATGAAAAACAATACCGGCGCCTTTTGGTCAAAATATTCATAAGCTCGGTCTATTATCCCGTGATCCTTGACCATGTCACATCCCTTTAAGCATTTTTTCCAGCGCATTCAGAGAGGAAATATATTCGGTGCCGGCGTATCGCCTGATCGTGTCGATGCCCCCCCATCTGAATGCTTGACCTCCAACCAGCAGATCTATTTTGGGGAAATCGGCTCTCACAACTTCGATACTCCGCTTCAAGTGGTCTATGTTCGGCAAAATGGCCAGCGAAAGACCCACGACGTCCGGTTGAACATTCTGGATAAATTGAGCCATGTCTTCAGTCGGAGAATTCGGGCCAAGAAAGTGCCCATCCCATCCATTGAGTTCAAAAACATCGGCGACCATTTTTCCACCCACCTGGTGAAACTCATTGGCACTGCAAGATATAACTGCTTTACGGCCAGTACGCTCGGTAGCAAATATGAATGGATAAGTCAGATTCAGCAGGCTTTCGGTAATCGAGGTTGCCAGATGTTCGTTGGCAACCGTAATTCGGTTATTTTCCCATAGCTCACCAACGCTATATAAGCTTCTTTGAAACAGATCGGAATAAAGCACTTTGATGTCGATCTTTGCGTCCAGTAAGTCGTTTACAAAGTCTTTGCATTCCGAACGTCTGCCGGCAAGCAATGCGTCAAAATAGTTTTGATACAGGTTTTCATTTATCATGATTCAGTTCACCGTCGAGCTGGTTGCATGCTTTGTCTATGCGGAAACTTGCCTTGCTTTAATGATAATGCTGTTGATCGCGGTAATCCATTGCTCTGGAAAGCGACTGGTGTCCGTCATCCAATCCTGTAAAGCACAAACCGCTCCTTTAATCCCGCCTTTTTCATCTGCTACAGATGAAACCAACAATTTGCCCGTATTTTTATACCTGTCCGCCATTTCAGATCCAACCGCCTGCTCAAATTCGCTGGAAAGAGACTGAAATAATTTTTCGGGAATAAGTTTATTCCTTGTCTCAGTCAGGATAGTCGCCGCCCTCAGCAGCTTCTCATAGGTTGCTGTTTTATCAGGAAGCGACATCGCCAGCTCCTCGTACAAAATTCTCAGCGTAAACTCCAACATCAATAGCGGCATTCCACGGGTTGAAAGGATTCGTCCTATCCAATCGATCTGTATTTGCATGCTTTCCGGATCAAGGCTTGTTAACGTCACAAGCCAGCAAGTATCACTGTCCGAAAAGCGCTTGCCTCGCTGTCCATAACGCTGTTCATAGTAGGGAAACTCGGCCCATCCACGGTCACTGGCATTGAGCGCTGCCTGAATTTCCCTTTCGTCTTCGGGTATGGGGTGGTTACCGGCCTCCGGGTTGATTCGGGTCACATGAAAAGTTTTTTCTTTTTTGGTCAAAGGATACAGAGTGTTGTAAAGATTGTTTAAGCCTGAAAACGCTTCATGCGCGGCTGCAATGACAGCATCATGACATGCCGGATCATTCAGCACACTGTTCATTTTTTCGGCAAATTGCATCCATTTGCTCTGCACTTGATCCAGATAGCTCGAATAATAGCGGCAACCCTCCAGGCCATCCAAATGGAACGCTGCCGAAATATCCGTTTTATGAATGCTATTTCCCAGCGTTGATCCTTCAAATACATACAGATAGCCAAGCAGTGTGACTGGGAATTCAGCCTGCCTGAGGCGTATTTTTTGTGTCATGACAAGAGCGGCTTCTACGGAAGCAGTGGCATCCGGGATAACGCGTGGCTCGAAAAACTTAAGATCGCATTCTATGAGCGGGAGCTTTCTCAGTCCGTCATCCCACACGGACATAACCATTTTGTTTTCTGAATTCGCAATCTCGCTTTCCATGACACCATGGATAATGGCCAGTGATCTGAGCTGATTCACATAGCATTCCAGGGGTAGCTTATGATCGATCAGCGCCCGAAAATACGGCAAAGATTCCAGGATAGTATGGTACGCTTTAGTCTCATTTTTAAGCCTCAACATTATCATTGTAGATTGTATCCCAGAAATTTTGGCGCTGTCCGTCATTATCGTTTCTCCTCAAAAAAGCCATCTGACGAATATTCCCAATCAAATTAGTGAATACCTAACCTTCGGATAAAATATGCACAACTCCGTTCACTCATCATAGAGATTCATTTCGGGGTAATATTTTTTGGCACATTCCTGGCAGATACCATGGCTGAACGTCGCTTCCGAATGATCCCGTATGTAAGCCTCAAGATGATTCCAGTATCCTTGGTCATCACGAATTATTCTGCAATATGAGCAAATAGGCAAAAGCCCGCTAAGGGTTTTAACTTCAGATAACGCCTTTTGAAGTTCCGAAACCAGCCCGTCCTTTTGTTCGTCAGCCTGTTTGCGCTCTGTGATGTCGCGACAAACACTCATTACCGTCGGTTGACCATTCCAGGTGATCAGTCGTGTGTTCACATCAATTGGAACGTGTAAACCGTCCTTACGCTGATGTACGGTTTCAAATTTGATATGGCCTTGCTTCATCAACTGGGCTGTCCGATCCGGGAAGTGCTTAGCTTGCTCAGGAATGTCCACCTGATCTATCGTCATTGACATCATCTCTTCATGGGTGTACCCGAGGCGTTCGCAGCCTATCGGATTAACAGCCAGGATTTTCGCTTGCGTGTCGTAAATAAAGATCCCGTCATTGGCACTTTCGAACAAGATTCTGTGTTTTTCCTCACTCTCCCGCAAAGTCTCTTCCCGTTTTGCCAGGGTTTCCAATAGATGGTTGAATCCTTTGATCAACTCGCCAATTTCGTCTTGACTGGTGATGGGCAAGGACTGCGGGGGCTGATCTGAATCCGACAGGGCGGATAGCATTGTCATAGCAGCAGGCATCGGTGAGAGCAGACGTCTTAACATCCACCAAGTCAGACCACACACCACCAGGGACATGCATATCGCAAACAGAAGTATCCGCTGCTGCATGATACGTATTGGGGAAAATGCTTCTTCGGTGGGCACCCTTGCGACGAGAAACCAACCTGCGACTGGAATTTGTTTCGCAGAAGACAATACTTCTAAACCACGTGAATCAACGACAATCCCTGACCCCTCGTAGCCTTGCATGTACCGGTCCAGCATCGGATTAATACCGGGCTCGGGAAGCGGAGTCATAATGCGGGATTTATCTGTGGCGGTGATAATCATTCTGCTCTGCGGTTCAATAAGGACATAACCGCCGGTCTTGCCATAATGGCCTTCCATAATGTTGCCCAGAAAATTGGGTTTACCCAGGTCGGTCACTCCCGCCAGTACGCCAATCACTTTAGATCGAACATCTCGAATGGGCGTGGCGATGACAAAAACCGGAGAATGCAGCACCCTGCCCATTACCGTCCTGCCGATTGTCGATTTTCCCTCCTTGAGCACGGTCGCTATGTAATCTCTATCCACGAAATTAATGCCGAGCCGTTCTGCCAAGAGCGGAATAGAGGCAGTTGCAATGCCGTCAATCCCGGTGATGAAAGCGCCGCCATTGAACAAACTATAGATAAGAAGGCGCTGCTCCAGAAATGTCTGCAATGCCACCGTATTGTCCAGAATGGCCGGGCTAATTCCCCTAGCAATTTTTTCCAGCGCTTTCAACCGGTCATCCAGCTCTTGATTGATCTTTGTGGCTAAAATAGAAACCGTCGAGAACCGCTGGTCGCTCAGCATGCGTTGTATATCCACGCGCAGCACGCGCTGGGTGTAGAACGCCAACGACCAAATGCTAATCAGGAAAATAACCAGCGTGAATAGAGTAACCCTTGTCTTGAGCGATCGCGGATCAAGGAAATTGAAGTTCATCAGATTTGTTCCATCAATGAGGAAGTTAATGCGCTGGTTGAACCATCATCCAGCACTTTTCTAACCATTGTGGCCAGATCCCCTGTTGCCACGGGCTTCTTTAAAAACCCCTTGATACCAATGGTCCTGGCGTGATTCTCATCGGTTTCATCGCTGAACCCCGTGCATAGAATAATCGGAATCCCCGGCCTGATCGAAATCAATTCCCTGGCAAGTTGTTCCCCGGTCATATTCGGCATGCCCCGATCGCTGATCACCAGATCAAATTTTGACGGGTTGGCTCTAAAAGTATCCAAGGCATCTGGGCTGCTCGTCCGGACAGTTACCTGATAACCCAGCCTCTCGAGCATCATCTGCAACATTTTAGCAATCGGCGCTTCATCATCTACCAGCAGAATGCTTTCACTACCTGTCGGATGTTTTTTGGAACCAGCGGCAGCCTTGATGTTCCTGGCATCTTCAAGAAGGGGCAAATATACATGAAAGGCAGTTCCTTTGCCGATCTCGCTGTAGACCCGTATATCCCCGTCGTGTTCCTTCACAATGCCATGGACAACTGAAAGCCCCAGTCCCGTGCCCTTTCCCTGCTCTTTTGTAGTAAAGTAAGGATCGAATATTTTATCAATAACGGTCTGATCGATTCCGATTCCCGTATCTGATATGGTGATGCATGCGTATTTGCCTGGTTTCATCAATATGTCATGCAGATCATCTTTTTCAAATACCCTCTCTTTCAGTTCAATATCAATTGCTCCGCCTTTTGCCTCAACCGCATGATTCGCATTGGTGATCAGGTTCATGGCTATCTGGTGCACCTGCGTGGGATCGGCTGATACCAAACCACAGTCAGCGTTGATATGACTTTTGATTTCGATATTTGCCGGTATTGTAGACCGGACCAACTTCAATACCTCTTTCAGAACGGACTGAATCCGGATGGGCAATTTCTGGGGCTTAGATTGACGGCTGAAAGCAAGGATCTGTTTGACCAGCTCGCTGCCCCGAATAGCGGATTTATGGATTTGTTCAATGCTTTCATGTGCAGGGTTGTCCGGTGGAATCTCATCCAGCAGCATCTCAGAAAGGCCGCTGATCGGGAATAATATATTGTTCAGATCATGGGCAATGCCGCCGGCAAGAGATCCAATAGCTTCCATTTTCTGTGCCTGCAGAAGCCTGACTTCCAGTCTGGTTTTCTGCTCCTCGGCCTGCACACGGTCGGTGATATCCGCTATGGTGACAAGAACCTGCCTGCCCTCTGTAGATTGTACGAGTGTGGTGGATACGAGAATATCAAGCATGACTCTGACACCGTCTGAAAGGATACCCAGCTGTCCCCTGCCTTCATAGATCGGTTCACCCGTTTCAAAAGTTTGCATCACCCGGCTTCGCACGGGGCAGAATTCGCACACATCGTTTTGACCGCATCCCCGCCCATCGAATGAATTCAGGCATCCAAATACTTCACCTCCGAGCAGGCCGAGCAGTTCGCCCTTGCTCCTGCCGGTGAACTGCACACCTTTACGGTTAATGTCGGTAACCCGCCCCTCTTCTGTCACGAGCATCATGATGTACGGTGAGCTCTCGAAAACATTTTCAAGAACGCGAGTTTTGGTTATAAGCGCCTCTTCTGCCTGTTTGCGCTCTGTAATATCAATGAAAATAGAGGCGAACTGCTTGGGAGCAGGTTTGAAGGCCGTTACCTGGAAATATTTCTTCAGATCGACGGAGTAGTTCTCGAAGAAAATAGGGTTGCCGCTAAGAGCCACATTCCCATAAGTTTCAATCCAGTGACGCTCAATGCCCGGCAGAATCTCCAAAGCGGTCTTACCCGTTATTTCATCAGCCTTCAGACCGGTCATGCGCTCAAAAGCCGGGTTGACGGCCAGAAATCTGTAATTAACCGGATTTTCCGCCTCATCACAGATGATCTCATGCAGGGCAAAGCCGTCCAGCATCTCCCGGAACAGCATCTTGTAATCCTGCTCAGCCCGCTTGAGATTGGTGATGTCAAGCAAAACACCGTTCCAGCAGATACTCCCATCAGGCAAAGCACTCGGGCTTGAAACTCCGCGCAGCCATTTTATAGTCCCTGTTTTTCCAACAATCCTGAACTCACGTTCCCATTGGGTTAGCGAACTGGCGGATTCCGCGATGGAAGGCCACATCCCTTCCACATCATCGGGGTGTACATCTTCAAATAACAGCAAGGCATTTTGCAGTTCCGATATAGGTCGTTCTAAGAGAGAAACCGCTCCTTCGCTCATGAATGGAATCTCATAAACGCCGTCCGGACGTTTGACAAACTGGTAGATTGCGCCGGGAATACTGGATGCTACCGCACGGAACCGTTCCTCACTGGCTCGCAGGGCATCTTCAGCCTGACGTCGTGACAGGGTGACGGCCAGGCTGTCGGCCATTCTTTCAAAATGTTCAATCAGAACCGGGCTGAAACGATTCGGGCGGTGGTCATTGAATTGAAGCAAACCATAAACTTGGTCGCCCGTACGAAGGGGGATCAGTGCCACCGATTCGTATCCCATGCCGTTACACCGGTTGCGAGTACGTGCCTGACGGTCAGCTGCTGTGGTGCTGGCGAGAAGAGCCGTGGTGGTGTTGGACCAGAAGCTTCCGTGGGCAGTAAAGAATGGCTTTGCGGCATCAAAGCGGCCGCAAAGGATGTTGCCGCACATGCACTCAAGTATGGGGCTGCCTTTTCCATCACGCAGAATTTTACCGTCAGGGCCATACGCGCAGAGGTGTTTTTCGGCTTCAACAAATGAAGGTGGGAATCCCCGTGTTTCGAAATACGGAAAATCGTCGCCTTCTTGCAGGCGGATACCGACGGCCTCACATCCAGACCAGCCTTGCAGGGAAACGGTCAGCTCCGACATGCGTTTGCGAAAATCGCCTGGCGTATTGATCAGCACAATCAATCGTGCAGTCAAATCACGCTCATCCTCCTGAAACTTGCGTTTGGTAATGTCGCTTATCACGATGCGGAACAAAGGAGAACTGTCGGCATCCCGTGCAGTACTACATGACAAATGCGCCCAGAATGTCGTTCCGTCGTTTTTCACCATTCGCAGGTCAGATGCGTCATGTCCTCCGGTCTCAAGGAGTTGTTTGCGATGGAGGTAGTAAATGTCCTGGTCATCGGGAAAGATATAGCGGGAAAGTGGTTGTTTGACCAGTGCGCTCCGGGCTAAGCCCAGCAGTGTAGCGATGGTGAGGTTGGCCTCCAGGATCAGCCCCTTTTCAGATAGGGTACAATAGCCTACAGGCGCCAGGTCATAAAGATCGAAATAGCGCGTCCGTACGAATTCCAGTTCAACTTGCGCCGTTCGCAATTCCTCGTTCTGCATCTCCAACTCGATCTGATGCACCTGCAGTTCATGAAGCACCTTCTGAATTTCTTCGGGAGACAGGGTCTTGAGGTTTTCAAGTGAAAAAGGCGCTTTTTCCTGAAAGATTTCTTCGGCCTGTCTGCGCAATTCAACTGCGTCAAAGGTTCGGTTATCCTTGCTTATCATTATGAGTCTCTCCCAACCGTTTTCACTCCGAATCGGATTGACCTACTTTCTCGAAGGCGGGTTATCAGATATTGTCAACGCGTACGTCTTATTGATCTTTTCGAGTTATGCTTACTTGCACATATTGTTGAGTCTGGTCATCTTTAAGGTTACGATTGGTATGGTTAAGATTTTCGGACCACCCAAAACTCAAGAATATGGATAACTATGCATGAGAGGAGCTTTTTGACTCATCCAGCACCTCCCGCAACTTGGCTGCCAGGTCCTGCTTTGAGAACGGCTTGTGAATAAAATGCACCCCCTTATCCAATACGCCATGGTGGGCAATCACGTTGGCAGTATAACCCGACATATACAGGCATTTTAGATTCGGATTTAATTGTAACAGCTTTTCAGCAAGATTCCGACCACTCATCTCCGGCATAACCACGTCAGTCATGAGCAGATCAATCCGACTGGAATACGATTGGCTGATGCTAATGGCTTGGTCCGGCGTGGAGGCAGTTAAAACAGTGTAACCAAGACGTTCAAGCATCATCGATGTCATCGTCAGGATTGCTTTTTCATCCTCCACCAATAAGATGGTTTCGTTGCCCGTGGCGGCTACCCCCGATGAAACCATTTTTTGTTCCCATTCATCCGTTTCCACATGCCGGGGCAGGTATATCTTAAATGTCGTTCCTTGATCCGGTTCGCTGTAAACGTTAATAAAGCCACTGTTCTGTTTGACAATACCATAAACTGTAGCCAGCCCAAGGCCGCTGCCTTTGCCTACCTCTTTTGTGGAAAAAAATGGTTCGAAAATGCTGCCCAGTAGTTCCTTGTCCATGCCGCAGCCGTTGTCGCTTACGGCCAGCATGACATAATCGCCGGGGACAAAGCCGAAGTGATCGGCGCAATAGGTTTCGTCAAAAGAGACAGTACCTGTCTCGATAGTGACTTTGCCTGCATCCGCAATGGAATCCCTGGCATTGACACAAAGGTTGGCCAGTATCTGGTCGATCTGGGAAGGGTCCAGCTTGACCGGCCACAGGTTTTTGCCAGGAAGCCAAGCAAGATCGATGTTCTCGCCAATGAGCCGCCGCAGCATCTTTAACATCCCTTCCAAAGTTTCGTTCAGGTCGAGCACCTTGAGGGCAATGGTCTGCTTGCGGGCAAAGGCCAGCAGTTGCCGGGTAAGATCGGCGGAGCGATTGGCCGCCTTACGGATTTCCTGTAGATTGGCATGAAGCGGATCGGTCTGTTCTACCTGGTCAAGGGTCAACTCCGCATAGCCGAGGATAATTCCCAGCATATTGTTGAAATCATGAGCCACCCCGCCCGCCAGTCGGCCCGCCGATTCCATCTTTTGGACCTGGATAAACTGTTCCTGTATCTTTTTTTGTTCGGTGATGTCGTTGAATGTAACGATAAGATTGCCAGGAAGAAATGTCGCATAGAGTTCGCAAATGCGAACGGAACCATCTTTGCAGGTAATCCGGTATTCACCAGTATTAACGGGCTGGCCGGATTCGCGGGCTATTTCCAGAAAAGGTTTCCATCTTTCAATCACTTCTCGCCTGTAATCCGGATCAGGGTAGGCAATCTCATACCACTTCTGTGCCGTGGGCGCAGTATGTCCAAAAAGCGTAAGAGCGCTACGGCTCCAGAAATATATCTTGTCATCGTGCAAATCTACAACTGCCGTTGGGAAAGGAGTCGCATCAAGGGTGGCACGCAATTTGTTTTCGCTCGATACCAAATCCGTTTCCGCCTGCTTTCGTTCGGCGAGCATCTTGTTAGCATATTCAGCAATCTGGTCAAACTCAGCAAATCTAATCTCGTGTCGGTCGATTTCTTGATCAGAGTGTGCAGTCCTTCCAAAATATGAGATAAAAAAATTGATATCCTTCTTGAGTCTTCGGTTCAACAAATTTAAAAAAAACAGCAAAAGTCCACAGATTCCCACAACTATCAGGACATATTGAACTATTTTCGCTTTTATCTGGTTGGTTAATTCGGCTTGCATCAAAGCAACATCCGTTTCTATGTCATCAAGGTATACTCCGGCACCAACAAGCCATTGTAAATCCGGCATCCCGTAAACAAAAGATGTTTTTGGCGATTTTTTGTCCGAGTTGGTCAATTTCATCCAGGAATAATAAATGTAATCCCCTTCTGGTTTTAGAGCCGCAATCTGCTCCTTTTCAAAAATATCTTTCATTTTTTCAGGATCGTCATTGAAAACTTCCCATAGCTTTTTTGTTCCAGAAAACATCTTTCCATTTGAAACCAACGCATCCCCATTTAAATTGTTAACAAAAAGATATCCTTCTATTCCAAATCTAATTCTGCTGATAGTCGAGAGAAGGTCTTCCTTAATTCCATTTTCAACATCATCAACATACAAACCCGTGCCGATAAAAAAGTCATACGGCTCAAACCGCTTGATATAAGATATTTTCTTAAAGTCTTTTCCTGCCGACGCCGGCTTTGTCCACTGGTATTCATAAAAGCCTTCGCCGGATTGCTTAGCTATTTCAATCATATCTTCGATGACATATTTGCCATGTGTATCCTGTGTTTCAAGCAGATTTAAACCTTCCATTTCAGGTTTATCGGCAAATAGCATCTCAACGCCATCCATGCGAGTCGCGAAATAGTAGCCGCTTCCGTTTTCAAATCGGATGGGTCTCAACGCATCCATGATCATTTTTTGAATTTCGGCCTTACTTGCGGTGGCCTGGTTCTGTTGATAAATATTTTGAGCAATAGAATAAGCCTCATCAATCCTCGATTTGATCTTCCTCCGGGTCAACCCCTCACTTTGCGCCTTTTCATTACGAATCAGATCGACAACACGAATGACCTCCTGTTTTATTGTTTCTTTCTGATGGTCGATGTAATCAGCGCGAATTTGTTTTGCCCGAGAACTTAAATCACTATAAGATCGGATAATATCGATAGTGACAAAAATTGCACCAAACCCGACAAGGAATAGAATCCCCCACGCCCGAATAAGCGTAATAATATTATTTTTATTCATCGTCACCATAACTTCATGTCTTAAAAATAAAGAACATGTCTGGAATGTTAATAACACAAATGGTTTTGATTCGGACATTTTTGTTATCCATAAAAAACCGTGAAAACCTGTATGTTCGGCGATATCAACGCATGAAACACTATTTCTTGTTCGCCATCACACGATTGATCGTGTCGCTAAGCCCCTTGCGCTGATATGGCTTGCCCAGGAATGCATTAGGGCATTCAGGATGTTCGCCTGCCATAACCTGTGCCTCGTCGTAGCCGCTGGACAGGATCACCGGGATATCCGGCGACAGTTTGCGCAGAGCAGCCAGTGTTTCCCAGCCGTCCATGCGCGGCATCGTTAAATCGGAGAGAACGAAGCGGATCTTATCCTGATGCTGCTTGAATACCTCCACGGCCTCAACGCCATCTTTTGCTTCAAGTACCTTATATCCAATGCGAGTGAGCATCATTTTGGCCATGTTGCGGACCTGCTCCTCGTCTTCGATCAAAAGCACCGTTCCGCCGTCTTCAATTATGGATGTTTTATCTGTTTTACCAGTCTGTTGCGCTTCTGGCATGGCAGTCAAGTCATGCCGGCAAGGGAGTTCCTCAGTTGATACCGGTAAAAAGACCCGAAAGGTACTTCCCCGTCCCGGTTCACTCTCTACCGTGACTCCACCGCCATGCGCTTGTACAATCCCCAGTACTACGGACAGTCCCATACCTCGGCCGATGAATTTTGTGGTAAAAAAAGGATCGAAGAGTTTCTCGATATCCTTATCTGCAATCCCGGAGCCAGCATCAGTAACTTCCAGACATGCATAAGGAACCTCCTTCGGCTGCCAGTTGATGGGAAATCGTTTGGAGTCGGGAATCTCCGCAATAGAAACCATTTTTACGGCCAAGCCAATGGTTTCTCGGCTCTCGTTATCGGCCTCCCAAGCATTGTTGACCAGGTTGGTCAGAACCTGCTGTATCTGGCCTGTATTGCCACGAATGACCGGACCGGAAGCGGGAAGTTCGGCCTTGATTTTCACGCCTTTCAAGGCAGTGATCTGAAGCAGGGTCAGGTTTTGACGGCAAACTGCAGACAAGTCCAAGAGTTCATATTTGCCGGGCGTTTGTCCCTGGTAGGCCAGCATCAGACCGGCTACATCTGCAGCATTGCGGGCTGCCTTCAGCGCTTCCGACAAGGTCTCCGAACCCAAGGGCAGATCGTCCATGGCCATTTCCAGGTTCCCTATGACGACCTGAAGTAGGTTATTAAAATTGTGGGCGACAGCTCCGGCCATACGTCCCAGACTTTCAGCCTTTTGCAACTGCAGTCCCCGCCATTCCAATTGTCGGCGTTCCTCTTCCAAATTTATGCGCTCGGTGATGTCCGCAACGCTTCCCAGAAAATAGAGCGGGTTGCCGTCAGCGTCACGGATCAGACCGGCGCTAAGCAACCCATAAACCGTGTGCCCGGTTTTATCGATAAACTGTTTCTCCATGCAGAAATGGTCGATCTTGCCTGTGCCAAGCTGTTGATGCTTTTCGATGTTATTCTCGATGACGTCAGGATGGGTGATATCCCGAAGGTGCTTGCCGATCAACTCCTCTTCACGGTAACCGAGCATGCGGCAATAAGCATCGTTTGCGCTTTCGATTCGAAACTCCAGGGAAATGCGAGCTACCCCGATAGGCATATGCACGTAAATCTGCCGGAATCTTGCCTCGCTCTCCCGCAGAGCCTCCTCCGCCCGCTTGCGCTCAATAGCAATGGCCACCTGGTCGGCAACAGAAACCATGATATCCATGTCGGTTTTATCATAGCACATCGGGTCATGATAACTTTGTACCGCCATGACGCCGATGATCTCATCCCGGGCTTTCAAGGGGGCACCCATCCAGGTTTCAGCGGGGGTGCAGCCAGGTTTTATCAAACTGCTTCCGGACAGAATGGGCAATCTTTCTGCTTTGGTCATAAAAACAGGGCGTCCGGTTCGGATGACCTCCGCTGTTAGTGAGGCCGATCTGCTGACTTCAATAACCGGGGGATAGCACTCATCTACGGAATCAACTCGGTAAGGAAACGTGACGCTGTCTTTCTTTTCATCATATATTGCAATAAAAAAATTGGTTGTGTCGATGATGGAACCCAGCGCCAGATGAATCGTTGGGAATAATTCGTCCAGACTGGATGCCGTGCTGACGGCCGCGGATATTTTGAACAGTGTATGATTGATCTCTTCAAAACGCTTCCGATGAGCCGATTCATTCTCCAACATTGCTATTCTCTGCTCTAAAGCTTCATAAGTCGGTTTCTCAGCCATTGAGTTCATCCTTTAATTGCCTTCACGTCAGGGAAACGACATCCGCCTGCCCGGACGCTTGGACGCTTACGTCGGCACTCAGTTGGTAACTTCATCCAGCACTTTTCTGACCATTTCGGCCAGATCACCTATCGCCACCGGCTTCATGAGAAACCCTTTTACTCCCATGGCCGTTGCGAGCTTTTCATCGTTGTCATTGCACAACACAACGCTCCGTGTGGAATTCACTTCCTTGATATAGCAGTAAACTGGTGAGTGACGTACAAACAGTGTTAACAACTCATTGGATTCCTGCAATGCTTTTTCGGCCAGTTTGCGCTCGGTGATATCAAAGTTTATACCAAGCATGCGAACTGGGGTTCCCGCAGAATCCCGGATAACCATACCATTGGCCTTTATGTGCTTTATCGTTCCGTCTGGATGCAATACCCTGAAATCCGTATCCCACTCTTTTTCGCCTCTTAACGCAGCCTGACATTCTTCAATGGTCTTATCGCGGTCTTCAAGATGCAGGCCATTCTGCCACGCCTCGATTCCTCCCGGAAATGTTTCTCTGGTGAGACCATAAAGTTCAAGCATCCGGTCATCCCAGACCATTTTGTTACTGGTAAGGTCCCAGTCCCAAATCCCCAATTTGGCAGATGATACGGCAAGCTTCAGCCGTTGCGTAATTTCTTTCAGCGCCTCCTCCGCCCGCTTTTGCTCGGTAATGTCCTGTAATGAACCAAAAAGGCGCATGGCCCGTCCGTCTGCTCCCGTTTACGCAAATCCGCATGCCTGGCACACACGGATTTCACCGTCTTTCCGTAAAGCGCGGAGTTCCAGTTCATAAGGCGTTCCATCGGCTACGGATGCTTCGACAGCATGACGGAGACTTTCCATGTCTTCAGGATGATACAAAGCCGAATGTTCAGCCCAACTGGGCACTTTTTCGTCGGGGTCAAGCTGGAAAATACGGAACAACTCTTCCGACCAAGTCACCTTGTCTGTTGAGATATCCCATTCCCAACTGCCAATATGTGCAATGCGCTCTGTCCGTGCCAACATCACTTGGCTGCGGTGAAGTGCTTCAGAGTTCCGCTTATTTTCGAGTTTAGCTTTTTCAAATTCCAGAACCCGTTTTAGCAATTCTTCGTATGTTGGTTTTTCAGACATGTGAATCATATATGCCATCCTTTGTTAACAATACAACGCCGACCGGGTTGCCACTTCTGTCCAAACAATAGCTGAGATGAAAATTGGCTGGAATTGCAGCAATTATCTTATGTGGGCCTGGGAAAGCTTCCTTTTCCGCTGTGCAGTAGCCTACTGCGGTTATACTGGCAGCAGGCAGAACAGAAGGAAGAAATTCTTCTCCAAACGAGTGCGTTTTGTAGGATCGATGTTGATCGTTCATTTTATCTCCGTAGTCGAGCCTTTTGCTTCATCCAGCACTTTTCTGATTATTTGTGAAAGCTCAGAAATATTATAAGGTTTCATCATAATTTCACGAATGCCTATGGACTTGGCTTTTTCACGAATCTCACCGCTGGTGAATCCCGTGCAGAGAATAATCGGGATATCGATTCTGATACGTAGCAATTCAGCAGCCAGTTCCAGGCCGGTCATCTCCGGCATCGTAAGATCAGTGATGACCAGGTTAAAATGGTTACACTGCGACCGGAAGAGTGCCAGCGCGTCAAGGCTCCTATTGGCCGAAACAACCTCATAACCAAGCATTTTCATCATATCCGTTGTCACTGAGACGAGCATTTCTTCGTCATCAACGAGAAGGATTCTTTCACTTCCAGTTGGAAGCAAAACATTAGGACTATCGTCAGGCGTCGATACACTTTCTGTCCTTGGGAAGAATATCTCAAAGATACTGCCTTTCCCGAGCTCGCTATAGGCGACAATCCTTCCGCCGTGACTCTTGACAATCCCATGAACTACAGATAGTCCAATCCCTGACCCTTCCCCAGGGCCTTTTGTTGTAAAAAAAGGCTCAAAGATCCGCTCAAGTGTTTTGCTATCCATTCCTTGGCCAGTATCCCTAACCACTATCCGCACATATGATCCGATCTGCAAATCAATATACTCTGCAGCCTCAATGGCATCAATTTCGACATTATATAGGCCAATCTCAAGAATGCCACCCTTATCGCGCATGGCATGGGCAGCGTTCGTACAAAGGTTGACAATGATCTGGTGGATTTGCGTAGGATCGCCAAGAATTACCGATTCGTCGGATTTTTGGGTGAAATTTATATAGATCGTTGTCGGAAGCGTTGCCCGGATCATTTTAATAGCGTCTTGGATAATGTGACTTATTTCGATGGGTTTGCGTTGTTGCGCGCTCTGAAGGCTGAAAGCAAGTATTTGCTTTATCAGGTCCCTAGCACGACAACATGCTGAAAATGCACGTTCCATCCTATGTCGCGTCTTGCTCCCCTCGCTGGCACCTGAAAGCTCTAATTCAATATAACCCATGATTGCGGATAGTACGTTGTTGAAATCGTGCGCGATCCCTCCGGCAAGTGTACCCAGGGCATCCAACTTCTGCGCCTGCTGAAGCTCTTTTTCCAGTCTGCGGAAACGTCTCATGTTGCGGCCGACGGCAACATAGTGGGTGATAGCGCCGGATGCATTTCTGATAGGGGAAATGGTCCCCTCTATCTCAAATATCATCCCATTTTTGCCCTTGTTAATGATAGTACCCATCCATACTTCACCGCGATCCAGGATTTTCTTTGTCGTGTGGTAAAAATCTGGACCATGCTGTTCGCTCCGCAGTGATCTCAGTTTTTGTCCTTTAAGCTCTTCGCAACTGTAACCGCTGGAACGTTCAAACGCCGGATTGATATAGATGATCGTTCGTCTATCATCGGTAATGAGTACATTTTCTTCGGCCTGTTCGACCACCGACGATAGAAGGGTTCGCTCCTCGTCAATGCTTTTTCTAACGCTGATGTCAATTCCGATTCCTACGAAATATGGTTTGTCATCCATGGTTAATGGGCAGGCTGTAAAGTACATGGGCATTATTGAGCCGTCTTTTCGCTGTAGATCCGCCTCCGCTTCCCCGAATCCATTTTCTAATGTGTTTTTTAAACCATTTGTTACAGCCGATAGACTATTCTCATCCCCTTTAAACCAATCCAACACGTCCTTGCCGTACAATTCTTCTGATGAATATCCCGTCATCTGTTCATGTTTTTTATTCCACCTCACCAATTTGGCTTGGTCATTGTAGAGATAAATTATGCCCGGAGCACTATCCAGTATGGCATCGATAATTTTATTTTCGGAAAGTAGTGCCTCCTCCGCCTGTTTACGCTTGGTGATATCCGTAAATCTCACTACCGCACCCATGACCTTGCCGTCCTTGGTGATAGGCATGCTGGAATACTCCACGGGAAAACTGCTGCCATCCTTGCGCCATAGCACTTCATTCGTCACATGGCTATCGGCGGCATGGGTGAAGGTAGCGGACATAGGGCAGTCTTCAACCGGGAAGACAGAGCCGTCCTCGTGGGAATGGTGGATCAGTCTGTGCTCGTTTTGGTGTAACATCTCTTCTTCGGCAAATCCAAGCATGCGCAGGGCAGCGGGGTTAATAAAGGTCACATGCCCCGTGGTATCGACTCCGAATATACCATCTCCGACTGCACGAAGTAACAGGCGCTTGCTCTCTTCACTCTGCCGCAAGGTCTCTTTGGATCGGTCCGTGATATAGATAATGCCAGAAAAGACCATAATTAAAAAGCTTACTGAAATCGTTGACAGAACGCCGATCAATCGGTAATGCCTGATACGATCTGTCGGAGTCAGAAGCACGATAGACCAACCGTCGCTGTCAATCACCTTTCTGGAAACGAAATAATTATTTTTTTCTAAAACGACATCCGTGCCATCGATAATTTCCTTTTTAATAACGGCTTCGGAGAGGTTATTGCCAAATTGACGAGAAGCAATTAACGCTTCCCGTACAGCTTTGTCCAGGGGCCAAAGACTATTTGTAACCATTGCTGGTGTGCTGGAAAGGAAAACAATGCCGTCAGGGTTGATGAGAAAGCAAAAGGGGTATTTGCTGAAAAAGCTCTCAATCTCGTCAATATCCTTTTTCATTGTGACCACCCCAATCACCTCACCTGAATGATTCTTAACCGGATAGCTTGCATAGAAGCCCCTCTTTCCGGTGGTAATACCCATCGCAAAATAATGACTGGCTTGACCTTTACTCGCTTCCTGAAAATAAGGACGGAAACCATAGGAGTTCCCTACTAAGCTGTCCGGATCGTTACGGTTGGATGAGGCCACTGTTATGCCGACAGCATCCATCAGGTATGAAATGGAAGAGAAGTTGGAGCTGTATCTGTCCAGCACGCTATTGGCTTGTTCTATATCCTTTTCCCCTTTAGACAGCAGCGCTGGAGCGATCCATGGAGAATCGGATAATGCCTTAACGGCATTTTCAATTACATTTATTGTAGTAGAAACATAAATGGACAGAGTAAATACTGAAGCTTGACTTTCTCTGATGATTTCCTGCCTGGATTTATTGCCAAGATAATCCGTTGCAAACCAGCCTGCAACAACAACGGTCAGCAGAAGAATCAACGGTAATAAATAAAATAAACGTCTTTTATTCATGCGTTAGATCCCTCCGCCAGGAAAAGATATAGCGATTTATTAGAAATTATCATCACCTGCATTTTCTTTATTTTTTCGAATTATGCTTTCTTGTATCTATGCTTTCGCATTTCCCTCTCAACGTTGAACCAGAGCCAGGTTCAAACGATAACTAAGCATGAGAGGAGCCTTTTGTCTCATCCAGCACTTTTCTGACAGTTTCTGCCATGTCTCCCATTGCAACGGGTTTTTTAAGAAACCCTTTTATTCCCATGACCCTGGCGCGTTGTTCATCATCTTCATCGCTGAAACCTGTGCATAGAATAATCGGAATTCCGGGTTTGATCGATATCAGTTCCTTGCAAAGCTGCTCTCCGGTCATGTTCGGCATGCCTCGGTCACTGATCACCAAATCAAAATTTCCAGGATTGGCTTTAAAAGCATTCAATGCGTCCAAACTGCCCGTTTGGATCGTTACTTGATAACCCAGCCTCTCAAGCATCATCTTTTCCAGTTGCACAATTGGCGCTTCATCATCGACCAATAAAATCTTTTCGGAACCAGTTGAATATCGCTGGGTAAGTGTCTTATCGGTTTTCTCTAAGACATCTTCTAATAGCGGCAGGAAAACCTTAAACAGAGTTCCTTTGCCTACCACGCTGGAAACCTGAATATCTCCGCCGTGCTCTTTGACGATACCATGCACCACTGAAAGTCCAAGCCCCGTCCCTTTACCCTGTTGTTTGGTGGTAAAATAGGGGGTGAAAATTTTATCGATCATCGCTGAATCAATTCCAGTCCCCGTATCGGAAACAAAAATACAGGCATATTTACCGGATGGCAACTTTTGAGCAGATGATTGATCAGTGTCGATTTGTACCGATTCCAACCCCACATGAATCGCCCCGCTATTTTCTTCAACCGCATGGTAGGCGTTGGTTATCAGATTCATCAGAATTTGGTGTACCTGTGTTGGATCTGCTGAGACCATCCCGCAATCTGTGTCAATACAGCTGGTAAGTTCAATATTCATTGGTATGGTCGAACGGAGCAGTTTCAACATTTCTTTAAGAATCGGCTGAATTCGTATCGGCAGCTTTTTGGGGTTGGACTGACGGCTGAATGCCAGGATCTGTTTGACCAGGTCGCTGCCGCGAAGAGCGGATTTGTAAATCTGTTCAAGACTTTCATGTGCGTAATCTTCCGGCGCAATTTCATCCAGAAGCATTTCCGTTAGTCCAGTAATGGGAAACAAAATGTTATTCAAATCATGGGCAATACCACCGGCAAGAACCCCAATGGCTTCCATTTTTTGAACCTGTATAAGTTGAGCTTGCAGCGCCTCCTTTTCATTTTCTATCTTTCGGTGTTGAGTGATATCGAGAAATGTAACGACCGATCCCTGAATCCGGCCACTTTCAATAATGGGTGCACTGCTGATTCTCACAGGAAAGTATGTGCCGTCTTTTCTACAAAACACTTCTTCCGTAAGTGGACAGGATATCCCGTTTCTTAAAGCCCGGCAGATCGTGCATTCTTCTTCAGGGCATGTTTGGCCGCTTTCTTTCGGATGGTGATAGATCTGATGGCCGTTTTTTCCGATGAGTTCATGAACGCCATACCCCAACATGCTTGCTGCACTGGGATTGGCAAATACATGTCTCCCCTCAGCATCAATTCCTAAGATTCCTTCCCCTGCAGAGTTCAAAATAAGCTCGTTTTGGTGCCTGAGAACCTCGGTCGCTTCCTCAGCCTTGAATTTTGATAAAGCCACTGCCAGATAACCAGACAGTCTCTCCCAGCGGGTCACCGCTTCAATAGTGAAACAACCTTTTCTGGAGTCATTCAATTGCAAGAGACCTAACGGCTCATCGCCGGAACGCAGGGCAATCAACGCAACCGACTCATAGCCTTCACCGTTGCACCGATTGCGCGTTCGGCTCTGCCGGTCCGCTTCGGTGGTGCTTGCCAGAAGCTCCGTTGTACTGTTGGTCCAAAAGCTCCCGCATAATGTGAAAAATGGCTTTGACGGGTCGAATCGTCCGAAAATTACATTCCCGCACATGCACTCCAAAACCGGGTTGCCCGAACCGTCACGGATCAGATCCCCCTTGAGATCCCGAGCACAAAGCCGATTCTCAGTTAGGACAAATGATTTCGAAAACCCACGCGTCTCAAAATAGGGATAATCGTCGCCGTCTTTCAGCCTGATGCCGACTGCTTCACAACCGGTCTCACGCTGAAAGAAATTTATTGCTTCCCCGATCAATCCTTTTTGGGTTTTGCTCATGTTTATGAGGCCAAGAAACTCGACTGCCGCCTCCTGATCTTTTTCCGCGTTTTTGAGGGAAGTAATGTCATGGAGGGTCACAAACACCCGGTATGAGCTCTCTTCTCCGTTACGAAACTGCGGAATCGCATTGATGACGACCCACACGCGACCTTGGGTCTGGGGATTGAAGATTCCAGCTACCACATCCTTGATAGGCCTCCCCGTTTTCAAGGCAATCGTTGATGGGTGCTCCTCACCTGGAAATGGTGAATCGTCTTCGTGGATAATATCCCAAGCCGAGTCCAAGGAAGACCTTTGCTGGAATTCCTCACGGGTCAGTCCAAAAATCCTGAGAGCGGCAGCATTAGGGTTAAGAAGGGAGCCGTCGGCAAGTTGATAGAATCCCCCTTGGGCCATGTTTTCATACAAGGTCCGGTACTGGTCTTCACTCTCCTTGAGGGCTGCCACCGCCTTTTCGCGTTGAAGCATCCTCCCCATGGCCTCGAGGGCAAACCCGATCTCCCCGGCTACCTTTTCCAATAATTTGGTGTCTGGTTCACTGAAAAAATCGACATCGTCGGAATAGACAGTCAATGCCCCCCATACACATCCTTCCGATACGATGGGAAATGCTGCAACGGATTTTATCCCGAAGCCGGCGGCGCGCTCGCGCCAGGGTCTGGCAAGCTCGGTATGCAGAAAGTCATTGTATACGATGGGGCGTCCTTCCCGAATGGAGCGCCCTGTGGGCCCCCGGCCATCGGGCCGGTCATCGGCATATACCGTGATACCACGTGCATACTCCTCGGCTATGCCCGAGAACGCCGTTGGTACTACCCTGTTGGACTCCTTTTCAACGTAACCAATCCAGGACAGCATCAGACCGCCCTCTTCGACAATCACGCGGCACGATTCCTCAAGAAAAAGCTGAGGAGATGTCGCCCTCACCACTGCTTGACTTACCTCGCTGAGAACATTGTAAAGCCGGTTCAATAGCGTGATTTGCTGCCTTTGACGAACCTGTTCCGTGATATCCTCGGTAACGGTGACAAAGTATTGCGGTATGCCGTCTTCGGAGCGTGTGAGGGAGGTTGTGATCCGCACCCAGATCAGCTGCCCGTCCTTACGAATGTATCGCTTTTCCCAGGAATCGGCGTTTCTGACCCCGGCCACCATTTGACGAACGCGCTCAACGTCCTTACCTATGTGCTCGGGAAGTGTGATATCCCGGTAGTCGAGCTTTATCAATTCGTCTCGCGAATAGCCGAGGATTTCGCAAAGGCGCTGATTGATCTGCAACCAGACTCCGGAAGGTGAAAGGATCGACATGCCCATGGCTGCCTGTTCGAAAGTTTTTCGGAAATGCTCTTCACTATCCCATGCCAAGGTTTCGGCAACTTTTCGTCGGCGATTCTGGATGAACAACGAGGCAATGAGAGCTGCCATTACAAGAAACACAATAGCTATGCTGATGACGATTGCCTGATATTGTTCCCATAAGGTGGATGGACGTTTGACAAAAATGCTGTCCGTAGGCAACCGGGATTCGTCTCCGCCCCAGCGGTTGATTTGCTGCCAGTCAAACATCGGAACACCTTCCGAAGGAAGCGTTTTCAGCGGCTCGCTCAGATGCAAGCCACCTTCCATGATCGCCAGTGCAATGCGTGCCGCACGTTCCGCTTCCTGCGTGATGTGATACACCGACCCGCCAACGACACCGGTGGCCCCAACGTAATTGTCGTATAGGCCGAAAACCGGCGCATTGGCCACTTTCGTGATCTCAAGAAGAGCGTTGTAGGGCACGAAGATCTGCCCGGTTCTATCACTATTGATGGCTCGATAGAGTACAATGGTTTGGTGCGGTAGATTGGCAACCCGTCTCTGGATCTCGGCCATGGACATGTGGTCGGTATACTCGAACTCAAGCTTATCCTTCCAGAGATCGGCCGTTGCCTGTGATTCGGTTTTTACAACCAAGTCTTGTTCGGCAGCACCCGTAACGACTACGACCCTACGGGTGTTGGGAAACAGTTCCAGTGCGTGTTCGAGAGTACCCTTGAAATCCAGGTTAACGGTTTTTTGCAGAAAGCGGTGACCGCTTGTGGGGCGATCCGTAGGTACTGTTGCGTTGATCGCCATAACTGGTACTCCAGGCGCCAAGTCTTTGAGCTCTTCCAACAGGAAAATCAGGGCCGGTTGTTCAACGGCAACAATCAAATCTATTTGTTTCCCCAAATATTGATGGAGAATCAGTTCTCTCTTCTTTGTGCGAAACGCCGTATCTCGATTGCGATTCAGGTCGAGGTATTCGAGCATGACATCTTCAGAGTCCATTCCTGCGTCAAGCAGTACAGAAAAGAATTTCGAGTTGTAAATCTCCGGTCCTTGCCGACCGTACTCGTAAGACCTGAGAAAGAGGATTTTATGTTCCAACGGTGCAGGTGTTGAAGTCTCTGAGAGCGTTTGAGCGCGGCACGGAGTAGTGATGTGTCCCGAAATCACTCCCACTGTAAAGAGCGCCACTAAGAGGATAACCCAAGCAAGCAAAGCCTCTCTCTTATGCATTGTTATCTCCTTGAAAGTTCGATAATATCTGAGGCTACTTTCAGTATCTTTAATATTTCTGGTCCGCCTAAAAGTCAAAAATAGGATAACAAAGCATAAGAACGGCCTTTTGATTCATCCACCACAAGAATTCTGATTCCTGCCGGGTGTTCAGAGGATTTATTAAAGAGTTTTTCCACGGCAGGAATCAGATTTGACTTTGCCTCGCCTTTGTCAATACAGGCAAAGGCGCCGGCAGCCATGCCCTTTTTGATATTCTCATCCGATTCATAGGTGCCCATAAGGATTACGGAAACGTCCATGTAGGATGGGTTTGCTTTTATTAGTGTGCTATTCATTTCAGGCGGTTCAAGAAGAGGACGATTTTTTGATATCTATGATGGTGTGTCGTCCCCCGAGATAGTCCTTGATTCGGTACTGGGTAATGTGCATGATTTTTCGGGTAAGATCCCCGATCTTGTCAACCGCCGTTTTGATGGTCCTTATTGTTTCGGCATGGGGATCATTCTCATCCAAATCTTCCAGTAGCATTTCAGAGTAACCAGAAACAACATAAAGCGGCTGGTTCAGTTCGTGGCAGATAGCTCCGGCCATCTCGATCACTCCCTGAAGTTTCTGGCGCGCGGCAACTTCAGCCTGCAGTTTCAGAACGCGCCTGCCCACGCCAATCCGGGCGAGCAGTTCCGCATTATCATAAGGCTTTGCGATATAATCGTCCGCCCCGGCTTCAAGTCCCTGAACAATATCGTTAGATTCTGCTTTTGAAGTCAAGAGAAGTATGTAGAAGGGTTCGGGATGGTGCTGAGCACGCAGGTTCCTGCAAAGGGTGAGGCCGTCCATGCCTGGCATTATTCGATCCAAAACGACAAGCCTGGGTGCATCCGGCTGCTGCAAGATTTTCCATGCCTCTTCACCATCCTTGGCGATGCTGACATCATAATCAAACTTACCCAGCACCGCCTGAAGCATGAGGCGGGAGGTTAGATCATCCTCTGCGATCAGAATTCTCATCATTGCCTTTCCTTTCGCGGTAGTTCACGGTTCTTTTGTCATCGCTTGATTCAACTGGGCAAATTGTGCTTCCAGTTCAGGCATGTACCACCTGGCTGCATCCAGGTCGTCGGCATTAGCAGCTTTCTCCATCTCGAAAGCCACTGCGCACAGTTGCTCTCCTCCCATGTTGGCCGACGCGCCCTTGATGGTATGGGCCTGTCGTTCAGCACCTGTAGCGTCTCCTTTATCCA